>NZ_CP090958.1:0-311424 GCF_025787225.1 Saxibacter everestensis
ATGGGTGCCGCCATTTCCGCGTTCAATCGGAAGATCCCGGTCATCCACCTGGAGGCTGGATTGCGCTCTGGCAACATCGCATCGCCGTTTCCCGAGGAAGCAAACCGAAGGCTGACAAGCCAGGTGACGACTCTTCATCTCGCTCCCACGGATACGTCGAAGCAGAATCTACTGAACGAGGGCGTGAACGCTGTCGACATCGCGGTCACTGGTAACACCGTGATCGACGCGCTACTTATGACGGTTGCAAAGAACGAGCCGTTCGTGGATCCTCGGCTGGAAATGATCTCCTCATCCGGTAAGCCAGTCCTGCTGGTTACCACTCATCGACGAGAAAACCTTGGAAACTCGATGCAGAATATCGGCCGCGCCCTCGGCCGAATTGCACGGAACAATCCGGGCCATTGGATAATTTTTCCCGCTCATCGCAACCCTCTCATGCGGGAAACTGTGCTGCCTCACCTCGTTGGTCTTCAGAACGTTACGGTTACCGAGCCTCTCGGCTATGGGGAGTTCACCCGGCTGCTGTCGCTTGCGCGAATCGTCCTGACAGATTCAGGTGGCGTGCAGGAGGAAGCGCCGAGCCTTGGAAAGCCTGTGCTTGTAATGCGGGAGAACACCGAGCGGCCGGAAGCCGTGGCGGCGGGCACCGTCCGCTTGATCGGTACCGATGAAGAACGAATTGTTGGTGAAGCTGAACGCTTAATCCACGATGAGGACCACTTCGATCGAATGGCCAATGCGGTGAATCCCTATGGCGACGGAGCGGCAGCCGCTCGTGCTGTCGCGGCAATCGAGCACATGTTTCAGGTGGGCACCCGGCTACCGGAGTTCACGAACTAAGCGAAACAGCTCGCGGGCTTCTCCTGAGACCGATCCGCTCGATATGCAAGACTGGCCCTGCATTTACTGCGTAGGCACCCGTTCCAAACCCCGCAGGAGAGTCCCCGATGTATGAGCGCTCCAACGCGTCCGCACCCGATACCCGCGATGCCGACCAACTGTCCGGTGGAATGAAGGGCTTCTTCAAAGTCCTCCGCGGCATCGAAATCGCCGGCAACAAACTTCCCCATCCATTTTGGCTGTTCTGGATTCTCTCCGGCATCCTGGCCCTGATCAGCTGGCTGCTCAGTTCGCTCAATGCCAGCGCAATCAACCCGACCGATGGCAAAGAAGTCGTGGTCAAGAATCTGCTCTCCGGCGAGGGCATCAAGATGATCTTCGAATCGGCGTTGGACAACTTCGCCGGGTTCGCCCCGCTGGCCACCATTGTCACGGTATTGCTGGGAGTTGCCGTCGCCGAGCACACCGGGATGCTGAAGGCGCTACTGCGTTCCACCGTGGTCAAGGTGCCCACTCCCTATGTCACGCTTGCGCTGGCCTTTGCCGGCACGGTGTCGCACATCGCCGGTGACGCCGCGTACATCGTGCTGATCCCGTTGGGCGCCCTGCTGTTCAAGGCCGTCGGCAAGAGTCCTGTCATTGGAGTCGTCGTCGCCTTTGTGTCGATCTCGGCCGGATACGACGCCAGCCCGTTGATCACCACGACCGACGTGCTGCTTTCCGGCCTGACCACCGCCGCCGCGCAGACAGTTGACGCCGGCTACGTGGTCTCGCCGCTGGCGAACTACTTCTTCTCGCTCGCATCGTCCGTCGTGCTGTCCATCGCCATCACCCTCGTCGTCGAGTTCGTGCTCGCCCGCCGGCCGGATGCCGGCGCAGATGCGGACGCGCCGGGTGCGGATGACGGCGCGGAGGATCTCGGTGACCTGACCATGAAGCCAGAGGAACTGCGCGGTCTGCGGAACGTCCTGATCGTATTCCTGGCATTCATTGCGGTCATCGTCCTGGCGATGATCCCGGGCAACTCTCCGCTGCGCGGCGAGGACGGCGCGATCGTGCAGTCGACGTTGTTCTCCGGCGTGGCCTTCATCCTCGGCATCATGTTCACCCTGCTGGGCTATGTCTACGGCAAGACCGCCGGCACCCTGACCAGTGCCAGGGAAGTCCCCGCCATGATGGCCGACGGCCTTCGGACCCTAGCGCCGATCCTGGTGCTGTTCTTCGCGATTTCGCAGTTCCTCGGCTACTTCAAATGGACCGGCCTTTCCACTGTGCTCGCGGTGCACGGCTCGGAGACGCTGCAGAGCCTGAACGCGCATCCGTTGCTGATCCTGGCCGGCGTGATCGTGATGGTCACCTTGATCAATCTCGTGGTGACCAGCGGCTCCGCACAGTGGGCGCTCGTCGCCCCGGTGATCGTGCCGATGCTGATGTACCTGGACATCTCGCCGGAGACGACCCAGGCCGTGTACCGGATCGCGGATTCCTGCACCAACGCCATCACCCCGATGAGCCCTTACTTCGTGATGGCACTCGGCTTCCTGCAGCGTTACAAGAAGAACGCCGGCATCGGCACGCTGCTGTCGTTTACCTTGCCGCTCGTCATCGTGATGCTCGTGGTCTGGTGCCTGTTGTTCGCCGTTTGGTACCTGCTCGGCATCGACCTTGGGCCCGGGGCACCGGTGCGCTAGGCAGCGCGGGCAGCAGCTGGCGCGGGACGGGTCGATTGCCGGCGCGGGAAGCAGTCGCGGGAAGTTCAAGCAGGGGAGCGGACGTGATGGCCATTCCCCGGCTTATCAAACGTTAGTCACCTAACGTTTGATAAGCAGACTGATGGCCTTTCCATTCGCTTATCAAACGATAGCCAACTAACGTTTGATAAAGTTGAGTGATGTTGAACGATCGGACGGCTGCGTCCTGGCCTGCCGTGGGTTGGGAATCGCAACCCTGGCAAATACCGGACGCCGGCGCAATTTCGAGGACCCGGCGCAGGAAACATCTAGGGGACTACAGTGCTGCCATCGCGCCGCCGATCGCCGACCAGGATCCGAGGCTACCGACTGAACTCCTCGCCGAATCAGAGGACGCGGCTGCACAGATTGTTCGCTTTGATGAGTACTCGTCCGCTCGGCTGGGCAACCACGGCGAAGAGATTGCCCCTATGGCAGCGGTTCTCTTGCGTAGTGAGTCGGCAGCGTCATCGCAGATCGAGAATCTCACGGTCGGAGCTCGGCAGCTTGCCTTGGCCGAATTGGGTGAGCGCAGCAGCAGGAATGCCAGCATCGTCGCGAGCAATGTTCGTGCGATGCAGGCCGCGAACGAGCTGTCCGAGAAGATCGATGAGTCGTCGATTCTGGAGATGCACCGCGCTCTGCTCGCCGGGACGCAGCCGGACACGGCTGGGCAGTTTCGGCAGCAACAAGTGTGGATCGGCGGCACGGGTGTCGGTCCACACCAGGCGATGTTCGTGCCCCCGCACCACTCCCGGGTACGCGATTCGATCAGAGACTTGGTCGGATTCATTGCACGAGAAGACATCCCGGTACTTCCGCAGACGGCAATTGCTCACGCCCAGTTCGAGACAATTCACCCGTTCACCGACGGTAATGGCCGGACCGGTAGGGCATTGATGCAGGCGATGCTGCGCCAGAAGGAGTTGACGCAGCGGGTGACGGTCCCGGTCTCCGCCGGCCTCTTGACCGAGACCGACCAGTATTTCGATGCCCTCATGCGCTTTCGGGAAGGCGATCCGAAACCCATTGTCAGTTGTACGAACGACGCTGTCTTCGCATCAATCGCCAATGGGCGGCTGCTCGTTGATGAGTTGGCCGATATTCGAGCAATCTTAAGGACGCGCATCACGGCGCGCAGGGACGCAGCGGTGTGGCGGCTGGGCGACGCCGTCATCACTCAGCCGGTGATCAACACGTCGTGGGTGGCGAGTCATTTGGGAGTGAGCTGGGTGGCTGCTCAGCGAGCAATAACCCAGCTGGCTGATGCCGGGATCCTGGTCGCGACAAGTAAACAAGCGAGGAACCGTACCTGGGAATGCCGCGAGGTACTGCAGGCGCTGGATGATTTCTCCGCCAGGGCAGGTCGTCGCATCCGCGTCTAGTTGCCGTTCGATCGGGCTGCGGCCCGCGGCATTCGCGCCCGGTTGCCGGTCTACTCCCTGCCTGCCTGTCGTGCGAACAGCACGTTCAGCTGAGCCCGAGACGCGACCCCGAGCTTCCGATAGATAGTGGTCAGCTTCGACTCGACGGTGCGCACCGACACGAACAGGTCGTCTGCGATCTGTTTGTTCCGGTGCCCGGCTATCGCCCTGTTGGCGATCAACCGTTCGGCCTCGTCGAGCCGATCGAGCAGCCGTCGGGTCGGATCACTCGGTGTCTCCCAGGCGGCGTCGACGAGCGCCGCGGCATGGTCCGCCCAACCGGCCGCTCCCAGCTCGGTATAGATCAGCTGCGCCATCGATCCGGCCTTGCGAGCTTCTGCCAGATACCCGAGGCTCAGTAGCCTGCGGCTGAAGCAGCTGAATGTTCTGGCGCGGTCGAAATCGCTGTCCTCGGGGCGAAATGAATCCAGAGCGGCTTTGAATAGAGACAGTGAACGATCCCCGTCGGCGAGCAGGGCTGTGCATCTTGCAATCACCAACCTGCCTGGGCGTGAGGGTCGCGTACCTACTCGGGTCCGGCACTCACGGAGCACCTGCCCGGCCACATCTTGGCGGCCGAGCGACACCAGGACCTCCACCAGATCGCCCAGGTAGCGCAAAGTGATGGATATCGGAAGGTCGCCACCAAGCTGGCGGGCGCGGGACAGGCACTGGAACGCCTCAGTGTTATCACCGCGCTGCAGGGCAAAACGGCCGCGATGCGCCCAGAACTCGGTGGCTGTGGCGGTCGGGGTTTCTTCGTCGAGATCATGGGCTGGGTCGGCGACAGCGGGTTCCTGCTTCCCTGGTGCCTGGTGGCACCATGACGCAAGCATTCGATGCAGTACCGGATAGATCCATTGGCGGTGCGGTGCAGCGACGATTGCGGAAGTCGCCTCCTCCGCCTGATGAAGGCTGCCGGCCCGGACTTCGCTCTCGGCAAGTCGATACTTGCTGATTCGCGCCCATACTGAGATATCGGAGTAGTGCCGCGATTGCACGACGGCGAAGATGTCGCGGGCCATACCGTAGCAGTCCGCATAGCTCAGGCTGTGGCCAAGAATGATCAGGATCGAATCCGGGATGTCTGCCAATCCGTCCCGGGTCAGGGTTTCGTACATCCGGCGCGCGGGTGCCGGGTCGCCGTCCAACCCGGCTACAAAGCAGTTCACGATCTGGCCAAGGAGCGATGTCTGCGCCGTGACGGGGGAGAACTGCACAGCCCGGGCCAACAGGCGGCGGCTGGTTTCCAGGTCCCAATCGCTGGCGTAGTAATTCGCGGCTATAAACAACAGGGACGCCGCGCCATCCGGATCCATCGCTCCGTACTCGGCAACCGGCTCTTCGATCATCTCGCGCCGAAGGATCTGCGATCCGGTGTACTCCAACTGAACGGTCAGCGCGGCGAGCCGCAGGCGGGCAGTCGGGTTGCTCGTCATGCCCCGCGCAAAATGGATGTACCTGGCCGCGTAGCCAAACTCGCCCCGGGCAAACATAGCCTGCGCGAATTGGGCAAGCGGTTGTGCGAGGTCTTGCACAGCGGTGCGCAGGCTGAGTGCGCGTTCAACGCTTTCGATGCCGGCGCTGACCAGCCCACCTCCGGCCAGCGATATCCCTGCGTCCAACAGCTCGTGCGCCGTGCCATTCGCGCAGTGGACGAAGCTCAGATGCCACACCGCCGCCGCCGGAGCGATACCGCGGGAGAGGTTGAACATCGTCAGGTGCATGCGCAAGCGGTCCGCGGCAGGTAGCTGCCAGTAGACCGCTGACCGCACGAGCGGACTGCTGACCTCCACCCGTTCGCCGTTGCGAATAGCCAGGTCGCTGCTCAGCAACTCATCCAGGTCCGCTGATTCCGCATCGGCCAGCCGTTTCACGATTCGGAGGTCTACGGAGTGCGTCGTCGACAGGGCGACGAGCAGACGTCTGGCAGGTCGGCTTAGCTGCGCAAGCAGCGAATCGACGTGCCGGATGGTGGTTGGTCCAAGCCTGAGCGGGAATGTCAGGGCCTCGCGCCCAGAACGCTGAGCGGAGCCGAGCCGGCCGACGATCTCCCTGATGGCCTGAGGACGCCTCTGGCCTACGCCGGCCACCTCTCGCATCGTCACTGGGTCGGCGGATGGGCCCGCCAATGCTGTTGCGAATTCTGTTGATTCGTCCAGATCAAGCTCGTTCAGGTGGATCACTGGAAGTCCGGCGAACGGGCTGGCCGGCGCTGCCTGCCGGACGGCGAGAACCATCCGCAAGCCGATACCTTGCGGCCGGCGGCACAAGTACCCCAGAGCCGCCTGACTATCCGGATCCAGCTGATCGGCGTCATCGACCAGGAGGCAGGTCGGCGGCAGCTCGGAACGCCGCAGCGCGCGGCGAAGAGTTGCCGCCACAACTGAGCCATGGGCATCGCCTTCGTCGACCGATCGCGCCGGCCCTGCGGTATTGCCTGTGGCATCGCCTCCGGCATCGCCAGTGGGACCGCCTCCGGCGGCCGATCCGGCCGAGGCGAGTGGCGCCGTCAACTGCGCAACGAGAAGGTTCTTTACCCGCGCGGCAGATAGCTTGTCGGCAAGCATTGAGATCCCGGAAAGCGGTCCGGTCCCCATCGATCCGCCGCTCAGGTATACGGTGTGCGCCGGAACCAGCCGGCGAGCCACCTCGGCCAGCAGCGCAGATTTGCCATTGCCTGCTGCCCCCTCAATGAGTAGCGTTCCCTCTCGCGGTGCCGCCGCGAGCGCAAGGATCCGCTCCAGTTCGTCTTTACGACCGGCAAACGGCACGCGCTTTCCTCCACTTTGTGCACACAACTCCCGGAATTCCACACTGGGGGTGCAGGGCCGGAGCCGGTTGCTGTTGTGAACCGGCTGTTGTGAACCGGCAGGACACCTCGCCGACGATCGCTCGCTAATCGACGACGCTGGTGAGTGCCAGGGATTCGTCGTCAAGGCCACCCTGGATGGGTAGATAAACCGGAAGTTCTCATATAGTGGCAAATGCTCTCGTGCTGGCTTTCGAAACGGTACATATTCTCGGCAAACCATTGACACTTATTACTGGTCCGGGCTAATTTAGTTGCAAATTTCGTTTTAATGTCTGCTTGGTCAGCGATCCCATATATTGGGAGATCGGTGCGAGTGAATCAATGTCGATTCCTATTACTGAGAGCATCACCGTTATTGACACGACCCTTCGAGACGGTCTCCAGATCGAAGACCGAGTGGTGCCGACTGCCCTGAAGGTCGAGATCGCCCGTGCCCTCGTTGACGCCGGCTTCCGGCATCTGGAGATTGGTTCGTTCGTCAATCCCAAAAAGGTTCCACAGATGGCCGACACCGCCGAGCTCTACCGCGAGCTCGGCTCGCTGGAGGACGAGGGTGTCACCCTTTACTCACTGGTGTTCAATGCCAAGGGCGCTCAGCGAGCCGTCGATGCCGGTGCCCTTCAGGTGAAGCTCGTCATATCGGCCAGTGAAGGCCACTCCCGGTCCAACTCGGACTCGTCCATTGCCCAGGCCGGTGACCGCCTGCTGGCTGCGATCCAGGTGCTAAAAGCCAACAACGTGGCGTTCGAGGTCGGCACCGCCGTCAGCTTTATCTGCCCGATCGACGGTCCTACGCCTCCGCAGAACCTGGTCAGCATCCTGGAACCGCTGGTCGCTGAAGGTGCGGCGGGAGTCGGGGTAGCCGACACGATCGGCAATGCCAATCCGAGGATGGTCCGCACCGGGACGAAAGCGGTGCAGCAGGCATTCCCCGATATGCCCATCACCGTCCATCTGCACGACACCTACAATTTCGGGATAGCCAACGTCGTGACCACTCTCGAGATGGGTATCACCCGGTTCGATGCCACGCTCGGCGGGCTGGGCGGCTGTCCGTTCGCGCCAGGAGCTGCTGGCAACATCGGATCCGACGACCTGATCCACTTGCTGCACCGTGAGGGGTATTCCACCGGTATCGACACCGAGAAGCTTGCCGGGATCAGGCCGACGCTGACCAGGGCGATCGGCCACCCGCTCAGCTCCAAACTGTCGACCATTCCAGCGGTTCCCGAACCGGCCCCCATTGGCAGGGCAAGCCGATGACATTGCCGTTGACCGGCGTCCGGGTCATTGAGTTCTCTCACATGGTGATGGGGCCCAGCTGTGGCTTGATTCTTGCCGACCTCGGCGCCGAGGTGATCAAGGTCGAACCGCGTGGCAGGGGCGACAAGACCCGTTACCTGCCCGGTTCGGGCAGTGGATTGTTCGCAACGTTCAATCGGAACAAGAAAAGTGTGCAGCTCGACATCGCCGACCCGGGCGACTACGCCCAGATCGTCGAACTGGCGGAGTCGGCCCAGGTGGTGATCGAGAACTTCCGTCCCGGGAAGATGGACCAGTACGGCCTCGGGTTCAATGACGTCAAACAGTTCAATCCCACCATCATCTATTGCTCACTGAAGGGCTTTTTGAGTGGGCCTTACGGCGACCGATCGGCGCTCGACGAGGTTGTCCAGATGCTCGGTGGACTGGCCTACATGACCGGCCCGCCCGGACAGCCACTGCGAGTGGGCGCCTCGGTCAACGACATTATGGGCGGCATGTTCGGCGTCATCGGCGTCATCTCGTCTTTGTTGAAAAACAAGGACAACCCGGAGCCCGCCCACATCACCAGCGCGCTGTTCGAGAACACCGCGTTCCTGGTGGGCAACCATATGGTGCAGTCGGAAATGACCGGCGAGGTAGTCAAGCCGATGCCTGCCCGCCTGGCATCCTGGGCGATCTACGACATCTTCCGCTCCAAGAGCGATGAGATGGTGTTCGTGGCCGCCGTCAGCGACACCCAGTGGGCCGCATTGTGTCGCGAATTTTCGCTGCTGGACCTGCTCGAGGACGTAGCGCTGACCGACAATACCGGCCGGGTCGAGAACCGAGACTACATCCACCGACGGTTACAGACTCAGTTGCAGCATTTCGAGGTCGACGAGATCGAACATCGGTGCGAACGCTCCGGATTGCCATGCGCCAGGGTCAACCGGCCCGATCAGCTGCTCGACGACCCGCACCTGTCCGCCAGTGGGGCGTTCACTCCGGTATACGAAGGCACCGACGCCGAAGTTCGGGTGCCGCTACTGCCGTTGGAGCTCAACGGGGAGCGCCTGGCTAAACGGATGGACATCCCGAAACCGGGTGAACACGACGAGGAGCTTTTGTCCCACCACGACGAACAGATTCTTTCCGAATAAAGAAAACTGGAGGGGAAATCATGAGATCAAAGACGATTTCACAATCGGTCGCAGCCGTAGTTGCTGCGGTTGGCCTAACGCTGACAGCATCCGGGTGCACCTCGGGCGGTTCCGGTGGGGCCGGCAGCAACTACCCCAATGAACCGATCAACATCACGGCTCCCTCGGAGCCAGGGTCGGGCTGGGACACCACGGCACGCGCCATGGCCCAGGTGCTCGAGGAGGAGAACCTGGTCGACGTACCCGTCCCCGTCCAGAACCAGCCTGGCGGTATCGGGTGTTCCTGGCTTACGGAGATGGTCAACAACCACGCAGGGGAGGCCAACCAGCTGGCGATTTCATCACTGGCCAATCAAACTGTCGAGGAACGCGGGCTGTGCGACTACGGTCTCAAAGACGTGACCCTGGTCGCCTCGCTGTTCGTTGAGAACTTCGTGACCGTCTCTCCGGCCGATTCCGAAATCAACAGCGTCGAGGCACTGGTCGGCGCGCTCAAGGACGACCCCGCGGGGGTAGCGATCGCGGCCGCCGGTGACGACCAGCTGCCGTTCGCGCTGTTCGCCGAAGCGGCTGGCATCGACCCCGGCGAGCTGAACTTCGTCACATATGAAGGCGGCGGCGAGCAGACGAATGCCCTGCTCAACGGGGACGCCACGGTCGCCATCGCCGGCCTGAGCGAGTTCCAGGGGGTTCTCGAGTCGGGTGACCTGCAGGCCATTATGACGTTCAGTGAGGAGCCGCTGGAGGCTCCGCTGGACTCAGTACCGACGGCGATCGAGTCGGGTTACGACGTGACGCTTGGCAACTGGCGTGGCGTCTACGGACCACCGGATATGCCCGAGGAAGCAGTCAAATTCTGGCAGGACACACTGGCCAAGATGATCAAGACCGAGGGCTGGCAAGCCCAGGTCGAGAACAACCAGTGGACCGAGTTGTTTCAGACCGGTGACGAGCTCGCGACGTACATCGACAAGGCAGGCCAGACGGTTGCCGAGGGCGTCGAGAAGACAGATATCGGCAACTAGGTCTCGTGATGAAATCGCTTCACGTTAGTCGCCGTTCCGACTTCACCGTCGGATGGGTCGTCGCCGCTGTCGGACTCGCCTACTTCATCAACACGTTCTTCGTAGAAACGACCGACGACGTGGTCGACCCGGCAACCTTCCCGAGAATCGTCGGCGTCGGGCTGATCGTATTGGGCGTGCTGCTGTCGCTGTCGGCATTGCGTCCAGTACGGCAGCCGGCGGCGGCTGAAGCAACCGCCGGCAGTGCCACCACCGCAGAGACGACCGGCAATTCGGTGACCGAGAGTCACCGTCCAACGGTGGCCGAAAGCGCCGCCGAGGCGGAGGCAGCCCTCGAAGCCTCCGTCGCCGGGGACGACGCGCAGTCAAGCTCGGCGCGTCGTCTGCGGGTGCTGCTGTACTTCGCGGTCTTCTTCGCCTATTTGCTGATCCTGATCCCGGTCGGGTTCCTGGTGGCCACGGCTGTCTTCCTGTTCGCGGTCACGACGCTCTATGCCCGAGACAAGTGGTTGCGCAACATCATCTTCGCAGTCGCCTTCTCCGCGGTCGTGTACTTCGGATTCAAGTACGGGCTCGGCGTCTTCCTCCCGCCCGGAATCCTCGGCTGAAACGAGCGAACCATCATGGACATAATTTCGTCGCTCGCCGGCGGTTTTGCCGCTGCCCTATCGCCCACCAGCCTGATGTTCGCGCTGGTCGGTGTTTTCCTCGGCACCGTTGTTGGAGTACTGCCCGGCATCGGCCCGATCAGCGCGATTGCCATTCTCATCCCGGTCTCCTTCGGGATGGAACCGGTGCACGGTCTGATCATGCTGTGCGGTGTCTACTACGGCTCCATGTATGGCAGCTCGATCACAGCCACCCTGATCAGGACCCCCGGAGAGGTTGCCAGCGCGGTCACCGTCCTCGACGGTTATGAGATGGCCAGGCAGGGCCGGGCGCGGGCGGCGCTTGCCACTGCGGCGATCGGCTCGTTCATCGCCGGCACGCTTGCGATTGTCGGCCTGACGTTCTTGTCGCCGGTTTTTGTCGAGATCGCTACCCTGCTGGGCGCCAGCGAGTACTTCCTCCTGATGGCCATGGCGCTGCTGCTGGCGTCGTCCATGTCGTCGGGCTCGTCGCTGAAGGCACTGATCTCGATTCTGATCGGCCTGGCCGTCGGCATGATCGGCCTCGACTTCCAGACCGGGTTGCCGCGCCAGACGTTTGGTTTCGACTTCCTGCGCGACGGCATCGACTTCACCATTTTCGCCATGGCGCTGTTCGCTGTGCCCGAGGCGATCAGCCAGCTGGCGGGCAAAGTCGGTGCCACCGACATGAGGTCGATCAAGTTGCAGCCCGGGCCGTGGATGACCCGCGACGACTGGCGTCGGTCGATCGGCCCGTGGTCCCGCGGATCTGTCCTCGGATTCGTCATCGGAGTCCTGCCGGGTGTCGGGCCGTCCCTGGCGTCATTTATGTCCTACATCATGGAAAAGAAGATCGCCAAGCACCCTGAACGTTTCGGCAAGGGCGCGATCGAAGGTGTGGCCGGACCCGAGGCGGCGAACAATGCCGGGGTTGGCGGAGCCATGGTCCCGCTGTTCAGCCTCGGCATCCCAGGTTCTGCGACGACGGCCCTGCTCTTGTTCGTCTTCATCATGTACGGCCTTCAGCCCGGGCCGCTGCTGTTCACGCAGGAGTCGCCGCTGATCTGGACGATCATCGCCAGCATGTACATCGGCAACGTCGCACTGATCGTGCTGAATCTGCCGCTTGTTGGCGTGTTCGTCCGGCTGCTGAAGATTCCACCGGAGATCCTGTTCGGTGCCATCCTGGTACTGGTGGGAGTCGGTACGTATTCGATCAAGTTCAGCCTGGTCGGCCTACTGACACTGGGGGTGTTCGGCATCGTCGGTTACTTGATGGACCGGGTAGACATACCGCTGGCCCCGGCAATCCTGGCACTGGTGCTGGTACCGATGATCGAGGACAACTTCCGTCGGATGCTGCAGATCTCCAACGGAAGTTTCGCTCCGCTGGTCACTAAGCCGCTGTCGCTGACATTCCTGCTGCTGATCATTGCGGGTATCGTCGGACCGATCATCTTCAAGCGCGTCATCCGGCGAGCAGCCAAGCCGGGGGCTGCCAGCCGTCAGGAGCTGAGCGGATGACGACTGTCGGGGTGCTGGATAAGTGTGTCGCCATCCTCGACCTGGTTCGGGTCAAGCCGCTCACCGCAACCGAGGTCAGTGCGCACACCAGGATGTCGATGTCGACGGCGCATCGGCTCCTGCAATCCCTGGAACACCACAATATGGTGGCCAGGGGAGAGGCCGGAGCCTATGGGCTCGGGTCATTCTTCGTGCTCAACTCAGATGATGCAGCCCGGGAGGCGCTTCGACAGCTGCGAGACGCAACCGAGGAGTCCGTCCAGTTATGGGTCCGTCGGGGCCCGTGGCGGGTGTGCCTGTTGAACGTCGATGCGGAGAACGAGCTGCGGATCTCGAAGTCGGTCGGGTCCAAAATTCTCTTGACCGACGGCGGGTCGGCCGCCGACGCGCTGCGCAGTAACAACGCCGGTACTCGGGTGTTCTCCAGTGTGCAGGCACGCACGGCCGGTGTCGGTTCGTCGAGTGTCGCTTTGCAGCTGAACAAGTCATGGAGCATGGCGGTGTGTGTGTCCTATCCGCTGGCGCGGGCCCCGGTATCACCGCAGCAAGAATTCAAGCAGGTGTTGACGGAAACCGTCGCCCGCCTCAAGTTCGCCCTGGACGATTCCGAACAACTGACCAAGTTCGAGCGGATTATCTCCGACTCGTTGGCACAAAGCTGAAAACGTAAAGCGCGCCGATCATTGCGACGAGCAGACGCCTGGCAGACGCCTGGCAGGGCGGCTCAGACGTGGATGCAGCGTATCGACGTACCGGATGTCGTGACGGCCGCCGGGGGTGGGAGGGTAATCGGCGTTAGGCTGGTTGCCGGGGCTGGCCGCACGTCGGCCAGCTACCTGCCAAACCTGGCCGACGAAAGCGTAAGTGAAAAATTCGTGAGTTCCGCCATCGATGTACCCGACATGTCCGCCATCAGGGATTGGGTTACCCAACACCTGGATGAGGTACTGATCGACATCGATCGGCTGGTGCGGATCGAATCGTTCAGCGCCGACAAGACCGGGTTGCACGCCGCGCTGAGCGAGGTTGAGGATCTGGCGCAACGTCGACTGGGCAACGCCGCCGTGCGGATGCGCTACGACGGCGGTGCGTACGGAGACGTCCTGAGGCTGATTTACGGTGGCGTCGACGCTGAAGACATCTCGGAACCCATGCTGGTGGTCAGTCACTACGACACAGTCTGGCCCAAGGGCACCCTGGCGAACTGGCCAATCGTGCGCCACGGCAACGAAATTACCGCGCCGGGGATATTCGATATGAAGTCCGGCCTGGTGTGTGGCGTGTGGGCGCTCGCCGCCTGCAAGGCGCTCGACGTGCCGGCGGCTGCGGTTGAATTTCTGTTCACCGGTGACGAAGAGGTTGGCAGCCCGTTCTCCCAATCGCTGATCGAGGAGACGGCTCGGGCGGCATCCGGAGCCCTTGTGCTCGAGGCCAGCATCAACGGCACGATGAAGACCGGACGCAAGGGTGTCGGCATCTTCGGTCTCACCGCCCGCGGCGTTTCGGCACATGCCGGACTTGAGCCGGAAAAGGGCGCAAGTGCCGTGCATACGCTCGCGAAGCTGGTCGGCGAGCTGATCGCTCTCGCCCGCCCGGAAATTGGCACCACGATCAACGTCGGAACTTTCAACGGCGGAACCGGCACCAATGTCGTCGCCGCCGAAGCCCGGATCAGTATCGACATCCGGCTCACCGATCCAGCCGAAATGGCGCGGCTCGATGCGGAATTCGCCAAGCTGCAGTCGAGCGATCCGCGAGTTGCGTTGCTGTGGGATGGCGGATGGAACCGCCCTCCGATGGTGGTGAACGACAAAACGGTTGTGCTGCGGGACAAAGCCCGCGCGGTGGCGACTGGCCTGGGCTACGAACTTCAGGACATCACCGTCGGCGGCGGCAGCGATGGAAACTTCATTTCCGCTGTCGGATGCGCGGTGCTTGACGGGCTCGGACCGGGCGGCGGTGGCGCGCACGCGACCCATGAACATATCGACGTGACAACGATTCCCCAGCAAATTTGCCTGATTGCCGGGCTTCTGGCGAGATAGGCCCCGCATTCGGCGTTGGCGGATGCCGTCGGTGTGTTTAATATTGCGTCTGGCTATCACCCGAATTCACCAACTGGGACTGACATGGGAAACACCGCTCCGGCTCCGAGGACCTCGAAGGTCCTGCTCGGCGTCTTCTCACTGCTCATGGTCCTCGGACTGATCGCTGCCGTGTTCGTCACCCGCGGCGAGGCGTCGGCACAGGCCGGTGCCGGCAGCGTCGAAACCGGTTCGATGACGCCGATCAAGTCCACGCCGGAGTCGGTACGGTCTGTTGTGAACTCAGCCGACGACATCACGATCTGTGTCCTAGGCGATTCCACCGGAGACGAGTACGGCGAGTGGGTCGATCTGTGGGCAAAATCTTTGGCGGCCTCCGCGACCGTGAAACTGCGCATGTGGGATGGCGACAAGGTCAGGTACCGGCCGGGCGCCCGGGTTTACGGCAACGCGGACCGGGTCATCACGATCTGGAATGGCAGCAAGGGCGGCAGCAGTGCGGACTACCCGCTGCAGCGGCTCGCCACGATCCAGCCCGCACAACCGGACCTGGTCGTCTTCAATTACGGGCATAACTTCTCCCCGAACGGCGTAATCGCCGACGAACAGACTCTCTCTCGGGCCCTCGACAAGTACTGGGACGCCGACCTGCTGACGCTGCGGATTTCGCAGAACCCGGGCTATGGCAACTGGAAGGTGATCAGCACCGCAGCCTCCCAGGATGTGCTGGCCTGGAGTCAGGCGCACGGCGCTGCAGTGGTCAACGTGAACAAGGCATTCCGCAAGGCACCTGGTACGGTGCGGTCGCTGTTGATGGACGATGTGCACCCCAATGCCCGAGGCAACCGGGTCTTCGCCGACGCCGTGATCGGGTTCTTCGACGAGCCCTCGGTGTAACTGGCCCTCGGACGGTTTAATTGGCCGCCGGACGGTTTCGCAAACCGCGTACTGCAGGCCAAACCGCGCCTGAATACGCGCGCGGTCCTGCGCAACGTCCGCGTTCCTGGCCGCCAGTCTGCACAACGTTCGCGTTCCTGGCCGCCACCCTGCATGGAGCTCGCGTTCCTGGGGCTAGCCGCGCTCAAGCCTGCCGATCTCGGCGCCGGATGCGTCGAAAATGTGCAGCTTCTCGCCATCGATCCGCCCAGACGCGGCAGCATTGAGCCAGGTGTATACGCCCTCGCACGCCATCATTGTCGACGCTAGCCGGCCCAGTGACACGGTATCCCCGTGCGCGGTCCACCTGCCCATCAGCCGATTGCAGCCGTCGGACCCGGAGACACTTCCGTCGCTGTCGAATACCAGCGATGGCTGACCCGCCGACTCGGTATCGCCCCAGGCCCCGACTGCCTGCGTACCTGCCGCGGCTGCGCTATCGCAACCAGACAGGGATGTGAGCAGCGCTAAGACCGCAACGAAACGAAAGAGCTGACGCATCCAGCCATGCTAACGGGCAGCAACCTACGATTCGAGGCGCTACTGAAACGCCCGATAGTCAGAACCGTAACGAACCAGCGCCCGAGAGTCCGGCCCCTTGGCTTGGCCCATTGACGTTACCTCGCCGACAAAGAGCAGGTGAGTGGCCGCCTCATGCACGGCAACCGTCCTGGCCTGGTACCAGGCCAATGACCCGCTGAGCACGACCGGTCCGCCATCCGTAGGCCGAAAGTGCGGCACCGGCTTGAGTAGCCCGTGCAACGGGTTGCCAGGTTCCGCAAGCCACTGCACCGCGTCTTTCTGCTCCGCCGACACGATGCTCAGTGCCCACTCGCCAGCTTCCTCGAGCGCCTCGGCAAGCCGGCCGTCCCGGTACAGGCTGACCAACAGCGTGGGCGGATCGTAGGAAACCGAGAGATACGCCGTTACTGTGGCGGCGAAATCCCAACCGCGCGACACTGCGGAAATGACGCCGACTCCCTTGGCGGTGTAGCTACTGAGGCTGCGGTACAGGTCACGGTCGGCCGTTGTGGTGCTCGCCGGATCAAGGTCGTGCCTGCTCGGCGGTGTGGAGCTGGGCGTCATGCCCCCATCGTTCCATGCCGGGGGTGCCGGTTCTTCGACTAGGTCGCTTCCGCGAATAGGTCGACGAGTCGTTTGATGCGGCTGTGGTGCGCGCTCTGCCGGAGCCGCTCATCGCGTTCCAGTGTCGCGAGGCCATGCAGCGAGCTCCACAACAGTTCTGCCGCGGTCTCGACGTCTCGCGGGGGTGTGCTGCCTTGGCCTAAGACTGTGACGATGCTGGCGAAGGCGGTCTGGAGTTCGTGATCGGAGTGCTCGCTGGCGAAACGCGCGCTGATCGGTAGCGCGAACATGGCCGTGTACACAGCTGGGTTTGCGGCAGCGAAATCGAGGTAGGCGGTAATGACAGCCAGGAGCCGGGGCCGATCGGTTGCATGCTGCGCCGCTGCCGATGTGGCCGCAGCTGCCAATTCTGTGAAGCCCAGCAGGGCAACAGCGTTCATGATCTCTGTCTTGCCGCCGGGGAAGTGGCTGTAGAGCACAGGCTGGCTGTACTCGATTGCCTCAGCGAGCCGACGCGTGGTCACGTTGTCCCACCCCTCGGCTTCGGCCAGCGCCCGGGTGTGTTCGATGATGCGCTTACGTCTGTCCGCTTGCTCCCGCAACCGTCGTGAAGCTGCCGTTGTGGAGATCATTCCTGAAGTCTAGCGTTGCTAGATTGCGCGGAGGAAGCTAGGTTAGCAACGATAGTATTTATTTCACTGATAGGAGAGCGGAAAATGGTGACAGTGGTGGCCGCCCTCGTGGTGGTCGTCGTCGGGCTGATGGTCGGGGTCGAGCTGGCGGTGGCATTATTCGTCAATCCGATCTGCGGCCGGCTCTCCCGAGACGCGGCGGTGGCAGCCCGCGTTGACGGCGCCCGTGCTCTCGGCCGAGTAATGCCGTTCTGGTACGGGGGATCGGTTGCGATCGCCGCCCTGTGGATGATGCTGATCTGGGGGCAGTCCCAGATGCGGATGGTGCTCCCCGCGGTGGGACTGCTCGTGATCAGCGTATTGATGTCGATCATCCTGTTGGTGCCGATTAATTCGAGGGTGGCCAGCTGGTCGGCAGGGGCCATTCCCGCCGATTGGAAGCAGCAGGTGCGCCGGTGGGATCGCCTGCATTACGCGCGGGTCGTCATCGTGGTCATCGCATTTGTCTTGCTTACCTTGGCTGGTGTCGTCGGTTAGACGCTTCGAGTCGCAGCATGAGAAGTTGCGAATGAGCGAATGATGGGGTGCGCGGGTTCGAAAGGTTGATGCCCGGTGTGGTGATTAGTGATAGACCGCGCTGTAAGCGTTGATCGCCGGCTGGCCGCCGAGGTGCGCGTACAGGACGTTCGAGTCCTTCGGGATATCGCCACTCGAGACCAGGTCGATCAGTCCGGCCATCGATTTGCCCTCGTACACCGGGTCGATGATGACGCCCTCGAGTCGTCCGGTCAGGTAGATCGCTTCGTTCGTCGAGTCGACAGGGATGCCGTAGTAGTCGCCCGCCCACCCTTCGAGAACCGTGATCTCATCGTCGCACAGCTCGCGACCGAGGTCGATCAGCTCGGCCGTGTTGCGGGCGATGCGCGCAACCTGTTCTCTGGTAGCTTCGAGCTTCGCCGAGGCATCGATGCCGATGACCCGACGCGGCCGGTCCTGTGCCGCGAAACCGGCGATGGCGCCGGCAAGGGTAGATCCGGTAACAGCGCAGATGACGACCGTGTCGAAGAAGATCCCGAGCTCGTCCTCCTGCTGCTGGACCTCCTGCGCCCAGTTGGCGAAGCCCAGGCCGCCGAGCCGGTGGTCGGAGGCGCCGGCCGGAATAGCGTAGGGCTTGCCGCCATCGGACTCGACATCGGCAAGGGCCTGCTCCCAGCTGGATTTGAAGCCGATGCCGAAGCCGTCGCTGGAAAGCCGGACATCCGCTCCCATGATGCGGGAGAGCATTATGTTGCCGACCCGGTCGTTGACCGAATCGGGCCAGTTGACCCAGGCCTCCTGGACGACGACCGCCTTCAAGCCCAGTTTTGCGGCGACGGCCGAAACCTGGCGGGTGTGGTTGGACTGGATGCCTCCGATCGACACCAGTGTGTCGGCGCCCTGCGCAAGGGCGTCGGGAATCAGGTACTCCAGCTTGCGGGTCTTGTTGCCACCGAAGGCGAGACCGCTGTTACAGTCCTCGCGTTTGGCCCAGATGCTGGCGCCGCCCAGGTGTTTGGTCAGTCGCGACAGTTCGTGCACCGGGCTGGGGCCAAAGGTGAGCGGGTATCGGTCAAAGTCCTGCAAAGACATAGTGATCCTTTGTGTTGCTGGGTGGTTACGTGGTGGGGCTGCTGTTCATTCAGTTGACGTCTGTTCCATGGCCAACGTCTGCCAGTTATCGCGTACCGCGCGGGCCGCGAGCTCGGCTTCGCCTTGCCGGACGTGCGTCACTATGCGCCTGTGCTGATCAATGGACTCCTGGCCGAGGATGGAACCGAATCGCTGATTTTCCGCCCGCCGCAGCGTGGGCATGACCTGGTCGAGGTGGGATGACAGCAGCTCGTTGTGGCACACCTCGATCGCGACAGCGTGGAACTCGTCGTCCGCGTCAAGTGCGGCAACGGCGTCTTGGGCGGATATCGCCGCGGCGAACTTCTGGTTTGCTTCAACCATCCGGGCGATGTCGGCCTCGGCGAAACGGTCGACTGCCGTGCGCATCGCCAGCTCGTGCAGGGCTGCAGCCACGCTCATCGCCTCGTTTATCGCCTGAGGATCGATGGGCGCAACGATGGTTGATCGGCCTGGCTTGGTCAGCACAAGGCCATTTGCTTCGAGGCGGCCAAGTGCCTCCCGTACCGGCGTCCTGCTGAAGCCAAGCCAGGCGGCAAGGTCCTGATCGTTGAGTGCCTCACCGGGAGCCAGAGTTCCGGTAGTGATGGCTTCGCACAGGGCGTCGTAGGCGAGGTCGCGAAGCAGGACCCGGCCGTGGACATTTCGTTCGGTTGGTATCGGCATGCAATATATTGCACATCGAGTCGAAGCGGTTGTCAACTGTCACGCAGAGGTCAGTGGCTAGCCTGGGGCTAGTTCGGTAAGTCGATCTTTCCCGACGGCCCGCCCCTACCTCACTGTCCCCGGGAGGTCTTCCGCGTACTCTGCAAGCGCTCTCCCATAACCATTGAGCGTAGGGATGAGGGCGTCCAAGGCCGTCCGTAGAGCGTCACCGTAGCGACCTTCGTCATATAGGGCCAGTGCGAGAAACGCCTGACGCGGCGCTTCGTCGTCGCCCGATGCTTGCATTGATTCAAGTATCGATACTGCTTCCGCCGACGCGCCAACATTGCGCAATGTGCTCGCTAGCTGAATGAACACGCGCGTCGCGCGCTCTCCTTCGAGCCCTGCTTCGATCGCGAGACGGTAGGACCGGATGGCTTCATCTTCGAACCCAAGAGCATCGTGCACGCCGCCCCACTCGAATAGCGCTGCGGCATCGCCTTCCGGCCGTTCCGAAGCAAGGACTCTCATTCTCTTAATCGAGCCCTGCGGGTCCGATTCATCGAACTCGTGCTCGTAAAAGTAGTCAATCTTCTGATCCCAGGTCGCATCAATCACCACCTCAGTATGTCAAGTGACGGGACGGGCAGTGGCTCGTCCGGTAAGACCAATCGCTGGCAGGCCTCAGTTATTCGCCTGGCTGGTGCGGTTCGGCGGTGGCTGCACGGGCATTCCACCGTAACGGTTGGCCCGCCTGCGCTGTTCGACCGCACGCTCATGCGCTCCGGCGTCCTCGAAATGGGTCACCGCTCGCAGACATGCCAGCCGGGCGCCCTGCTGGTCTCCGGCTCGGAAAGCGGCATCGGCGAGCAGTTCTTCCGCCTCGCCGCGTGCTTGAGTGGGGAACGTAGGCTCGTTGGTATCGGCGATCCGGCGGAGCAGTGGAACGGCCTGCTCGTCGCTCCCGGCGGCGAAGTAGAGCCGCGCCTCCACCAGCGCCAGCTCCAGCTTCTCCCTTTCGGAGCCGAGCAGGGAGAGCACCTTCTCTGCTTCCCTGTAGTGGTGCCATGCCACTTCCGGATGCCCAGATCGAACCCGCATATCGGCGGCCGCCTTGTGGAATTGTCCCCACAGCGTGATGTTCTCTCGCGGAGAGAAGTACTCCTCCGCGCGTTCGTGGTGTTCAGTGCCCTCGCCTACATCACCGGACAACATGGCGACGTTGCCAGCGACCCAGTGCGCCTTTCCGGCGATCTCTCGGGACTCGATCCGATCAATCAGTTCTACCAGGAGTGTGCACGCCTTCTGGGCCTCCCCGGTCTGGCCACTTTCCTGCAGCGCCGCGATCAGGGCCATGTATGCGCGGGCGAGCGCGTCATTATGATCCGCATGGACCAGGTCGGCAATGGCGAGGTGAGCAAAATGCAGTGACTGCGCAATGCTTCCTGCTCCCAGGTGCGCGGTAGACATCATCGTTTCGACCCGCCCAAGCAACAGGGACGAACCATTGACCACCGGGTCCTCGCGCATCCGAGTCAACTGGGTGAGGCAGGCATCGTAGGCGCCCGCCTCCAACAAATTCTCTGCGCGCAGGTAGGAAAGATTCCACCAGATGCCGAGAAAGCTCTCCTGCTTGGCGAGCCGGGCGCCGTCCTCAGCAAGCTGCGAGCATTTGTCCACCTGCTTGGCCCGAAAAGCCTGTCGCGCGTCTGCCTCGATCTCGACAAGTTCCACCATGCTGGACAGTGCGCCGACGGAGCCCGGCATTAGGTCGGCCGGCGACACATTGAGCCTGACCGCCAGGTCGCGAACTATCGACTCATTGGGGCGCCTCCGACCACTTTCCAGCAGCGAGATGTAGCTGGCGGAGTAGGTGTCACCCGCGAGCTGGGCCTGCGTCAGCCCACGCGCCTTGCGCGCTTCTTTGAGCGTCTGCCCGAACATCGCTGCTCCCTCTTAAGCTTTCTGGCTGGTGCCTCCGGTCAGCGACAGTATTCACCGGTTAGCTTAAGAAACTGCAAGGGATTCTCGCGGATCGGTTCCGAGGCTATTGACTACGTTGTCAACTTTGTGACAGATTGTCAATTGCAGTACCAAGGTTAGTCAAATCGGCCCAATCGGGTCGTAATCTAAGGGGAATCATGCGTCGATTCGTAGGAACTTTGGCTGTTGGATTTGTGCTGTGTGCGGGTGCCGTAGTCGGGGTAGCAAGCGTGGCCTCCGCGGGCGTCGAGACTTCGACCGTCGCTGGCATTGGAAGCTGGCCGAATGGTGGCGGCGGCGGCAACCGCTAGTTCTACCTGGCCGCGGTCGTGACTTCCGGCCTTAAACGCGCTAGCACTGCTGCTCGGCACAGAAATGCCACGGATCTGCAGTCCGTGGCATTCTGCTGGCAGGTAGTAGCCTCCATGCTTCCCCTCTTATCCGGCGCATCCCCGACGTTCTGCCGAACAGCCTCTCTCAGCCTCCTCTCCTGACCGAGCCTGCCACTTCGATATATGACAAGCACGTGACAAACCCTGCCCTTCGCTTTCCCCAAGGAGAAGTACCTCCCCTCCGGCTACCGAACCTCCGCTGAGTTAAACTTGAGTGGAACAAACTCAACTTTATTCACGTTGAACTGTCAGATGCCAGGTAACAACGCCGGGACTGACTGCAGGAGGTTTGCATGGACACAAAATTCACAACCAAGGCGCAGGAGGCGCTGGCCTCTGCTGTGCAAAGTGCCGCTGCAGCCGGGCATCCGCAGGTCGGTCCGGAGCATCTGGCCGCCGCACTTCTTTCCCAGCAGGGCGGCGTGGCTGATGCCCTGCTAGAAGCTACCGGCGTCAACGTCGCGCAGCTGAGTCATCGGATCACGGGCCAGCTCGGCGCGCTTCCCGCTGCGGCGGGTAGCTCTGTCGCCCAGCCGCAGTTGTCCCGCCAAGGTCTTCAGGTACTCCAGGCTGCCAGTGAAGAAGCCAGTGCGCTCGGCGACCAGTATGTTTCCACCGAGCACCTGTTGCTTGGCCTGACGAAGGACACTGGAAACGTCGGCGAGGCCCTCCGCGGGGCGGGTGCCACGCGGGATGCTGTCCTTGCCGCGCTGCCAAGCGTTCGCGGAAGTGCCAAGGTCACCACGCCTGATCCGGAAGGCACCTACAACGCCCTGGAAAAGTACGGCCTCGATCTCACCGAGCAGGCCAGTCAGGGCAAACTCGACCCGGTGATCGGCCGGGATTCTGAGATCCGCCGTGTCGTCCAGGTGCTCTCCCGGAGGACGAAGAACAACCCGGTGCTGATCGGTGAGCCGGGCGTCGGTAAGACCGCCGTCGTCGAGGGACTTGCCCAGCGAATCGTTGCGGGTGACGTTCCTGAATCGCTGCGCGGCAAGCGGCTGATCAGCCTTGACCTGGCGGCCATGGTCGCCGGGGCGAAGTACCGCGGCGAGTTCGAAGAGCGCCTGAAGGCGGTGCTGGAAGAGATCACCTCGAGCGACGGCGAAGTCGTCACCTTCATCGACGAGCTGCACACCGTTGTGGGTGCTGGTGCCAGCGAGGGCTCAATGGACGCCGGAAACATGCTCAAGCCGATGCTTGCCAGGGGTGAGCTGCGCCTTGTCGGTGCGACCACACTCGACGAATATCGTCGGCACATCGAAAAGGATCCGGCGCTGGAGCGCCGGTTCCAGCAGGTCTACGTCGGCGAGCCAAGCGTGGAAGACACGATCGCCATCCTGCGCGGTTTGAAGGAGCGCTACGAGGCGCACCATAAGGTAGCGATCTCGGACGCCGCGCTCGTCTCCGCGGCGTCGCTGTCAGATCGGTACATCTCCGGCCGGCAGTTGCCGGATAAGGCCATCGACCTGATCGATGAGTCTGCATCGCGACTGCGGATGGAGATCGACTCGGCCCCGGTTGAGATCGATGAACTGCGCCGCGTCGTTGACCGGCTCAAGATGGAGCGGCTGGCACTTGAGAAGGAGACCGACGCTGCCAGCCAGGAACGTCTGGCCGCGCTGGACTCGGATCTAGCCGATCGGCAGGAACAGCTGAGCTCCCTCAATGCGCGCTGGGAATCGGAAAAGGCAGGTCTGAACCGGGTCGGCGAGTTGAAGCAGAAGCTCGACGAACTGCGGTCCCAGGCCGAAAAGGCCCAGCGCGACACGGACCTTGAAACCGCCTCACGCCTGCTCTACGGCGAGATTCCGACCATCGAACGAGAGCTCGCCGAGGCGCAGGCAGAAGACGAATCGGCGCAGTCCCGATCAGACGCAATGGTCGCGGATGAGGTCGGTCCCGATGACATCGCCGAAGTCGTCTCGTCGTGGACGGGCATTCCGGCCCGCCGGTTGTTGCAGGGCGAGGTGCAGAAGCTCCTCGGCGCCGAAGCTGTGCTCGGTCAGAGGCTGATCGGGCAAAAACGCGCGGTCATCGCGGTGGCGGACGCCATCCGGCGCTCGCGAGCGGGCATCGCCGACCCGGACCGGCCGACCGGATCATTCATGTTCCTCGGGCCAACTGGCGTCGGCAAGACGGAGCTTGCGAAGTCGCTCGCGGACTTCCTGTTCGATGATGAGCGTGCCATCGTTCGCATCGACATGAGTGAATACGGTGAGAAGCACTCCGTCGCGCGCCTGGTCGGCGCTCCGCCGGGATACGTCGGTTACGAAGAAGGCGGTCAGCTGACCGAGGCAGTGCGGCGCCGGCCGTACTCCGTCGTGTTGCTCGATGAAGTGGAGAAGGCGCATCCGGAGGTCTTCGACATCTTGTTGCAGGTACTCGACGACGGTCGGCTCACCGACGGCCAGGGCCGCACAGTCGACTTCCGCAACGTCATCCTGATCATGACTTCTAACCTTGGTTCGCAGTTCCTGGTGGATGCCTCGCTGGACACCGCTCAGCAGCACCAGCAGGTGATGTCGATGGTGCGCTCCGCTTTCAAACCGGAGTTCCTGAATCGGCTCGATGACATCGTGATCTTCGACGCGCTGAGCGTCGACGAACTCGGCAGCATCGTCGACTTGCAGGTCGACAGGCTGGCAGAACGGTTGAAGGAACGGCGATTGCAACTTGAAGTGAGCCCGGCGGCGAAGGAATGGCTTGCGCTCGAAGGCTTCGATCCGGCGTACGGCGCCCGACCGCTCCGGCGCTTGGTGCAGCGCGAGATCGGCGACCAACTGGCGAAGAAGATCCTAGCCGGCGAAATCCGAGACGGGGATACAGTGCTGGTCGACCGGCCCGAGGGTAGTGAAACCGACGAGACGATCGCCGGTCTTACGGTAGCCGCGAGGCACCCTGGCGTCACCCACGAACCGGACGGCGGCGAGCGCTAACCCTCTGCCCGGGCGCATTCGGCCGGGTGCGGCCTCCGCTTGGCGTAGGCCACACCCGGCGCTTGGCGTGGGCCACTCTCTCTGAGGGCCACATGAAAGTGCTTGACCGGGGTATGAGCGGCACATAGATTCCTGCTACATACCGGTCGCCCTGTATGCTCCCTTCGCCGACGCGGCTGGTCGATTTTCAATGAACCAAAAACAATGGAGTTTGGTGGTTCTTGTCATGATCCTGAACGATACGAAGCCGCCCGTCGAGGCAGACGGTCGAACCTTCTCAGTTGGAATTGTCGGTGCGGGCCAGTTCGCAAACCGCCTGGCCGAACTGTTTCGGCGACATCCGCTGACCGGCAGATTGTTCGTCACGGATGTGGTGCCGGAACGGGCGAAAGGACTTGCCGAACGGGTCGGCGCAACCACGCTCGAAAGTTTCGCCGCGATGCTGGCCGACGACCGAGTCGACGCGGTTGCCATCTTCACCCAGCGATGGACGCACGGTGGTCTCGCCGCCGAAGCCCTGTCCGCGCACAAGCACGTTTACTCGGCGGTGCCGATGGCGGTTTCCCTACCGGAGACCACCGAGATCGTCGACCGGGCGCGGAATTCCGAGCTGATCTACATGCTGGGCGAAACAAGTTTCTACAACCCAGCCGTGATGTATGCCCGACGGCGCTACGAGCAAGGCGACTTCGGCACCGTGGCATATTCCGAAGGCGACTATCTGCACGATATGGACCTGGGCTTCGCCGACGCTTACCGGTACAGCGGCGGACGGGATTGGCGCCGAACGGCGTCCTTTCCGCCGATGCTCTACGTATCCCATTCTGTCGGAGGTGTGCTCGGCGTGCTGCCGACCAGGGCCGTGGCCGTGAGCTGCTTCGGCTGGGCAGATCCCGTCCCCGATGGGATCTTCGAGAAGAAGACCAGCATCTTCGACAACGATTTCTCCAACTCGACGGCATTGTTCCTCCTGGAAGACTCAAGCGTGATGCGAATCAATGAGATGCGACGGGTCGGCTATCCAGCGAAAACCAGGGAATCCAGATTCAGGTTCTTCGGAACGCAGGCCAGCTTCGAGCAGATCGCCACCAAGAGCCTCTGGCATACCAAGACGACAGTTGAAGACGTGTCCGACCTTTTCGATCTCGTCAGTCCCTCGCGGATCGGCGCCGTTGCACCGGACGATCGGGATCAATCCATGCTTAAGGCGCTGTTATCGGGAACCGCGCCGACGCAGGACAGGACGAGGCTGCCCAGGGAGTTCGACGGTGCGCCGAACGGCCATCTCGGCTCGTACCAGTATCTGGTCGACGATTTCATGCGCGCGATCTGGAGCGGGACGCCGCCGCCGATCGACGCTTTCCGCGCAGCCGACTTCACAGTACCGGGCATAGTGGCCCACCAGTCAGCGGTGCGTGGCGGGGAACTACAACTGATTCCGGATCCGGTACCGAGGGCGGGGAAACAATGCTGACCCCCGACGTTGAAAAAGCGGTCGCATCGCACGAGAGCTTCGTTCCCAGAAAGCTCGTGCACAGGCTATCGATCTCCGAGGTCCTGATGACCGACGCTCGCCGAACAGGGCGGAACACCTACATCTGCGGGGCGCAATGGCCGCGCTGGCACGTCTTCTACGAGAATCGTCCGTTCGGTTTTGACACCGCGCTTATCGAGGAGACGCTGCGCCAGGCAACGATTCTGGTATGTCACAAGTTCTACGATGTGCCGTTCGACTACCACTTTCTATTGCTTCGGATGCGGTTCGCCATTGGGCATCAGTGCGCCATGTCGCAGATCGAACCTGAGGAGCTTTCACTCAACCTCAGATTCGACCGGATTCGATATCAGGGGAAGCGATTATTCGCCTGCCGATCCCGCGCCCAGTTGAAGGCCCGTGGTCAGACGATCGGCTACGCGAGTGCGGACGCGAGGATAGTCACGCCGCCGGTTTACCAACGGATGCGCGGAGCCACGATGCCGGAACTGGACGTCTCCGTCGAAGGACGGGCAAAGGGGCGGGCCGACGGACGGGCCGACATCTCCGCCGAGGCCCGGGCCGGGGTCCGGGCAGACATCTCTGCCGAGGGACCGGCCGGGGTCCGGTTGGTTGGTGAGTTCCCGGATGACGGGGCCCCGGCTACCGGTCCGATTCCGGCCCCGGCAGTCGGAAAGACGTCAGCGTGGAACGTCTGCATCGGCCCGCCTACCTCAGCCTTCCACTGGCCCTTGCTGGTCGACACCAGCAATCCGGTCTTCTTCGATCATCCGCTGGACCATACTCCGGGCATGCTGTTGCTTGAAAGCATGAGACAGGCTGTCCGACTGGCACTTGCTGATCCATCGGCGGACTTTGACTCGCTGGACGCGAAGTTCACTTCGTTCGTGGAAATCGGCCTTCCCGCGGATATCCGACTGGCGTCCGGTGCCGAGCTTCCGGAGCCTCGGTCGAGATTTCGGCTGTCGGTTGTGCAGGGCGACGCGGAATGCGTGGTGGCGGAAGTGACTGTCGCCGAGGATCACCCGGAAGCGTGATCCCTAAGTTTGCTGCCGTAGCAGAAAATCCCAGAGCTGGTCCACGCGTTGCAGCAGGTCGGCTCGCTCGGACAAGACGCCTGAGACAAGTTGGGCACCGGTGAAAGAAGAGACGATGAACCGCGCGAAGGCCTCGGTGTCCAAGTCAGATCGCAATTCACCTGCCGCGACTGCCTTTTCCGCAAAGGTCTGGCAAGTCGTTTGCCATTCTTCATATGGTTCCACCACGCGGACCGAGATAATCGACGATTCAAGGGTGAGCTTGATTCCGGCCCGCATGATGACGCTCGTGAGCAGCAGCCGGGCAAACTCCCGCGTGATCTCCTGCAGGGCTGCCAATGGAGAGCCGTTTCGCTCCGCGGCATCGCGGGCGACCGTCATCGCCAGGGCATGCTGGGTCTCGATAACGGCCAGTGCCAGCTCTTCTTTGGACGAAAAGTGGAAGTAGAGTGCGCCCTTGGTCACCCCGGCCTCGTCGGTGATAGCCGACAGCGCCGCGTTGCCGTATCCCACCCGGTCGAAGACCAGCGCGGCACCCGCGATGATCTGCTCACGCGTGACAGTTGGTTGTCGTTTGCCCGCCAAAGCGTCCTCTCCGCGAAAGAGCTCCGAGCGTCAACATCAACGCCGGAATCGAATGCTTTAGTTTACTCCGGCGAGCGGCGGCGGAACTTCCGAGGAACGATTCTGGTGACCGGCGGCAGTGGCTTCGTCGGCTCTGCGATAGTGCGGCAGTTGACGACGGACGGGAACTGGCGTATCCGGCTGCTGGCTCGCGGCCGCGCGGATGATCCCCAGGCATCGGGCAAGCTGGACGATCCGCAGGTTTCGCAGGTAGTTGGTGACCTCGATGACGAGGTTTCACTGCATCAGGCATGCGCCGGTGTTGACTCGGTGATCCACGCTGCCTCCTACCTTGGCCCGGATGCCGAGCTGGCCGAACGCACGAATCATTGCGGCACCCGCCGGCTGCTTGCTGCCTGTGCGGCCGCCGGCGTCGGGTCGGTGATCTACCTGAGCACGACCTCGGTCTACGGTTCCGGGCCGCACCGCGGTGCGGGCGAGAACGAGGCACCGGTGTCAGCCGAATCGGCAGTCAGCCGCAGCAAGGCGAAGGCGGAACGCCTGGTGCTCGGCTTGGGCGGCACGGTGCTCAGGGCCGGGTTGACCTACGGAGCAGGCGACCGCTGGTGCCTTCCCGGGCTGGTCGAACTAACCCGCGGCATCGGTGGCCTGGTGGATGGCGGGCGGGCGTTGAGTTCGATCATCGACGTCGACCATCTCGGTTACCTTGCCGCGAGACTTGCCGGCAGTATGTCCGGCGTTCCGGAGGTGCTGCACGCTGCCTACCTTGAGCCGCGAACTATTCGTGAGATAGTCGCCCGGCTTGAGACCGACCTCGATCTGGGCCTCCCTCGCGGGGATCTGCGCTACCCGGTTGCCCTGCCGCTTGCCCGCCGAGCGGGATTCACGCCTCATCAGCTCGACCTGGTTTCGACGGATCACTTCTATGACGTCTCGGCGCTGAACTCGCGGCTTGGCCTGGCCGGATGCGGTGAGTTTTCCGGACACGGTTTTTCGCTCAGTCCTACTGCGCTCTCCTGGTATCGGGAGGTGCTGCCGTGACGGTGTCGGCGATCAGCGTCGACGGGACTTCTTATGCGTCTGCATTCCTTCGACACTGACCGTCTCGCCGGCCTCGCCCAGGTCTTTCCGCCCGGCAGGCTCCGGGAGCGCGGTGAAGCCTTCGGTCAGCAGTTCGAGCGCGTCCACTGCGATGGCATCGGCGAGCCGCTCCACTGATTTAAGTGTCAGGTTGCGCTCGCCGCGTTCCACGCCGCCCATGTATGTCCGGTGCACTCCCAAAACGTCAGCGAACTGCTCCTGACTGAGGCCCCTGGCTTCGCGATGTGTCCTGAGATTGCGACCGAGCGTCTTCTGCAGGTCGCCTTCCATACCTTCCAGAATCTGTTCTTGCTACTTGTCAGTCTACAGACTTATGAGTAGCATTAGGCAAAAGTGAGTTCGATCACAGCAAAAGTGCTTCGGAATTAGCTCAGTTTTCCGCGGCTCCGATTGCCAGGACCGAGCTCAAGGACCATCGGTCCGTCCGCTCGTTCAAAGGAGAATCAGTGTGAAACTTGTTCAGGTTGGTCTTGGAGCCTGGGGCGCTTCGTGGCTGTCCGTGGTTGACCGAAGCCCCAGGTGGGACCTCGCGGGCTTGGTCGACATCGATAGCGAAGCCGCTCGCGCCGCGGGTGAGCGGTATGGTGTGCCCTCGGGCACGCGACTCGCTGATGCGCTGGCCGAAGACGTGGACGCCGTGCTGGTGATTGTTCCGCCCGAGTTCCACGCCGATGTCGCGGTCGAGGCAATGGCTGCGGGCAAACATGTTCTGATCGAGAAGCCACTGGCGCATTCGTATCCTGACGGCCTCCGGATAGTCGAGGCAGCTCGCACCTCGGGTGTCACCGCAATGGTCTCGCAGAACTATAGGTTCAGCCGGGCGGCCCGTACTGTGCAGCGTCTGGTCCGTGAGGACGTCATCGGGCGGGTGCGACAGGTGTTCATCGACTATCACAAGAATCCGCCGTTTGAGGGCTTCCGGCTCGTCATGGATGAGCCCTTGATCGTCGACGCGATGGTGCACCACCTGGATCAGATGCGCGGCATCCTTGGCATCGAGCCGGCGCTGGTCCGGGCTCGGTCCTGGAACCCGGCATGGTCCCGGTTCACCGGAAACTCATCGGCAGTTGTCGATGTGCGAACGGCGGACGGCGCCACGATTGCCTACTCAGGATCCTGGAGCAGTCTCGGTCCGCAGACGAGTTGGGACGGAGACTGGAACATCCAGGGCGACAAGGGTGCCATCATCTGGCGGAACAACTCGATCGAGATCCACTTCGCGTCGCTGTTCGACACCGTATTCCTGCCCGGAGCGCGAGAGGAGTCCGGCGTACTGCACGTCGACCTCGATGTCGTCGAGGCGGAGGACAGACCGGGCACGCTTGCCGCCTTCGCGGATTCCATCGTCGATGGCACAGCGCCGGAAACCGACGTGGAAGACAACCTGAAGAGCCTCAGCCTGGTGCAGGCGACAGTTGAATCAGCCCGAAACCACGGTGCCGCGGCGCAGCCGAAGTACACCGAAGCCAAGGCAGGGGTGCCGTCGTGATCACCCGGACGTCATCCAGTGTTACGCGTGCCCTCGGCAGACTCGCCGGGGATCAGGGACTTCTGTTCGTGGTCCTGGGATTCGGCATCTTGCTGGCGATTTTGTCGCCGGTATTCCTTACCCCGGCGAACATCATCAATCTGCTGTATCAGTCCACGATCCTGGGCGTGTTCGCAATCGGAATGACTTTCGTCATCCTGACGGCGGGCATAGATGTCTCGGTGGGGGCAATCGCCGCGCTGACCTCGGTGCTCTCCATGGGCGCCGTCGTCCGTATGGGATTGCCCTGGGAACTCGGGATAGCTGCCGGTCTGCTGATCGGCGCGCTGTGCGGGGCGGTCAACGGGGTGATGGTGACGGTGCTCGGCATCTCGCCCCTGATCGCGACCCTTGCGACGCTGAGCGCCGGAGCGGGCGTGGCCTTTGCCTACTCGGACGGTGGAAACATTACGCCGGTGCCTGACCTTCTGGTGACAGTGGTGAACGCGAAGATCGCCGGAATTCCGATTCTGATTCCGGCCGTGCTGCTGCTCGCCGTACTGGTGCACTTCGTACTCACCCGAACGGTCTTCGGCCGATCGGTGTACGCGGTCGGCGGCAATCCGGAGGCGGCGCTGCTGGCCGGCATTCGAGTGCAACGCGTCCGGCTGAGCTGTTACGTCATCTGCGGCCTGACCGCGGCTCTTGCCGGCTTGATGCTGACCGGGAGGCTGGCTTCCGGAAGTCCCCGGGCCGGCGAAGGCATCGAGCTGACAGTGATCGCGGCCGTCGTCATCGGTGGCACGAGCCTGTTCGGCGGGCAGGGAAATATCAGGGGAACGCTGCTCGGTGTGCTGCTGATTTCAATGGTGACCAACGCCGTGAACCTGCTTGGCATCCCGTCGTCCTGGGACAAGATCGTGCAGGGACTGGTCATCTTCCTGGCCGCAGCACTGGATGTCTATCGACACAAGTACGTGCAGAAGAAACTTTCGCGGGCGGCCAAGCCCCCGCCGGCTCCGGCAACTGCACCGGAGGCACATGCGGCCTCGGAATCCGCATCGCATGGCGTCGACGTCGACGCAACCGAAATGGCACATGCCGCCGCTAGGGACACTCACAAGGAGACGAAGTCATGAGAAGAATACGATGGGCCGTTGCCGCGCTCGCCGCCGTAACCCTGAGCCTGACCGGATGTGCTGCCGCCGGCTCGGACGCCGACGGCAAGCCCAAGATCGCGGTACTGCTTTACAGCCAGCAGTTCGAGTTCATGGTCGCGCTGGCCGACGGAATCAAGCAAAAGGCCGACGAACTTGGTGTCGAGGTCACTGTGTTGGACGCCCAGGGGGATTCCTCAACCCAAATCAGCCAGATCCAGGACCAGCTGGCGAAGAACGTGGACGCAATCCTGCTCTCCCCGAACAACTCCGAGGAACTGGTTCCGGGCGTGAAGATGATCCACGACGCCGATAAGAAGGTCGTCACGGTCGACTCCGTCGTCGCGGGGGACATTGCCGACGCAGCCGTGGCCTTCAACAACGAAGCGGCGGGGAAGATGGGCGCGGAACACCTCGCCAAGCTGATCGGTGAAGAGGGGAAGGTCCTTGAGTTCCAAGGCGCCAAGGGCGCCTACCACGCCTCGTTGCGCGGCAAGGGCTTCCACGAAGGGATAGCCGAATTCCCGAAGGTGGCAATCGACGGTCGCGACTCCGAATGGGCCGCCGACAAGGCGCTCGCAATCACGGTTGACGCCCTCACAGCCGATCCGCAGATCAAGGGACTGTTCAGCCACAACGATGAGATGGTCCGCGGGATCGTCTCCGGTCTGAAGCAGATCGGCAGGACGGCTCCCGCAGATGACCCCGACCACACGCCCGTCGTCGGCGTCGATGGAACACCGTTGGCCCTGCAAAGGATCAGGGACGGGTCAGAGGCCGCAACTGTCGATCAGGACCCGTACGTGATGGGTTCACTTGCCTTGCAGACGGTCGTCGATCTGCTCGACGACAAGGAGGTGGAGAAGCTGCAGCTCACCGAGCCGAAGCTGATCACGAAGGACAACGTCGATGACGCGAAGCTCTGGGGCAACGTCTTCAAGAGCTAGGCATTCCAACATCGGCCCACCCGAACACAAGCTCATTACAAACCAGCAACCGGAGGTTTTAGATCATGACGCGGTTCAAGTATTCGTACAACGCCATTGTGTACTACCAAGAAGACATCGCCCGCGGAATCGAGCGGGTCGCGAAATTCGGCTACGACGCAATCGAGCTCGTCGGTGAACCAGCGCAGCACGATCCCGGAAGAATCCGCTCGCTTACCGCGAATAACGGCGTCACGGTGAGTTCAATCTGCAGCATCTGGTCCGGCGCCGAGCGGGATCTGGTGCACCCGGATGCAACAAACCGGCAATCAGCGGTGGACTACGGCAAGGCCGTCGTCGACTTCGCGGCCGAGGTCGGCGCGTCGACTGTGATTGTCGGACCTTCGCCGGTCGGCAAGGTCGCCGCGCTCGCCGACCCCGAACAGGAGTGGGCATGGGCAGTCGAAAACGTTGCCGCCATCGGCGAGCATGCCGCAGGCGTCGGGGTTGAGATCACCCTGGAGCCATGGAATCGTTACGAAACCTACTTCCTTAATCGGTTGGAGCAGGCGGTTTCCCTGGTGGAGGAGACCGGGCTGGCCAATGCCGGTGTGCATGGGGATCTGTTCCACATGAACATCGAGGAACTGTCGATTCCGCAGGCATTCCGGCGTGCAGGGAGCCTGGTCAATCACGTTCACCTGGCCGACTCCACCCGCGCTGCGCCGGGCACCGGGCACATCGACTTCGCTGCCGTGCTCAAGGCGCTGGACGAGATCGGGTTTTCCGGTCACCTGACCTTCGAACTGCTGCCCGCCGCATCGGACCCATTTGCGATGATGGCCCGCGGCGGCCATCTCGAGTTCCTCGATCCCTACACCGAACAGTCGATCGAGCGGCTCAAGGACGTGGAGAAGGAGTTGTGGCCAGATGCTTGATCACGCTGCTGCCAACCGGCAATGGGGAGGAAATCAGCTGGGTATCAGCTCCTTCATCCTGGCCTCACCGTTCTCCGATCAGGACGTCGATCAGTTCGACTACGCCCTAAAACTCGGTTACGACCTGTTCGAGGTCTGCATCGAAGACACCAACCTGGTCAGTTCGCAGGCGCTGAATTCCGCCGCGGAACGCACCGGACTGGCGATCTCGATTTGCGGCGCGTTCGGGCCGGAGCGCGATGTTTCGCATGAAGACTTCGCTAACAGGAGGGAAGGCATCGGGTACCTGAAGCACTGCGTCGATGTCGCAGCGGAAGTTGGCTCGCCGCACGTCGCCGGCCCGATGTATTCGGCGACAGGCAAGGCCCGGCTGTTGTCCCCGGCCGAACGTGCCGAACAACGTGCGCAGGCTGTGGACAGTCTCCGTGAGGCTGCGGACTACGCGGGCGAGCGCGGCGTACGGCTGGCCATCGAGCCGCTGAACCGGTTCGAAACCGACCTGGTCAACACCGTCGAGCAGGGGCTTGAGCTGTGCTCGTTAATTGATCGGGAGAACGTCGGCTTGATGCTGGATACCTTCCATATGAACATCGAAGAGAAGGCGCCGGGTGCTGCTATCCGGCTCGCCGGGGATAAGGTCTTCCACTTCCAGGTCTCAGAGAATGATCGCGGTACCCCAGGGTCCGGAAATGTGGCCTGGGCCGACGTGTTCTCTGCGCTCCGCGATATCAACTATCGTGGCGCGATTGTGGTCGAATCCTTCCTGCCGACAGTTGCCGAAATCGCCCGGGCGGTATCTTTATGGCGACCAGTTGCCGGCTCGATGGACGAACTCGCGCGCGAAGGTCTCGCATTCATTCAGGCGAGCGTTCGATGACGCCACATCCAGCCACATCGGCACGGACGGAGGCCCCTGTGGTCTCCGCCCGTGGCGTGGTCAAACGGTTTCCCGGAGTGATCGCGCTCGGAGGGATGGACTTCGAGCTCTTCGCTCACGAGGTGCACTGCCTCGTCGGGGAGAACGGAGCCGGGAAGTCCACCCTGATTAAGACGCTGAGTGGCTTCTATCAGCCGGATGAGGGAGGTATCCAGATCGATGGCGCGCCTTTGACGGCCACAACATCGGCCGCGCGGCAGAGCGGGATCGCCACCATTTACCAGGAGCACAACCTGGTGCCGTACCTGAGCGTTGCCGAGAACGTGATGCTCGGAAACCTTGGCGGCAGGCGCGGCTTTGTCTCCCGCCGGGCCATGCATCAGCGGGCGACAGTGGCGCTGTCCCGGGTCGCGCCTGGAATCGACCCGCGTGCAGAGGCGCGCAGCCTGACCGTCGTCGAAGGGAAACTTGTCGAGATCGCCCGGGCTGTCGCGCAGAACGCCAGGGTGATGATCCTCGACGAGCCGACAACGGCGTTGGCGGACGCGGATGTCGACGTGTTGTATCGGCTGATCGGTGAATTGAAGGCGTCAGGGATGGCCATCCTCTACGTTTCGCACCGGATGGAGGAAGTGCTTTCCCTGGCCGATCGGATAACGGTGATTCGGGACGGCAAGACTGTGGCCTCGTCGCTACCGGCCGGGGAACTGGATCAGGATCAGATAGTGCGCCTCATGGTCGGTGACGAGGTGAAGCTCTTCGAACACACAGATCGCGAAGCGGGTGCTGTCGTCCTGGAAGCCAGGGCGCTTAGCCGGGAAGGCGCTTTCTACGACATCAATCTGGGCGTGCGGTCGGGAGAAATCGTCGGCCTGGCCGGCCTGATCGGTGCCGGGCGGACCGAGATCGCCCGCTGTATTTACGGTGCGGATAAGTCAACAGCTGGGCAGGTATTCGTCGACGGGAAACGACTCAGACCGGCCTCGGTTAGTGAAGCTGTTCGAAATGGGATCGGTCTGGTGCCCGAAGAACGCAAGCTGCAGAGCATTATCCCGATGCTTACGGTGGAGCAGAACATTACGCTCAGCGTCCTTCGGCGGATCAAGAAGTTCGGTGCGATTCGAAAACGCGCCGAAGCCGATATCGCCTCCCGTTACATCGCCGACCTCCGGATCAAGACCCCGTCGGCAAGGACACAGATCCGCACGCTCTCTGGCGGGAATCAGCAAAAGGCGATTATCGCCAGATGCCTCGTCAACCGGCCCAAGGTTCTTATCCTTGACGAACCCACGAAAGGCATCGATATAGGAGCGAAGGCCGAGATCCACCGGCTGATCGAACTGCTCGCGGCGGACGGCGTCGCCATTCTGGTAATTAGCAGCGAGCTACCCGAACTCATGGCGCTGTCGGACCGGATAATCGTCATCCGTGATGGCTATCAGGTCGCGGAACTCAGCCGGTCCCAAGCCACCAAGGATGCGATTATGCGGTTTGCGGCCGCATGATGGACGGCCGCACCGAGCGAACCTACGCGGCGTCCGTGCGCCGATTCCGGGTTAGCAGCAGTCCAAGCGCGACCATAACAACGCCGAGCACCAGATGCAGCCAGTTATCTGCGGAGTTGAATGGGACGAAGTTGGCCATCGATTCATGACCAATGAGCAGACCATAAATCCACAGCACCAGATAGATGACGCCGCCCCAGATCAGGTAGCCTCGCGCCCCACTTACGGTCCGCGCCATGAGAATTCCGGCCACACCGAACAACAGGTGAACAACGTTGTGCAGTATGGAGACCTGGAAGACCCCTAACAAGAGAGAGCCTGACTCATGACCGGCAAATTGCATTTCACCGAAGTTGCTGGTGATCCCTGGGACGAAACCGAGTATTCCGACCAGCAAGAAGACGACGCCCACGATTAATGCTGCCTTTTGGACATTTGTGCGGGCTGAACGACGATCCGTCGAGCGAGGTGATGCAGTTGACATGATCACTCCAAAACGAGATCCATGGCCGTCGAATAGGCGGTTACCATATAATTTTACTCCTCACTCGGCCGCCTGGACATGTACTGCACGGATCCATTTTCGGATGCTGGCGGAGGCTTTACCCCGCCGGTGGTGCGCGATTGCTACCGGGAGGCGGGTGCCTGATCCCAGGAACCGCGAATGTGCTGGTCAGGCCAGCTGGCATCCTGGTTCGAGACGCCCAGCTCGTAGGCGGCCCGCAGCGGCCAGGAGGGGTCGCGTAGACCTGCCCGGGCGAGCAGAACCACGTCGGCCTCGCCACGACTCAGGATCTCCTCCGCATGCTTCGGTTCCGAGATAAGGCCAACCGCTCCGGTGGGAATTCCTGCGCCCGCCCGGATCTGCTCCGCGAACGGCACCTGGTATCCGGCCTCGGTCGGTATCGACGCTTTGGCGTTCCCGCCGCTGGAAACGTCAACCAGGTCCACGCCAAGATCTTTCAGCACGCCGGCTAGTTTTGTCGATTGCTCGACATCCCAGCCATTTTCAAGCCAATCGGTGGCCGAGAGTCGGACGAACAGTGGCTTACCGTCTGGCCAGACCGATCGAACGGCTTCGATGATCTCCACCAGGAAACGGATCCGGTTAGCGAAGGCGCCGCCGTATTCGTCGTCACGATCGTTGGATAACGGCGACAGGAATTGGTGCACAAGGTAGCCGTGCGCCCCGTGCACTTCGATCACGTCGGCGCCTGCGGCATCCGCACGCTCTGCCGCGGCCGCGAAGTTCTGCACAGTCAATGCGATATCTGCCGTGCTCATCCGGGTTGGCGCGCCGAAACCGTCGAAGGCGAGAGTGGATGGTCCAACCGTCGGCCAGCCGCCCTCGGCCGGTGGCACACTGCCGCGGCTCGGGGACCAGGGACGATATGTCGAAGCCTTCCGTCCCGCGTGAGCCAGCTGGATTCCGAATCGTGCGTCTTGCGAATGGACAAAGTCCGCAATCCGCTTCCAGCCTGCTGCCTGTTCGTCATTCCAGATTCCGGCATCCTGCGGCGAGATCCGGCCTTCTGGGACAACCGCCGCTGCCTCGGTCATTATCAGACCGAATCCGCCAGTTGCCCGCGCACCGAGGTGCACCAAGTGCCAGTCATTGGGCATGCCCTGCTCAGAGGAGTACTGACACATCGGGGCCAGCCACACCCGGTTCTTGAAGCTGACGGACCGCAGGGAGTAGGGCTCGAAAAGGGCGCTCATGGATTCCTTTCGATCAGGCTGAACCTTTGGAACAGGCTGAACTTCTAGATCAGGCTCGACGTCAACGGTTCGCCATCCGTGGCGACGATGCAGGTCACGGCGCGATCGCCTTGCTGCCAGGTACTCGCGGACGGGTACAGGTAGAACAAGCTGACCGGCTCCGATTGTTCCGCGGCCTTGGGAGCCGCCTTGGGAACCTCTGCCTGGCACAGCCGTGCGGACTCACGACGAATTTTCATGTTGTCGAATGCGGCGTCATCGGGCAACTCGGCGACCAGAACAACCTGGCCGACATGTCCGTCGTCGCATGGGACGCCCTGGTAGGGGGAGGTGTTGAGAGATCGCAGGCAGTCGCCGCGCGCCAGCTCGAATGGTTTCAGCTCGCCGCGGCCGGCGACCGCAGTGTCCAGGTCAACCGACTTCACCGAGTCGATGGCGCGGATGGTGAGGGTGAGCGTGAGCGCGATCGCGGCGATGGCGGCCACGGCGATTGAGACCGCGAGAACCAGTCTGTTGCGGCGGAAGTGCCGACGAGCGGTGCGTTGCGGGTCACCGAGACCGACGTAGCCGGGTGCGGGCGGCATTGGCTGCTGCGGGTAAGGCTGCCGCGGCATTGGCTGCTGCAGGTACGGCTGTGCTGATCCGGGTTGTGGCGCGGGCTGTTGCCGGGGCTGGGCTTGCCACCCGGGCTGGGTTTGCCAGCCGGGCGGGGGTGGCCCGGTGGGCTGGGCTTGCCAGCCGGACTGGGGAGGCCCGGTGGACGGCGACGACGACTGCTGCGGGTAAGGCTGCGATCCGAGGGGTGGCGGGGCGTACGGTCCAGGGCTGGGTGGCACCTGAGTTCTTGTCGACGCATTCGGATCGCTTGCGGGAGCCGCCTGCTGATCCTCCTGGCGTGCGGTATCCGGGGACGCCCAGGGATTTTCAGGATGGCTCGGCATCAGCTTGTTCAGGCCTTACTGCGTCTTGATTTTCGACCCGGTGATGTCGCCGCCATCAACTCGGACGATGAGGCAGACGATCTGCTTCTCTCCCGGCATGCTCCACGTCTGCTCGCTGGGTCCGACGAAGTACGGCGAGTACTCGCCGTTCATCACCGATGAGTCGAGGGCGCTGGACGCCTCGGTGGAACACAGCTCCTTCGCCCGCTCGGTTATCACTGACTCGCCCGGGTAGGACGTGTCGGTGATCGGCTCGTTCGCGTATACCTGGCCCTGATGCGGGGTTTCGCAGTCGATCGGCCCGCCTGCCGTGCCTGCGCGCAGGGCTTCCACATCGGCAATGCAGTCACCGACCAAGAGGTCGGCCTTACTGCCGGTGCCCGTCCCGGTCGAAGGCTCGGGAGACGGCGAGGGGGTGCCCGTGGACGGGTCTGACGGTGCAGTGGTGTTCTCATCGGTGAAATCCGGCTGGGCGAACGGATCTTCGACCGGCTTGGGAGAGGCAAGCATTGGAATCAGCACAATGGCACCGACGGCAAGCAGGATGAGAACCAACGCGCCACCGCCGAGTCCGAGCCAGAGTCCGAGTCGGCTCTTTTTCGCTGGCTGGCCTGCGGGGTAGCCGCCAGGATAGCCAGCGCCAGGATAGCTCGCGCCAGGGTAACCCTGAGCCGGAGGCTGCTGGCCGTATTGGTTTGGCTGGCCCTGCTGCGGTTGTTGTGGGTAACCCTGAGCGGGAGGCTGCTGGCCGTATTGGTTTGGCTGGCCCTGCTGGGGCTGTTGTGGGTAACCCTGAGCGGGAGGCTGCTGGCCGTATTGGTTTGGCTGGCCCTGCTGGGGTTGTTGTGGGTAGGCCCGCGTGGGCTGCTGGCCGTATTGGTTCGGCTGGCCTTGCTGGGGTTGGTTTGGCTGGCCCTGCTGCGGCTGGTTTGGTTGGTGAGAGTTCCCCTGAGGATTCTGCCCGCTATTGTCATGCGGGCCTGGGTAACGCGGGGGATTAGTCATGGCTCAAACGATACCTTTCGGGCCTTGCAAAAACCGAAATGTTCCTAAATTGCAGCACTTTCCCAGGCGGTGTTGCCAACCGGTCACGGGACAGGCCGTCGGCATCCGCCGGCCGCAGATTAGCTGAAGTCGACGATGACCGGCGCGTGGTCGGACGCGCCCTTACCCTTGCGCTCCTCGCGGTCAATGCGTGCCGACGCCGTACGGCGGCTCAGTGCGGATGATGCCAGGACGAAGTCGATCCGCATGCCCCGCTTCTTCGGAAAACTCAGTTGCGTGTAATCCCAATAGGTGTAAACGCCGGGCCCAGGGGTGTGCGGGCGAACCACGTCATCGAAGCCGGCGTCGAGCAGCGACTGGAAGGCCGCGCGCTCGGGAACTGAAACATGAGTGCTGCCCTCAAAGGCAGCCATATCCCAGACGTCGTCATCATGCGGGGCGATATTGAAGTCACCGCAGAGCGCGATGCCGAGTTCGTCGTCCCCGGCCAGCTGCGCGGCAGCATCGAGGCGGAGCGCTTCCAGCCAGCGGAGCTTGTATTCATAGTGGGGGTGCCCCAGGTCGCGGCCATTGGGCACGTAAAGGGAGTAGACCCTCACCCCGTCACAGACAGCCGAGATCGCCCGGGCCTCGACGTCGCCCTCCTCGCCGAATCCGGGCACGTCTTCGAAGCCAAAAGTGACGTCATCGAGGCCAACCCGGGACGCGATGGCGACCCCGTTCCATTGGTTGAGCCCATGAAAGGCCACCTGGTACCCGCGGGAGGTAAAGACTTCCTCAGGGAACTGGTCGTCTTTGCATTTGAGTTCCTGAATGGCCAGTACGTCGGCGTCGGATCGGTCGAGCCAGGCACCCACCCGATCGGCTCGGGCTCGGATTGAATTCACGTTCCAGGTAGCTATTCGCACGCTGTAAACCCTACAGTCCCGCCCTGACGGCGATCATCCCACTCAGGCTAGGCCCGATCGATCCGATTACCAGAACTAATTGCCGCGAGGAGGGAGCGCTAAGTCACTAGGCTGGGGCAATGACTCGAATATCGATCACTGGTGGCAGCAAAATGGTGAGCCGAGGGGCGCGAGAACATTGATTCTCGCAGTAGTTGCCGCGGTAAGCGTCGGCGTCATCGGCGGTCTGTTCTTTGCCTTCTCGACCAGTGTCATGCCTGCGCTTCGACGATTACCGCCGGCCCAGGGCATGGTGGCAATGCAGTCGATCAACGTCTCGATTCTCAACCCGATCTTTCTTACGACCTTCCTGGGTTCGACCGTTAGTTGTATTGCGGTCGCCCTGACGGCGCCATTTTCGGACGCCGGGTCGCCCGGATTGCTGATGGCGGGGGCGCTTGTCTACCTGATCGGCGGCTTCGGGGTGACCGCCGTTGTCAATGTGCCGATGAACCGAGCCATTGAGACAGTCGATCCCACGGTTCCCGATAGTTCTGTGGCCTGGGCGAGGTACCTCAAGCGATGGACGGCCGCCAATCATGTCCGGGCCGCCGCCAGCATGGGAGCGAGCGCGCTTCTGACCGTCGGCTTGCTGGGCTGAGCGCGGTCGAGCGCCAGTGCAGCGGCCGCCATCCGGCAGTGGAACCGGACGCCGTCGTAAGCGCCAAGTCATTAGGCTGGGGCAATGACTCGAGCATTGATCACCGGAGGCAGCTCCGGAATCGGACTTTCATTCGCGAAAGCCCTGGCAGCCCAAGGGCACGACATCGTCCTGGTCGCCAGGAACCAGGAATCGCTCGACTCTACGGCCAGAGATTTGGGAAGCGAATACGGCGTCAATACCGAGACCATCTCTGCCGACCTCTGCGACCGCGGCGGCATGGAGACGGTTGCGCGCCGCCTCGGTAGTTCTGAGTTGCCGATCGACATCCTGGTGAACAATGCCGGGTTCGGTCTGAAGCGCAGTTTCCTCAGCAGCGATCTGGTCGATGTCGAGGCGATGGACAACGTGCTCCATCGAGCCGTTGTCGTGCTTAGTCATGCGGCGGCAAAGGCAATGCTCGGCCGCGGTTTTGGCGCCATCATCAATGTCACCTCGCTTTCGGCCTACACAACGATGGGCCCATACGCGGCATCAAAATCAGCTGCGACAGTTTTCACTGAGGCTTTGGCAAACGAGCTCAGGGGCTCAAAAGTGACGGCGACGGCCGTGCTTCCCGGGTTCGTCCATTCGGACTTTCACCGGCGGGCGCAGATTCGAATGGGCTGGCTGCCGAGCTGGCTCTGGCTGGACGCCGATCACGTCGCGAAGGCGGCGATCCGGGACGCCCGGGCAGGGCGGGTGTTGTCGGTTCCAGGCGGGGCGTACTCCGTCGCTGCGGTGCTCGCCCGGGCGATGCCCCGACCACTGATTCACCGGGTATCCCGCGGGTTTCAGGGACGTCGCGTTGCCTCGAAAACTAGTTGAAGGTTGTCAGGATATTCACAGCTCAACGAGGGCACAAAATGCAGCGGAGGGGCGTTAGATTAATTGTGTTCACCTGGTGGGGACCGGGTGAACATATCGGACGTGTGGGGATGCGTCCGGGTACTCGAGGGGAGTGCAGTGAAGGGCCCCGGGCAACGCGATTACGCGGCCTGGGGCCCTTCGCTTTCCACGAACGTATTTGACGCTGGATAGGATGGCAGCATGCCTTCGAATCTCTCAGCCGCAGATGCCCGCGCCCAGCTCGCCCAGCTGATTACCGCGGAGGCGGTCGTCCACGAGCACGTCACCCTTGCCAGCGGAATCGAGGCCGACTATTACCTCGACCTGCGCCGGGTATCGCTCGACGCTCGCAGTGCTCCACTCATCGGCGCGGTCATGCTCGACCTGCTGGAACAGAACGGCTTCGCTGGCCGCTTCCAGTCCGTCGGCGGCCTGACCATGGGAGCAGACCCGGTCGGCACCGCGATCATGCATCAGTCGGTTGCCAGGGGCACGCCGGTCGATGCGTTCGTCGTCCGCAAGACGGAGAAGACCCATGGACTGTCAAAGCGAGTCGAAGGTCCGGACGTCAACGGCCGCAAGGTCGTCGCGGTGGAAGATACCTCGACGACCGGCGGGTCCGTACTGACCGCGGTCGAGGCGCTGCGTGCAGCGGGTGCCGATGTCGTCGCCGTCGCGGTGATTGTCGATCGCGACACGGGTGCGAAGGAACGTGTCGAGGCAGAAGGCCTGCCGTACCTGGCGGCGTTCTCGCTCAGCGATCTCGGGCTGGCTTAACGGCCTGTCGCGGCTCGGGCCGGGTGCAGTGGTTCGTCGCGACCCGGGCTGCCGTCGCGTTGCGACCCGGGCTGCCGCCGCGGCTGCTAAAACACGGCTCCTGCTCAGGAACATTGTGCAGGGACCTGACCGGATCGAAGTCGAAGCGTAGTCCTAGCCTTGCTGGGTGCTGGCCACCTTTGATTCCCTACGGGCCTTCAGGTACTCGACGACGATCGGAATCACCGAGATCAGCACGATCAGCACGAGGATCAATTCGATATTTTCCTTGACGAAACTGATCTGGCCAAGGAAAAAGCCGAGCACGGTGACGCCGATACCCCACGCAGCGGCACCGATCGCGTTGAAGGCCACGAACGTGCGGTAGTGCATCGAGCTTGCACCGGCGACGACGGCCGCGAAGGTGCGCACGATCGGTACGAACCGCGCGATGATGATGGTTCGACCGCCATACTTGGCGAAGTAGTCGTTGGTCTTTTCCAGATATTCCGGTTTCAGGAACCGCGCGCCCCGCTTATGGAAAATCTTCGGCCCGAGCTTCCGGCCGATCAGATAGGCCGTCTGGTCTCCGGCGAACGCCGCCAGCAGAACGCACAGGCACACCAGCCACAGCGGCTGGGCAATGGTGCCTTCCGCGACGAGCAAGCCGCCGACGAAGAGCAGGGAATCGCCGGGCAGCAACGGAAACAGCAGTCCGGTCTCGATGAACACCACAATGCAGATCACCACAACCAGCACGGATGAGGGGAACCAGCCCAGCAGGGTTTCCGCACTGAGGAACCCCAACCAGCTGGGTGCCCAGTCGGGGAGGGCGACAACGGTGGGGTCACTAAGTGCTGCGGCTAATAAAGTCACGATGTCAAGGGTACGTATGTTTGCTGAACGTCGGCTATGAGCGCGAGCTTGCGCCTGTGCCTGCCGAATCTTCTCTCGGGTCAACCGCCGGGCGGGCGCCGAGCACGCCCTGCCCGGCGAGTACGCTCTGCCCGGGTCAATCGTGCGGCGGACGCGGCTGGTCGTCGCCGCTGCCTAAAGTGGAGCTATGAACAGCCGCAGAGAACCTGAGTGGCGCCGTCCGATGCCGGCGCGTCGCGGCATCGTGCGCGACAGCCTTGGCGCGGTTCTGCTGATGGTCGGAACGGCCGTCAACCTGGTGATGTATCTGGTCGCCGGCTTCTACGACAAACCGGCGCCGATGTGGATCAGCATCATCTGGGCCGTGCTGATCTCCGCACCGCTTGCCCTGCGCAGGCGGTTCCCGGCGACGGTGGCGGTTGTCGTCGCCGTCGTATTCATTCTTGGCCAGATCCTGATGGTGCCGGAGGCGGCATTCAGTCAGATCTGCCTGTTCATCGCGCTCTACACGCTTGGCGCCTGGGGCCGCGATCGGCGACGGGCAACCATTGTGCGGCTGGCGATCATCGTGGCGATGTTCACCTGGTTCTTCGTCAACCTCTCCCGGACCCTGAACAATCCGCTGAGCACCCCGGACCTTTCCCGAGAGGGTGCCTTCTCTCCGCTGGCGGCTGTGATGGTGATGCAGCTTTTGACTAACCTGCTCTACTTTTCTGCGGCGTACTTCTTTGGCAATTCCGGCTACCGCTCGGCGATGCGCCAGGCAGAACTCGAGGCGAAGACTCTGGAGCTCGAGCGGGAACGGGTGCATAGCGCCACCCAGGCCGTGGCGCTTGAGCGGGTGCGGATCGCCCGGGAACTGCACGATGTCGTCGCCCATCATGTCTCCGTGATGGGGATTCAGGCCGGGGCAGCCCGCCGCGTGCTGGCGACGGATGCCGGCAAGGCAAGTACCGCGCTGAGCAATATCGAATCGAGCGCCCGGGACGCCGTCGCGGAACTACGCAGATTGCTCGGCGCCCTGCGGGAGTCGTCGAGGCCGGGCCCGGTGGACTCGGACGGTCGCGGCGAGGGCGCCGAGGTCACGGGTGGCACCGTGATGGGTGGTCAGGCTGCGCCAGACAGCAGTTCCGTCGCGACGGACGGCAAAGTCCTGACAGGCGGCAAGGCCGCCCTCCGTATCGAACCCGACGCCCGGAACGCTGACTCCCACACGTACGAGGTCGACGCGGCGCACGCCGGAAACCGGACGGCCAGAGTGGAACGGCCGGCATCCGAAAGCGCCAGCACCCAAGGTGTCGGTCAGCTGCCGGCCCTGGTGGAACAGGCCAGGCTCGCGGGCCTGCCGACCGACCTCCATTTCGAGGGTGAGGCCAGGGAATTGCCCGGAACCATCAGCTTCAGCATCTACCGGATCGTGCAGGAGGCGCTGACCAATTCGCGTAAGCACGCAGGCGAGAACGCCACCGCCCGGATCAGACTGGAGTATTCGAGTAGCGCCGTTGAGGTGCAGGTGAGTGACGACGGCGGCACCCGTTCGCTGGCTCCTGTCCGGGCCGGTACGGCGATACCCGGCGTCGGGCTCGGACAGATCGGGATGCGCGAGCGGGCGCTGCTCTCCGGAGGCGAAGTAGAATTCGGGCCGAAGTTCCACGGCGGATACCTGGTCCGAGCAGCATTCCCGCTGACAATCGACGACGGAGATTCAAGGTGACACACGACGAGGCGCGCGACATCCGCGTCCTGCTGGTCGATGATCAGGACCTGGTCCGGGCCGGTTTCCGGATCATCCTGGAATCCGAGGACGGCATCGAGGTGGTCGGCGAAGCGACCACGGGACGCGCGGCGGTCGCACTGGCTTCCGAACTACAACCGGACGTCATCTGCATGGACGTTCAGATGCCCGATATGGATGGGCTGCAGGCCACCGAACTGCTGACCCGTGATGCCAAGACCGACGCCGCGATCCTGATTGTCACGACGTTCGACCGTGATGACTACCTCTTCGCGGCGCTAAAGGCCGGTGCCAGCGGTTTCCTGCTGAAGAACGCCGGCCCGGAGGAACTTATCGACGCGGTTGGCATCGTCGCCCGCGGGGACGCCCTGATCGCACCGGCGATGACGCGCCGGGTCGTCGAACACTTTGCGACGTCGGCTCAGCCGGGCGAGACTGCGGGCACCGGCGGAGAGACGCACCCCGGTCCCGCCCGTCATTCGCGTCTCGATGTGTTGACCGAGCGGGAAGCCGAGGTGTTGCGGCTGCTGGCGCAGGGATTGTCAAATAGCGAGATCGCCCGTCGTCTATTCGTCGGAGAGGCCACCGTGAAGACGCATGTTTCGCGGATCCTGATGAAATTGGACCTGCGCGACAGGACCCAAGCTGTGGTTTTCGCCTACGAGAATGGCATCGTAACGCCCGGCTCCGTATAGTGCCGAAGAGCGACATAAAACTTTTCGGCCGGGATGTGGGCCCGGCGTCGAAGAGAATCGCTCCTATTGATCCCGTTACAGCGCAGACTCAGCCAACGCTCAGTCGGTGCTGGTGGGATAGCTGCGTAACTAAACGTCTACGAATGCGAAGGGTCACGAATGCTCGAGGTCAAAAGCGTCAGCAAGTCTCTTGGCGACCGCACAATTCTCGACGAGGTCTCCTTTTCGGCTGACGCCGGGCGTATAACGGGCCTCGTCGGTGCCCGCGGCGCAGGAAAGACGACGGCGCTTCGGATCGTCCTCGGCCTGATGGACGCCGATGACGGCTCGGTCGAGCTGGATGGCGAGGAGCTTGAGGGTGGCGATCGTCAGAACTTCGGGTACCTGCCTGAGGAACGGGGCCTGTACCCGTCGATGCCAGTGGGTGAGCAGCTCGTCTACTTCGCTCGCTTGCACGGTATGAGTCTCGGTGCGGCGGAAAAGAACGCCATCACCCTGCTGGAACGCTTCGACATCTCCGACCGGGCGTACAGCCTGCTCGAGCAGCTAACCGCGAGCGAGGCGCAGCGGGTTCAGATAGCCGCCGCGCTGGCGCACGATCCCGATGTCGTCGTACTCGATGAGCCGTTCCGCGATCTGGACGATGAGGGAATCCAGCTCGTTTTCAAATTCCTTGCCGACCACGCGGCCAGTGGAGTTCCCATTCTGATTGCCAGCGACCGGTGGGATCAGGTCGAAAAGTTCGCCGACGACGTCGTCGTCCTGTCCCGCGGGAAGGTGCATGATTCCGGCAGCACTGATGCGCTCAGGAATCGCGACGGCCAGCAGTTCGAGCTGGAGCTCAGCTCCGACACTGGCTGGATCCACGACATCGAGGGCATCGAAGTGCTCGAGCAGGCAGAGCGCCGGGCGATATTCAGCACCAACGAAAAGACGAAAGCTCAGGACGTGCTGCGGCGCGCTGTCGAAACGGGCGACGTGAGGAAGTTCTCTTCCGTTTCGCCCGCGCTCGCCGAAGTTTTCCGGGAGGTTGTGTAAGTGAGTACCAAGAAGAACAGTTCCGGAAAGGGCGCCGGGCCGTCCAAGGACTCGTCGTCGAAGGACGCCGCGGAGAACATCTCGTTCGACGACATCGCTGTGGACGAACCAGCCGACGAAACGTCGTTGCTCGTGGCCGAACTGGACAAGGACATCGATGATGACGACGATGCGCCGTCGGGAGACGAACCTAAGACCGGCCTGGTCTCAGACGTCACGCCGCTGACCCAGGGGAGCGCTACCTGGCTGGTCTCCAACCGTGAATCATCGGCCCTTGGCCGTGGCAAGCTCTTCCTGCTCTCATCGGCTTTCCTGATACTTGCGGTGATCGGGTCGATGGTTTTCTGGGCCATCGACAGCAATAAGGCCGACACCCCGACCATCGCCGTCGTCGGCGAGCAGGATGTCGCGGCGATCGAGCAGGCGTACGGCTTCAAGGTCGTCACGGCCAAAACCGATAAGGCCGCATCGGACCTGGTTCAAAAGGGTGATGTCGACGCGGCGATCCTGCTCGACCAGGCCACCGGCAGCCCGAAGGTCGTCGCGCTGAACGACGAGCCGACCGAGATCACCGACAAGCTCGTGCAGAAGCCCGAGGTCACCCTGTTGCAGCCGACATCGGCTTCCTCAGGACTGACCAACTCCATCGCGATTGGCTTCGCCCTGCTGTTCGCGGTCTCGGTGCTCGCGCTTGGCTGGGCATTGGCACGGAACCTGATAGAGGAGAAGCGGCACCGGATCGGCGAAATCACGGTGACGGCGATCCGACCGAACGCGGTAACCCGCGGCAAGCTGTTCGGCGTCGGGCTGCTTGCCCTCGCTCAGGTGGCAGCGGTTGGCTTGCTCGCTCTGGTCGGCCTGTCGATCGGCGGCCAGCAGGCTGTGCTGACCTTCCTGACGCCGGCGGTCGCATACTACGCCGGATTCTTCCTGCTTGGCTTCGTCATCTTCTCCTCGCTGTGGTTGGCGGTTGGATCGATAGTGAACAGGAAGCCACGCAACATCTGGACTGTCATCGTCGGCGCACTCGCCGTAGTGTCCGCTTTCGGTCCGCTGCTGTTGATGAAGCAGGAAGCCGTCTTCCGGGTCCTGTCGTTCATTCCCTTCACTGCGCCCACCGCGATGCCGATGCGCGTGTTCAATAAGCAAACCGAGGTGTGGGAGCCGCTGGCCGCCCTCGGGATCGCGCTCGTCGTCGCCTTGATCGTTGCCGCCATCTGCGGTTCCGCCTATGGTCGTACTCTCTTGCGCGGTGCCAACAACAAGTCGCTGAAGCGGAAGAAGAGCTCGGACGACGTCGTCGATGAGGGCGATGACCACGCTGCCGACAGTGAGTCGAAGGACGCGAAGTCGAAGAAGGCCGTGTCCGGCAAGGCGGCAACCGATGACGACGCGGACGACGACCTTGAAACCGGCAAGGCAGCCGATGACGATGCGGACGCTTCCGATGACGATGCGGAGACCGAAGACGCGGACCTTGCCGACATCGACGAAGGTTCTGCCGGCAAATCCGGGGCCAAGTCCTCGACCGGGGCGACATCCGGTAAGACGTCGGCTACTGCGACCTCATCCGGCAAGACGTCGGCTGCCGGGGCTTCGCCGGCTGGTAAGACGTCCAACAAGCGCAAGCCTGGTTCGAAGCCCCGCAGGAAATGACTGATGCTCCCACGGATGACGGCGCTGGCAGCCCGGCGCCGTCATCCGCAGAGCTGACGCACGGCGTCGGCCCGTGGCAGGGCGAGCTTCCTGCCGGCGACTGGTGGGACGAAGAACTGCTAAGGGATGGCGACCGCCGCAACGTCGTCGACAAATACCGCTATTGGTGTCACGATGCCATCGTCGCTGATCTGGACAAGACCCGGCACAGCTTGCACATTGCGGTCGAGAACTGGCAGCACGATCTCAATATCGGCTCGGTTGTGCGGACCGGAAACGCGTTCAATGTTGGCGCAGTACACATCGTCGGCCGCCGCAGGTGGAACCGCCGCGGGGCGATGGTGACGGACAAGTACCAGCACATCTTTCACCATCCCACCGTCGAAGACCTGCTGGCGTGGGCGGAGGATCATCGGCTGACCGTTCTGGGCATCGACAATTTTCCCGACTCGGTCCCCTTGGAAACGTACTCGTTCCCGAAGGATTGCGTCCTGCTGTTCGGTCAGGAAGGACCGGGCCTGTCCGAAGCCGCACATCAGGGTTGCCAGGCGGTGCTGTCGATCGACCAGTTCGGTTCGACGCGATCGATCAATGCTTCAGCCGCCGCGGCTATCGCAATGCACGGCTGGGTTCGTCAGCACGTCTTCGGGCAGACGCCCTAAGGGCTTAAATGCACCCGCCGGCGCGGCAGCCACTTTTTGCCTGTCGGGTAGTGGGTGGCATCCTCATCCGGCCGGCCGGCCGGCCGGCGTGGCTTCGGCCCGGCATGGCATCCACGCCCGGCATGGTATCCACGCCCCGCGCGGCACCACAATTGCAGGCTCTAACCCCGCCGGAAGCGGCAGAATCGTCCGTACCGTGAGATCTGCTGGGTTACTCGCCAGTCAGGCTCAGTATTTGTCGCGTCTCTAACCAGAAGGCCACGCCCTTGGCTGAATGATGCTACCGGAGTAGCATTGAGGTATGAAACTTAGCGTCAGTCTGTCCGAGGAGGATGTCGCAACGCTTGACGAGTATGCGCGAGCGACCGGGTTGAACTCACGATCGGCGGCTGTGCAGCGAGCGATCCGATTGCTACGTTTTCCTGACCTGGAAAAAGACTATGCCGCAGCCTGGGATGCGTGGGAATCCTCCGGTGAGAATGCGCTGTGGGACGTTACCTCATCCGACGGTTTACGGTGATGCGACGCGGTGACGTGTGTCTTGTCGACCTTGAACCGGTACGCGGGAGCGAAGCCAATAAGAACAGGCCAGCAGTAGTGGTGAGCAACGACAGGGCAAACGCAACTGCTGATCAGTTGGGTCGCGGCGTACTGACGATTGTGCCGCTGACCAGCAATGTTGCTCGGGTTTTTCCCTTTCAGACGCTTCTGCCTGCCGAAAGCTCGGGCCTGCGAGCGGACTCGAAGGCTCAGGCCGAGCAGGTCCGGTCGGTTGCGGTGGAACGCATCGGGCCGGTCGTGGGACGCATCCCACCCGAATTCATGGCTGAGCTGGACGACGCCCTTCGGGTACATCTGGACCTGTAGCGGCGGCCCTCCAACGACCTGGGTGCGGCATCCACAATTGCAGGCTCTAATCCCGGCGGAAGCGGCAACGATAGTCCGTACCCGGCCGGCAGGAGGCGAAACGGTCCCATATCTCATCGATACATGTCCATATAAGGCCGACATCCTCGACTTTGTGGACCGTTTCGCCGGTCGCCTTCGCCGGTCGTCGCCGCGCCCCGCGCCCCGCGGCTCAGTCCCGGTACACCTGGATTACCGATGGGCGCGGCAACCGGAATGAGCCCTGCTCCGGCTTGTCGCTGCGCTGCACGTAGTCGGGGAAGTACGAGTGCTGATCGCGGTAGCTTCCGTCCTCGCCTGGATGCTGCACGGCCACGAAAACCATGCCGTCTTTCTCATGGACGACCGGCCCGCAGGTTTCCGCCTCGGTCGGAACGGAGAGGAACTGCTGCACCCGGCCTCGGTTCTTTCCCGCGAGAGTCACCTTGAACAGACCGTCGTTGTATCCGATCGTGCTGGGTGCTCCGTCGGTCGATATCCACAGATTTCCACTGTCGTCGAATGCGAGGTTGTCCGGGCATGAGATCGGCGAAACCTGCTCGGCCGGATAGCCGGAGAAGTACGTCGCATCATTCTTCGCCGGGTCACCGCAGACCAGCAGCAGCGTCCAGCCGAACCTGGTCGATGTGGCGTCATTCCGCCGTTCGGTGATCTCGACGACGTGGCCATCCCGATTCGACGTGCGCGGATTGACCTCGGTCGGGCCCTCCTTGCCGGTCTTACCGCGATCGGTGTTGTTGGTGCAGGCAACGTAAACCCGGCCACTGCCCGGATGCGGCTGGACGTCCTCGCAACGGTCCATCTTCGTGGCGCCCGCCTTGTCGGCCGCGAGCCGAGTGAAGACCAGCACCTCGTCGACGCTCATCCCATCGATCCTGCTCCGGCCGTTCGTCACCAGCGGCAGCCATTCACCGCTGCCGTCGAACTCGCCATCCGAGGGAAGCGAGCCACTGCCATCGATTTCCGACTCAGGTGAATTCCCGGAGAACTTCGCCACGTACAGGTCGCCGTCGGTCAGCAGGGACATATTGTGCCTTTTGGCCGCCTTGCTGTTGCCCTTGCGCATCCGCTCCCGCGAGACGAACTTGTAAAGGTAGTCGAAGCGCTCGTCATCGCCCATGTATGCAACGACGCGGCCGTCCGGTGCCACAGTCACATTGGCGCCTTCGTGCTTCATCCGGCCGAGCGCGGTGTGCTTCCGCGGCGTCGACTCCGGGTCATGTGGATCGATCTCAACGATGTAGCCGAACCGGTTCGGCTCGTTCTCGTAGCCCTTGTTGTTGCCATCGAAGCGTTTATCGACTCGTTCCCAGCCGTAGCTGGACGGCTTGTTGGCCAGACCGTAACGTTTCGCGCCGGCACCGGTATCCGGCGAGACGAAGTAGGTATTGAAGTTCTCCTCGCCGGAAAGCACCGTGCCCCACGGCGTCGTGCCGCCTGCGCAGTTGCCGAACGTGCCCAAGGGGTAGCGGCCGTCCGGGTCCGCCTTCGTCTTAAGCAACTTTGATCCGGCGGCCGGACCGGTCAGCTCGAACCGGGTCGTCGCGGTGATCCGCCGGTTGTATCGGCTGCCGCGTACATACTTCCATGGTTCGCCCTTGCCATCCCGGCCCAGGCCGACCACCGCCATGCCGTGGGCGGCCATTTCGATCCGCGCCTGCTTGTCCAGCTGCCTGGCATTGGAGGTTTCCGCGAACATGATGCCGGCGTTGGTGTATTCGTGGTTGCAGACCAGCAGCGCCTCCCGGTTGCGGCGGCCCAGCGGGATGATGTCGAGATAGTCATTGTTGTAACCGAACTGCTGTTCCTGCGCACCAGGGGATTGCCGGTCAGGATTGAACTCGGGCGCGTCCGAAAACAGTGGGTCGCCCCAGCGGATGATCGGCTCCCACCGGTAGCCTCGGGGCACAGTGACCTCGTCCACCGCGGCGTCAACCGGGTCGATGGCACCGAACGAGAGGCCCGTGCCCGGCCGGCCACCCCGAGTAGCCTGTGCCGCCTCTGCCGCCGTCGACCCGAGGCCCTCAACCTGCCCGGCCGTGACCACGAGGGCCAATGCGCCGCCCACCCCGGTCAGCATTTTCCGCCGGGACAATGCGGACCCGGCGATATCGCGGAAGTATCCGTTGTCCGACGTGTTGCAGACCGCTTTGGCGCAGGCGCTCGCACACTTCAGCTGACACGTAACGGCACTGCGCTTGCCGCGTGTGTGCCCAGCCATCGGGAGCAGGTTCCGGTTCATCGGTTGTTGCAGGACCATATGTATTCTCGCTTCTTGTGGATCGATGGGTAAGCGCTGTTCCTCAGCCGACGCTAGGCGCACAGTTTGACCGAATCGCAGCCCACCGATGACGGGAAGATGAACCAAAAGTGAGCGACGGAAGTTGCTAAATCGGTTCAGCCGATAGAGGTATCCGCTATGCCGCAGGCCGAATCTGTGCCTTAAATAGTGTTCGTGCCTACTACGCCTGAAGCCTGGCCGCTGAGCTCCAGCACATCCGCGCAGCCTGCCGGGAGGTCTAACGTCGTGCTCGGCCTCGACATCGGCGGGTCCAAGACGCATGCCGCGATCTTCGTTGACGGGGTGATCAGCCAGGAGGCATTTTCCGGTAGCGCGAATACCCAGGTTGTTTCCCGTGAGGTTGCCGCCGTGAATCTACGCTCGGCATACCTCGACCTCGGCTCCCCGCCGGTCGACCGGATCTGCGCGGGTGCGGCCGGCGTCGACACCGATAACGACGTACGCAGGCTGCGTCTGCTGCTCGCCGACGTCATCGCCGACGTACCGACGCGGATCGCTCACGATAGCCGGCTCATCCTGGCAGCAGGCGGGCTCAGCACGGGCATCGCCGTCATTGCCGGCACAGGCTCGGCGGTGTGGGGGACCCGGGATGACGGCAGGCAGGCTCGCGCCGGCGGCTGGGGATACCTCCTGGGCGATGAGGGCGGCGGGTATTGGACAAGCATCCAGGCGGTGCGGCATACGCTGGGTGAGTACGACGCCGGCCGGGACGTCGACCAGCTCAGCCGGGACCTGCTGGAGGCTTGCGGCCTCCGCACACCGGACGAACTCATTCACCACGTCCATTCACATGCCGATCGCAGATACTGGGCCCGGCACGCGGGCGTCGTCTTTGGCAACGCCGTCAAGGGCCATCCACGCGCTAAGCAGATCGTCGAGACCGGTGCGGACGCGCTGGCGGAAATGATCGCTCAGGTCGCCGACCGGCTCGAGATTCACGGTCCCGTCATTCTTGGCGGCGGACTGTCAATGCACCAGCCAGCAGTCAGCGAACGGATCCGTCAGCAGCTTAGCCGCAGGCAGATCTCCGACATCCGCGTGCTGCGGCAGGATCCGATCCACGGCGTGCCCCTGCTGGCAGACCAGAAAATACATGGTTGAATCCCGTTCCAGTGGGCATATAGACAAATGACAGGAACAGCGTCTATTCAATTCGGTTACTGATGTCTACTGACTACTCCCGGCTCGACGAAGCGATCGCCGTAGTGACGATGCTCGAAGACTCTTCCCTATCCAGGGACTTGTTCTATTCCGAAGTGATCCACATTTTCACCGATCTCGACTATGCGGCAGAGATGGCGATGGGACTAATTGAGCTGAGCCATCAGTTGCTCGAAGAGATCCACCAAAATGAGGGCACCGGCCCTATCGAGAAGCTGCAGGCCCTTGCGGCGGCTTATCGGGCCGACGAGCAAAAACGCGACTAGCCTCGACGGCGATCGTGAGGTGCGGGTAGACGAGGTTGAGGCCAGGATCCGTGCCCCAGCAATCTGGACCGCCCGGGCGGCGCATGGAGTGGCACACATGGGTGGTTGCATCGGTCAGTACCCGGAGTTTGAGCTAGCCGCCCCCTTGTTAAGTTCTAACAACTGTGTTTGGGTTGCAGTAGGTCCAGCAACGGCCGAGAACTCCGGTCCGAAGGTTGACCTCGTGAGCGTCATTTCAGTCCACGGCCCTTCGACTTCACAAGTCGAGCATGCCGAACCAATTCCGAGCAGTAAAGATCTTTTGCGAACAGCAAGGACCTGCTCGGATTCCATCCAGCGAGATCGTCTCCGCGGCGAGATCGTCGTACGGCATCGGGGAGTCGCGCGGTCACTCGCGCACCAGTATTCCCGGCGGGGGATCGAGGAAGAGGACCTCTATCAGACGGCCTGCCTAGGTCTGGTCAAGGCCACGAACCGGTTCGACCCCGACCGCTGCGATAACTTCCTCGCCTACGCCGTTCCGACGATGACCGGCGAGATCAAGCGATACTTCCGCGACCACGGCTGGATGATTCGTCCGCCGAGGCAGCTGCAGGAAGCCCAGCAGTCGATGAGGTCCGTCGTGCCGCGGCTGGAACAGACTTTACGCCGGGAACCACGTGAAGATGAGATTGCCGAAGCGGCGGGAATTTCGCTGAAAACTGTCGATCGCGCCCGGGCTGCTTACGGCATGTACTCGTTGGCATCGCTGGATTCGCCGACCTGCGTGGGGCTGGAATCGCCGGACGCCGACAACGCCTACACCAGGGTTGAGGACATGATTGCGCTCCGGGCGGCCCTGACCAAGCTCACGCCCGAGGAACGCGAAATTCTCGCGCTGCGCTTCTTTCATGACTGCACCCAGGCCGAAATCGCCGCTCGGTTGCACCAGAGTCAAGTACATATTTCCCGTCGCTTGCGCGGCATTCTGGACCGGCTCCGGGCCGCCCTGTCGGAGTGATGCGGTACCGGCCGGCTGTTTGGCACAGTGCCCGACAGGTACAGGGCCGGTATCAGAACGAAGAGGATGGTGGGGAAGATGCCTAAAACGAAGAGTTCAGGGCAACCGAAGCAGTCAGAGCTCCCGAGCACCCTGCAACGTTCCGACAAGAAGGCGCAACGCACGTACGCCAAGGCGCACGACTCCGCAGCGGAGGAGTATCACGATGAGCGACGGGCGAACCAGGTGGCGTTCAGCGCCCTGAAACATACCCATGAAAAGGTGGGTGATCATTGGGAGCCGAAGCAGAAGAACGGCCCCTCCGACGCCCAGAGCAAGGGTGGCAAGAACACCTCTCGGCCCACCGCCGGCGGAGTGGATGCCAACGCGTCAAAGAAGCACCTGTATGAGCTGGCGAAACGCCTTGACGTGGCTGGCAGGTCGTCGATGAGCAAGGACGAGTTGGTAGCGGCCGTCCAGAAGGCCAATGAGCGGGAGACAGCTCGCGCTCGGAAGTAGGCACGCTCGCGTAGACATGGACGAACTCAGGGCGTGAGCAAGGAGACCCGAAATGGCAGGACCGGTCAGGAAATCATTGTGGCTCGATGGGAAGCGGGAAAGGCCGATTGTTCCGTTTGCGCCTACTACAGCGTATGACGACGTGGTGATCGGTGCTGGGCTGACCGGGCTTTCGACCGCGGTCGCTTTGGCACGAGCCGGGCGAAGTGTGGCCGTCGTCGAGGCGCGGTACCTTGGTGCGGCAGCGACCGGCAACACGACCGCGAAGCTCAGCTTGCTGCAAGGCACAACGCTGTCGAAGATCCGGAAGCACAATTCGCGCCGGGTGGCCCGGGCATATGTCGACGCGAACCGTGCCGGCCGCGATTGGCTGCTGGAGTTGTGCACCGACCGCTCGGTGCCGGTCCGGCACAGGGCGGCGGTGACCTTCGGCGTCGGGCCAGGCTCGGAGAGCCAGCTCGAGGCCGAATATGCTGCTTGCCGCGACGCAGGCCTTGCAGTCACCCGGACCGAGACCGAGCTGCCTTTCCCGACCCATGCGGCGATCCAGCTGGCCGATCAGGCCCAGTTCGATCCGATGGATGTCCTCGAGGCGCTTGCCCGCGAGCTTGAGGAGACTTCAGGCGTCATCTTCGAAAGAACGCGGGTCGTCGATGTGAAGCCCGGCGAGCCTTGCACCATCACTACCGAGAAAGGCGAGATCTTCGGCGGGAACGTCATCGTGGCCACCGGTAGCCCGATTCTCGATCGTGGGCTGTACTTCGCCAAACTCACCGCCAGCCGCTCCTACCTGGTCGCCTTCGATGTGCCAGGCAGCCTGCCACAGGACATGTACCTCTCGGTGGAGGCACCGACCCGATCACTGCGCACCGCCCCGGGACCGAACGGCGACCGGCTACTCGTCGGCGGTAACGGGCACATCGTCGGCAGGCAGTCGGAGACCCAGGCGCTCGTCGACGACCTGGTTGCCTGGACGAAGCAGCATTTTCCGCAGGCGGAGCCCAGCCATTCCTGGTCCGCCCAGGATCACGCAACGCATAACCTGGTGCCGTTTGTCGGCCGGATGCCGCGGGGCCGCGGGAAGATCTATGTTGCCACCGGCTACAACAAATGGGGCATGACGAACGGGGTAGCAGCGGCGTTGCGGATCGCCGGCGAGATTCTCGGTCGGCCGGTCAGCTGGGCGCGACCGCTGAAGACCCGGGTCACCGGCCCGGCGGATATTGCCGCCGGGGTGAAGGCGAACGCCGGAGTAGCGATGGCGGGCGCCAAGGGCTGGGCACAGGCGGAGCGGCACGAACTCCGTGATCCGCACGTCGACAGCGCAGGCGTCGATGGCGCGGGCGTGGTCGGCGCAGGCGTGGTCGGCCGGGAAGACGGCAAACCCGTCGCGGCCGCCACAGTGGACGGCAAGTCGTGCAAGGTATCCGCGGTATGCACTCACCTGGGCGGCATTGTTAGCTGGAACGACGCCGAATCATCCTGGGACTGCCCTTTGCACGGGTCCAGGTTTTCAGCGGATGGACAGGTGCTCGAAGGCCCGGCGACCAGGAACCTCGCCAACGTCCAGCAGCCGTAGGGACCGTGCGGCTTCGTAAATCCGACCAGACGAAACCTGGCATCACCCGCAGACGGCGCGGCCGAGGCTGGCAGTACTTTGGCCCCGACGGGCGCACGGTCGACTCCGAAGCCAGGAGCCGGGTGGAGGCGCTCGTCATCCCGCCGGCCTGGACGGACGTGTGGATTTCGCCATGGCACAACGGTCATATTCAGGCGGTCGGCACCGATGACGCCGGCCGCCGGCAGTACCTTTACCACGAGTTATGGGTGGCAACCCGGAACTCGCAAAAACACGTGCACGGACGCGATGTCGGAAAGCGGTTACCGGAGGCTCGGAAACTAGTTGCCCGGCACCTCGCCCTTCCCGGCATGCCTCGGGAGCGCGCGCTCGCGACCGCCTTCCGGATGCTCGATGTCGGTCGTTTCAGGGCCGGCAATCAGGAGTATGCCGAGTCGAACGGCAGCTTTGGCCTGGCGACTCTGCTGAAATCGCACGTCCGCATCGACGGCGACGCCCTGGTGTTCGACTATGCGGCGAAGTCCGGCGTACGTCGGATTAGCCGGATCGAGGATTCGCACTTGCTGGACAGCATCGCCCTGATGCGACGCCGTCGCACCGGCGGGGAGCAGCTCTTGGCCTACCGCGACCACGGGCGTTGGATCGCGCTGGATTCCGCTGACGTCAACGACTATCTACGCGACGTGGTTGGCGCCGAAACCACTGCCAAGGACTTCCGGACCTGGCACGCAACCGTGCTTGCTGCGGCAGCCCTTGCGGCCGAATCGAGGCGCCTCGGAGCCGAACCCTGGTCGCAGACGGCCCGGAAGAAGGCGGTCAGCCAGGTGATGCGGTTTGTCGCCGACGAACTGGGCAATACGCCGGCCGTCGCCCGCGGCAGCTATGTGGATCCCCGGATTGTGGACTTGTTCTGGGAAGGAACCACGATTGGCGATGCGGGGCGTCGAGGCGTGCGGCTAACGGACGATGGCGACCCGCTGGCCGGGGTTCTGGACGTGGCAACATCCGAAGCCGCCGAGACCGCAGTCATTCGCCTGTTGGTGTAGCAGCCGCGCACCCAAGGCGAAGCGGTCCAGTATTTCGCGTTTGACGGCCCAGATACGTACGTCATAGCCGACATTGTGGACCGTGACACCGAATCAGAGCCTATCGACGGGTAGGGTCGCCACGGCGTCGAGCACGTCCTGGGCGGTGACCGCCAGCAACGCGGGGTCCGGCGTCGACGCAAAGACATCGCCGCGACGCACAGCCTCATCGGTGAGCACGATGTGCGGGCCCCGGGGAGGCCCCCAGCGGGCCGGCGGGGCCGGCCCGAACAGCACCACGGACGGCGTCGCGAATGCAGACGCCAGATGCGCGGCACCGGTATCGGCCGAGATGAGCAGTGCAGCGTTGGCGATCCAGGCGGCGAGGCCGCCCAGGCTGGTTTTGCCCGTCACGACCGAGTCCTCGGCGAGCCCGGACAATTCGGCCACCTCAAGGGCGCGTGGTCTTTCTGCCGCGCTGCCGGTCAGGATGATTCGCCGGCCAGATCTACGAAGGACTCGAGCTACTGCGGCAAAACGTTCGGTGGGCCACTTGCGGCTGTTGTAGGCCGCGCCGACATGAACCACCACCGCACCCGGGTCGATGCCGGGCACTTTCGGTCGCTGGAGCCGGAAATCTTCCGGGTCGGCAGCGACCCGGTGCTCTGTGAGTAGCCGGGTCCATCTGTGCCGTTCATGGATGTCGTCGATCCATTCGGGCCCATCCCAGCCGGGGGCGCGGTGGCCGATCTTAACCCGCGCACCGACGGCGTCCAGCAGACTCCGACTTTGCGCTCCGTTGCCATGTAGATTCACCGCGACGTCGATATCCTGGCGGCCTACCGCTATCGCGGTGTCCAAACCGGAGGTCGGCAGCAACTCGTCAACGCTCCCGATGAGGTCGACGACCTCGCCGAGCCACTGTGGTGCGGCGAGGATGATGTGGTGTCCGGGGAAACCGGTCCGCAAGGCGCGAAGTGCCGGCACGGCGACCAGCAAGTCGCCAAGGTTCAGTGCGCGCAGCGCGAGCAACCGGGGCTTCCGATCGATCACCTTCGAACCTCGACGTGGTCAGCGTCCACAGTGTCGCGCCTAATTGGAGATCAGCTCTACCAGTTCTCCCACCTGTGCTTCCGGCAGCGCCCGGGCGACATCGGCCTGGCTGATGATGCCGACCAGGTCATGCCCGTCGATAACCGGAATACGTCGTACCTGACGTTGCTTCATGGCTTCCAGGGCGACATTGATGTCATCGTCTGCTCCAACAGTCACCGGCTTACCCTGACCTAATTCACCGGCGGTCACGGATTGCGGGTCGCCGCCGTCCGCAAGGCATTTCACTACGATGTCGCGGTCGGTGAGCATCCCCTTGAGTCGGTTGTCCTCGCCACAGATCGGCAGTGAACCGACGTTGAGTTCGCGCATCTTCTGTGCCGCCTGCTGAAGAGTCTCGTTTTCGCCTACGCATTCGGTTCCCGATGTCATGATGTCTCGTGCAGTAGTCATCGCGGTGCCCTCACTAAGTCTGTTGTTCGAATGGCGATTGCGCGGCGGGGCGATTGCCTTCCCGAATGGCGCTCGCCTGCCAGCAATGGTCACGTTCCCGCAGGCAGGAAATCTAAACATCCGCGGAGATCAAGAGGCCTGTACGATTGCTCGACTTGCGGTCTAGTATCGGGGTCACCGGCTATCTGCTGAAGGGGTTGCTCGTGGTCATTCCGCTGAAGGCAAGCCAGCTGCCCCTGGCAAAGGATGTTCGGCTGCATGGCATTGCCGCGGCGCTCATCATCGATGGGCCCGGCGAATCGTAAGAGGAGTTCCAGTCAGGAGGCTCTGTGCGGGCACTAACGTGGCAAGGCAAGCGGACAGTCAGGGTTGAGGATGTTCCGGATCCCCGGCTCGAATCGGCAAGCGATGCGATTATCCGGGTAACCTCTACGGCTATCTGCGGTTCGGACCTGCATTTGTACGAGGTTCTTGGCCCTTTCATCGATGCAGGCGACGTACTCGGCCACGAGACGATGGGCATCGTGGAAGAAGTAGGCAGCGCGGTGAGCAACCTCAAGCCGGGCGACAGGGTCGTCGTCCCATTCACAATTTCCTGCGGCGAATGCTTCATGTGCAAACGTGGGTTGCAGACCCAGTGTGAAACAACCCAGGTTCGTGAACACGGCTGCGGTGCTGCGCTGTACGGTTACACCAAACTTTACGGCCAGGTTCCCGGCGGTCAGGCCGAATATCTAAGGGTTCGGCTCGCTGATTACAACGCGATCAAGGTCAGTAGCGGCCCGCCTGACGAAACCTATCTTTTCCTCAGCGATATCCTGCCCACAGCCTGGCAGGCAGTGGATTACGCAGATGTTCCCGATGGCGGCAGTCTCGCCGTCCTCGGGCTGGGACCGGTAGGCCAATTAGCCAGCCGGATCGGGAGGCACCTCGGCTATCAGGTGATGGCGGTCGATCCGGTGCGGGAACGACGTGCAATGGCTGAACGTCACGGCGTGACCGCGTACGACCTCGGTCATGGCCTGCTCGACGAGTTGCGCAGGAACACCGCGGGCAGGGGGCCGGACTCTGTGGTCGACGCGGTCGGTCTTGAAGCCCACGGCGCTCCGCTGGCGGCTTTCGCCCAATCTGCAGTCGGGCTGCTTCCTGACCCGATAGCGAAGAAGGCGATGAAGACGGCTGGCATCGACCGGCTTACCGCCCTGCATGCCGCGCTTGACCTGGTACGCCGCGGCGGCACGGTGTCACTGAGCGGCGTCTACGCCGGACAAGCTGACCCGATGCCGATGATGTCGATGTTCGACCGGCAGATCAGTTTGCGAATGGGGCAGTGCAATGTGAAGCGTTGGACAGACCAGCTGATCCCGCTTGTCGAGGATGCTTCGGACCCTCTCGGCATCGCCGACCTTGTGACCCATCGGGTGCCCTTGGAAGAGGCGCCTGCGATGTATGAAATGTTCCAGAAGAAGCAGGATGGCTGCATCAAGGTCGTCCTGTCGCCCTAGGCCCGAATCCGCCGTCGCTCCGATCCGCCGTCCCATCCGCGACAGCGTAAGATAGTTAGTCCCTGACCTGAGCAGCGCTCGGTCATGAGAATTCCGAGTGGGAAGAGCAAGAGCATGGTTCAGGCACAAGTGGAACAGTCGGTAGGGGAGAAGCTCCAGGACCTCCTACTTAACAGCGGCGACATCACGGCGTTCCTCGATGGACTGACCGCGTTTTCGGCCAGGTACGTTGCCGGCTCTACCAAGCTCTACTGCGGTATCACTCTGGAGCGCAGGAAGCGGACGGCGACCGTCGCGAGTAGCGATGAGGAAGCCCGGCGGATGGACGAGATTCAGCTGGGCTTTGATGACGGGCCGTGCCTGCAGGCGCTGCGAACCCATTCGGTGGTCTCCGCGCCCGATCTCAGGTACGAGCAACGCTGGCCTGAGTACGCCACAGCTGTTCTCGAGCACGGACTGCACAGCATCCTTGCCATTCCGCTGGAACTGGACGACATCGCCGGTGCGGCGCTGAACCTTTACGCCCGCGATACCAATGGTTTCGACGACCGAGCGGTGGACGACGCGAAGGCGTACGCGGCCGAGATGTCGAAGGCGCTGCGGCTGGCAATCCGGCTGGCAAAACTGACCGAGGTCGCGGAGGACCGCGAGGCGGCGATGGAATCCCGGACGGCGATAGACATCGCGATCGGAATTGTGATGGGGCAGAACCGATGCACCCAGAGTGAGGCGTTCGAGATCCTGCGCCGAGCATCATCGAACCGGAACATCAAGCTGCGAATTCTCGCCGATGAGCTCGTTGCCTCGATCGGTCGCTCCACGCCCGAAACAGTCTTCGAGGAATAGCCGGCTCGGGTCGTCGGCGTCCATTCACGTTCTTGACCTCGACGTTTGCCACACCGTACCCTCGGAACACAGGTTAAGCAGTAGCCTTCTGAGATATCTCGGTGAGAGAGCATCATGGAGCACGCTTTGCACGATCTGGTTTGCTTCAACGTTGAATGCGAACCTGCAAATGCACGGGCCGGCCTGAGGGAATTCCCCGGCGTCCCGATCGACGTTGCTCTGTTCCAAACTGAAACTGCGTTCTCAATGCTGGCACCAGGGTTCTGCCCGGTGCAGGATTCGGCACGCCTTTTTCGTGAGGCTCATCTGTTGAATAAGGGAGTCTGTTTTGAGTACTCACGATGAAATATCGGCCGCTATTGCGAAATTGCATCCCGATGAGCTGGACGCGATCAGGAGGAACGGCGAATACGCGCTGCTGACGCTCGAATTGATGTGCTCCATCGATATTGCGGTCGGCCGGGCGGACCATGACTATTTCGCCGCCGGCCCAAACGGAACAATACTGGCGCCAGAACTGCGCCGGGCGATTTTCGGCGCAGATCTGACGACAGGCGCAGTTCTGACGTCAGTAGTGAAAGCGCCGGAAACAGAGCTTCGCGGACTGGCCGGATCAATCTAGAGAGCCCTGCCTGAGCCGATGGCGACATGCTGCAGCTGGGTCGATCTCATATCGTCAGTGACGAGTGGCGTTCCGGCTGATCTCGTGCAGCTGGACTGTGAGCCGATCGCCGTCGATTTCGGCGGTCATATAGGTGCAGTAGGGCTGCCGGCGACGGTCGGTGGGTGAGCCAGGGTTCAGCAGCCGCAAACCGCGCTCGGTGGTTGTGTCCCACGGTATGTGACTGTGGCCGAAGACGACCGCGTCGGCGTCTGGAAACTGCTCGTCCATCCGCCGTTCGCGGCCTGTAGCCGGGCCGGTTTCGTGGATCACCGCCAGCCTCACATCTTCGATCGCGGCTTGGGTGATCAGCGGCAGCCGGCGGCGAAGCCCCGGCCCATCATTGTTTCCGTAGCATCCGAGCAGCCGATTCGACCGCTTCTCCAGCAGGTCCAGGAGTTCCTCGCTCACCCAGTCGCCTGCGTGGATGACGATGTCGGCGGCATCGACCGCCTGCCAGAGGGCCTCGGGCAGGACCTTTGCCCGCTTCGGCAGGTGGGTGTCGGCGAGTAGCAGGAGCTGAGTCGTCATGGGGACGATGGTGCCACAGAGGCGGCTCCGGTTGTAACGCTCACTAGGGGTGCGCGCATTTCTCGATGCTCTTGTTCCGCCGAGGCATTGCCTCCTAAGCTGAAGGGCGTCGTGGAGGGTTCAACCGTCGATCGAAGGTGATCGAACGGGCATTACGCCAGAGAAGAGCTCGAGGCGGGGCATCCACAGATCGGAGCCCTAATGCGTGCTTTCATCCGAAAGACGGGGCAGATAGCCGTTGTGATGATCGTCCTCGTCGGCTCAGTCATCGGTGGAATCGGAACCGCCCAAGCGGTATCGGTCCTGCCACCCGTCAACGCCCAGTTCGACTACCAGATCGGGGGCGCCTACACGCCATCCGCCTCCGTCGGGGTAGTCAGCCGTGATCGTACGGCGTCGCCGGTGCCCGGGAAGTACAACATCTGCTACGTCAATGCGTTCCAGACTCAACCAGACGACGAAACGACCTGGTCCGGACGCAACGACGACTTGATCCTTCGAGACGCTAGCGGGAAGAAAGTCGGAGACCCGGAGTGGAATGAGTACCTTCTTGACACCTCATCCAACGCCAAACGCACCAGGATCGCAGCGATCGTCAATGGCTGGATCGACGAGTGCGCAAGCAAAGGTTTCAACGCCGTCGAGCCCGACAACCTCGACAGTTTTACTCGCTCGAAGCGTCTGCTGACCAAGGCGAACAATGTCGCGCTGGCCACCTCTCTCGCCGCTCACGCACACGAGAAGGGCCTCGCCATCGCGCAGAAGAACACGACCGAACTGGGATCGACGGGAAAGACCTCGGTCGGTTTCGACTTCGCCATTGCAGAGGAGTGCCAGTACTACGGCGAATGCTCCGCTTACACAAGCGTTTACGGCAAGAACGTGATCGAGATCGAGTACACCGACAATCCCCGATCGGCCTATAGCAACGCTTGCTCGGCGCAGGGTAAGAACATCTCGGTAATTTTGCGGGATCGGGACGTTGTGACTCCGGGTAACAGCGCTTATCACTACGAGCACTGCTGATCGATCGGCATGAGTCCAGGGGTGGACGTTGAAGGCGTCCACCCCTGGCAACCAAGAGCACGCTGCAGCTCTGCGCGAGACTAACGGCGCCAGTCATTTGGCCTTGCCGGCAGCCACGACAATCCATGTTTCTTATGGCGCGGCATGGATTGTCGTGGTGGCGGCCGCAGCGTCGTGTAGTGCACCCAGCGACTTCAGGTCGAGCTCCGCGGCTCCGGGAACGCGGGCGTTCGCGGCTCCGGCCGCCGATGCGAAGGCCACGGCCGAGCCGAGGTCTCTGCCGTCGGCGAGCGCCGTGACAAGACCGGCAAGGTAGCAGTCACCACTACCGACCGGGTATAAGCCGGGATCGGCGGCTGGTGCAACCGCAGCCACCTCGCCGCTACGCTTGGCAATCGACCCCGCCTCACCATCGGTGATGACGGCGACTCCGCAACCGAATTCGAGTAGCGCGGAGGCTGCGGTGTCGGCGTCGTCCAGTCCGGTCGCCTCTTTCGCTTCGGCACGATTGATCTTGATCAGATCAGGCCGGGACACCGTCAGGATCGCAGGCAGAGCCGGACCGTGCACGTCGATGGCGAGCCGCACGCCGCGCATCCGCTCGTGTGCCAGCAGGTCGGCGATGTCCGACACAGCTATCCCGGCAGGCATCCCGCCGGACACTGTGAGCCACTCGCCGGGTTGGATCGTCGCAAGGCGTTCGGCGATCACGTCCAGCGGCACGTCAAAGCAGGTTACCGGCTCATAGAATTCGGTGAGGGCGCCACTTGAGCGATCGACCGAAGTCATGCACATCCGGGTTTCGACAGCCGAGGGAATTCGTTCAACCTCGACGCTGGTGGCGTGCAGCAACGATTCCACCAGGTCGCCGATGTGGCCGCCGAGTGGAACGATTGCACGCACGGGTCGCTCAAACTTCGCCAGAGCCCGCGCGACGTTCAGTGACTTTCCACCGGCCGAGCGGATGACTGTGTCAGGCCGGTGAATCGCACCTAGCTCGATGCGATCGAGGACGTATACGACGTCAAGTGCCGGCGTCAGCCCAAGCGTGTGAATCGTCACGGCAAAGCCTCTGTCAGCTCATTCTCGGTTGCCTGAGCGGCGGTTCCGCCTAGGGCTCGAACCGAAAGCGATCCGGCCGTCGCAGCCAGACTGAGGCGTTGTTGTTCGGCTTCTATGCCGCGGGACAGAGCCGCGAGATAGCCGGCATTGAAGCTGTCACCCGCACCGGTGGTGTCGACCACCTCGAGGACGAGCCCAGGTGCCTGGGCAGTGAGCGATCCGTGTTCGAAGCTGATTCCGCCGTCGGTACCAGCCTTGACCACGACCCGGCAGCCCAGTGCAGATAGCGCTTTCCCTGCCTGATCGAGGTCCGTGACCCGATCACCGGTAATCGCGCTGGCGATTGAGAGCGCCTCCGCACGATTGGGCAGGAAGACGGAGGTAAGGGGGAGGATGTCCTCGAGTCCGTCCCAGCGTTCGGTGGGGTCCCAATTGGTGTCGAGACTGATGGTCACACCGCGCTCCTGCAACCACCCGAACAGCTCAGGCAGCTGGGTGGCCAATATCGGCTGAAGGAAGTAGGACGCCACGTGGACATGTCTCGGTTCGAGACGCTCAACCGCGTTACGCACACCGGCGGCGTCAAGCGCCGGAATGGTGCCGGGAAACGTCAGAATCGCCCGGTCGTGCGGCTTGGAAAGCACGACCGACACACCAGTTGGCAGGGCCTCGGAGATCGTGACCGCCGATGTGTCAACGCCTCGCTCTCGAAGGTAGTTGAGCACGAAAGTCCCGAACTGGTCCGAGCCGACCACCGACGCGAGGGCACTGGGCACGCCGAGGCGGGCGAGTCCGCAGGCCACGATCGCCGCGCTTCCGCCGAGCAGTAGGTCGGCGCCTTCGAGTAGTTGTTCGGCCTGGCCGAAGCGAGGGATCGTGTCGCCGGTGAGCAGCAGGTCCGGGTTAGCGTCGCCGACGACTAGGACTTCGACACCGCTCATCCCTTGATCCCGGAGAAGGTCATCGTGGCAATGAACTGGCGTTGTGCGAACACGAAGAACAGGATAAGCGGGAGTGTCGCGACGAGGTTGCCGGCCATGAGCAGGCTCCACTCCGTGTGGCGGGTGCTTTGGAAGTTCGCGATGCCCAGCTGGAGGGTGAACGCCTGGTCGTTGTTGATCGCGATCAGCGGCCAGACCAGATCGTTCCATGAGCTGAGGAGGGTGAAAATAGCGAGAGTGGCCAGCGCCGGCTTGGCCAGCGGAAGCACGATGCGGAAGAAGATCTGCAACTTGTTGCAGCCATCGATTGCCCCTGCCTCTTCTATTTCGGCGGGAAGCGAGAGGAAGAACTGCCGCATCAGGAAGATGCCAAACGCGGTGGCGAGCCACGGGACGATGGCTGCGCCTAGTCCATTAAGCAGTCCGAGTTTCGAGAACAGAATGTAGGTGGGGATCATCAGCAGCTGGGTCGGGATCATGATGGTCGCAACGATCGCGAAGAAGCCGAATGTGCGGCCGGCGAACTTCAGGCGTGCGAACCCATAGCCGGCGAGCGAGCAGAGCACGATGTTCGACAGTATTGATATCGCCGACACGATCACTGTGTTCACGAACCACAGCAGTACATCCGTGTCTGTAAACAGCTTGATGTAGCCATCAAGCGTCAGATGCGAGGGGATGAACGGTGGCGGGAAGGTGACCAGTTCCCGAGCAGGCGAGAGTGAGGCCAACAGCATCTGGATGAAGGGGATGAGAAAGAGTACGGCGACGGGCAGCAGGAAGAAGTGCCAGCCACTGAATCCGCGGCGCCGCTTCTGCCGTCGACCTCCTTCTGGCCGGGTCGCAACCCGCTCGGATGACGTCACTACTTTCTCGAACACGTTGGTTGACATCAGAACGCCTCCAGATTTCGGCGCCGTGAGTAGATGACGACGCCGATTGTGATGATCAGAGTAAGCGCGAATAGTGCATATGCAGCGGCTGATCCGTACCCGAACTGCAGTGAGTGGAACGCTTTCTCGTAAAGGAAGTAGACGATTGTCTTGGTCGCGCCGAGAGGCCCGCCGCGTGTCGTTGTGTAGACGAGGTCGAACAGTTGGATCGCCGTGATGGTCTGCCAGATTGCCACGAAAACCGTCACCGGCGAAAGGTGTGGCCAGACGATCCGCCAAAAAGTTTGCCACCGGTTGGCCCCATCGATCCGCGCCGCCTCGATGAGTTCGGACGGAACGTCTTGCAGCGCTGCCAGGTAGATGACGGTGGTGAATGCTGCCTGCCCCCAGAGAGACATGATCGCGATCACGAGCATCGCCTGATGTGGATCTGCGAGCCAGCCCTGCTGGGGCAGGCCGAGCACGCGCAGCACATTGTTCACGACGCCGTACTGCGGACTGAAGAGATAGGTTGACAGGATTCCGGTGGCGGCAGTCGAGGCGACGAACGGCACGAAAATCGCTGTTCGGTAAAAGCCGATGAACCGGATTTTGCGGTTCAGGGCAACTGCGAGAAACAGGCCGAGGAGAACTGAGGCCGGAACGAACAGCAGGGTATATCCGAAGGTGTTCCAGACCGCATTCCAGAAGTCGGAGTCGGAGATCAGATCCGTGTAGTTGCCCGTACCGACGAATTCCGCGTCACTGAAGCCGTCCCACTCCTGCAGCGAGAGGAGAAAAGCCCAGCCCGCAGGAAAGAATGACAGCCCCAGGATGATGATCGCCGCCGGGCCGACGAATCCCCAGCCGGTCAGTGTTGCCCGCCGGCCCCGGCGACGACGCGACCGCCTTTGTGCCGCACCGGTGGAGACCGATGTAGCACCGGGAGCGGTTCCGGTGCTCATCGTGTCACTCACCGAGGGATTCGTCAGCGTCCTTGGCCGCCTGCTCAAGAGCCGGCTTCGGGTCACCTGCGCCCTGCAGCACCTCCGAGATCGCCTTGCCGATTTCCTCCGAAAGACCCGCATAGCCGGGAACGGTCGGCCGTGCCTTCGCGTTCTCCAGGTTTGCGGCCATCACGTCCAGCCCGGGGTATTCCTTCACCTGCTTCTTGAATACTTCGGAGTTCAGCTCGGATGACCTGAGTGGCAGGTTGCCGATCTCGACGTTCCATCGCTCGTCCTGCTCGGCGGAGGTCAGCCACTTGGTGAACTCCGTCGCCCAGTACGCGCGATTCTTGTCCTTGTGGTCGAATAGAGCCCAGAGATCGGCGCCGGATACAGTTGTGTGGTCGCCGTCGGTGCCCGGTAGCTGGACTACGCCGTACTTCGTGCCTGCGGTCTTGAGATCGTAGAGCTGCCACGGCCCCGACGTGATCATGCCGATCCGATCGCTGGCGAATAGCTCACCGAACTTCGTATCGGTCTGGTCGAGGTAGACGCTCTTGTCGTCGACCGCCATCCCACGCAGGAATGTAAGGGCGCTGACCCCGGCTTCGGATGCGAATGCCGTCTCTTTCTCGCCGTTGCCGAGGATCGAGCCGCCGCTTTGCCAGAGATGGGGCCAGAATTGCCAGGTTGTCTCCTCCGAGCCTGAGACCGAATACGCGTAACCATAGGTCTTGGTCGCGTCGTCTGTCAGCTGCTTGGCCGTCGCGGCGAAGTCATCCCAGGTCCAGTCGCCGGTCGGGTAGGAGACCCCCGCCTTGTCGAAGACAGTCTTGTTGTAGATCAGCGACAGATTATCGACGATGGCCGGGAAACCGATGGTCTTGTTACCGGTTGGCTGGGCCGTCAACCTCGCCGATTCCGGGAACTCATCCCATTTCACTTCTGGATTCTTCACCTCGTCGGTGATGTCCAGCGTGCGGTTGGATGACTCGAGCTCGCTGGCCCACGAGCCGAACGCATAGGAGATGTCCGGGTACTGGTTTCCGGCGAATCCCGCGGATAGCTTCTGAAGAAGGTCTTCGGTCGATGAGGCGCCGGGCGAGACCTTGATCGAGACATTTGGGTTGTCCTTCTCGAACTCGCCGGCGAGTTGCTCGATCAGCTTCTCTGCCTCGTCGGTCTGCCCGGACCAGATCTCCAGCTCGACCTTCGCCTCTTTATCAAGGGTCGTCGCGCCTTGCGAGTCGCCGCAGCCGCTCATTGCGCCAACCAATGCGACCGCAGCGACAACACCGGACGCTCGGAGGGCCTGCTTGCGGAGGAAAGATATCATCATTGATTCCATTCTGGGTGCGGGCTGCCTTCTCGGATCAGCTGAGGACGATGGACCGGGTGAGGTGCCGGGGGGTGTCGGGGTTGAGGCCCCGATACTCGGCGATCGCCACGGCGAGTTGCTGGGTCAGTGCCAATTCGACCAACGGATCCTGAGTTCCGGTGATTACGGTGGCTCCGGTGTGTTCGATATCCCGGATCAGACTCGCTTCGACCGGGCCGATGATCCACACCAGCGAGCGGTCGTCGGCGACGGCAAGGGGGCCGTGTCGGTAGTCCAGGGCCGGGTATGACTCCGCCCATGCCTGCGCGGCTTCGCGGATCTTGAGCGCTGCTTCCTGCGCGAGGCCGTATGTCCAACCGCTACCGAGATAAACAAAGTGTGTGTAGCGTGACACGTCAATGCCGGAGGGCTGGGCAAGCGCGATCTCGGCCTGGCCGGGAAGGCCGCCGACATCTTCACCGAACGCATTGCGGGCGAGCAGCAAGATGGTGGTGGGGAACCGCGTCTGTACGACCGACTCTTCGTCCGCGAAGTCGAGAAGGAGAACGTCGTCGGCCCGCTGGGCGATGGGCGAGTCGGCAACACCGGTTACGGCGATGGTCCGCACCCCGTCGGGCAATGCGTCGAGGGCCGCGATCACCTCGGTGGTAGTTCCCGATCGGCTCAGCACGATCACGGCATCATAGTCGCGCCATGGCCACGGCTCAGATGCGTACGCCGCGTCTGTCTGACCGAGGCCTGCGGCCTCGCGGAGAACCGCGAACGATTCAGCGACGAATGCCGAGGTGCCGCAGCCGAGTACCAGGACTCGGGAACCCGGTAAGGAGAGTAGGTCGGTCGCTTGGGCTGAGTGATCGGCGAGGGCACAGCGCCAAATCTTCGGCTGGCTGGCGATTTCGCGAGCGGTTGTTGTCACGGGGGCTCCAGTAGATCGAGGACTCGAACGCGTTGGTCATAGCGTTTGGACTTATCATTGGATGCGTGGTGAGCGTTTGACAATGAAATTGACCATATCGCTCATTTGAACTGTTCATTTGTTGCAGAGAGGTGTCGAAATGCCGCAGCAGCCAGACTGGGACAGGATTGCAGATTTGAGGCTGGCTGATTGGCTGCCACGCAGGAAGCTGCGTACGAAGGTCACCTCGGTCGACTCGCCAGCATTCCCGGTCATCGACGTGCACAACCATCTCGGCAGATGGCTGAGTGACGGGCGTTGGATGATCGACGACGTTCCAGCGCTCGTGGCGACAATGGACGAATGCGGGATCGAGACCACCGTGAACCTCGACGGTCTGTGGGGGGAGGAGGTGACGGCCAACGTGGAGCGCTACGACCGCGCCTACCCGGGCCGTTTCCTGACCTTCTGTCAGCTGGAGTGGGCCGAACTCGGGGCAGCTGACGGCGTCGATCGATTGCGCAAGTCGCTTGAGGACAGTACACGGCGCGGGGCGCGCGGCCTGAAAGTGTGGAAGACCCTGGGCCTGATGGCGCGCGACGCCGGCGGGGAGTTGATTATTCCCGATGACGAGCGGGTGATCCAGGTCATCGCGCATGCCGGTGAACTTGGCTTACCCGTGTTGATCCATACGGCCGATCCGATCGCATTCTTCGACCCTGTCGATCGGCACAACGAGCGGATCGAAGAGCTCACCGGCGCGCCGGACTGGTGGTTCGGCGATCGGGACAAGTACCCGACATTCGACGCGCTGCTGGACGCGCATGCGGCGCTGGTGCTGGCGTGCCCCGAGACGGCGTTCATCGGCGCCCACGTCGGTTGCGCGGCGGAAGACCTCGATCGGGTCGAGCGACTGCTGAGCGCGGCCCCGAACTACACCGTCGACACGGCGGGCAGGATGGCGGAGCTCGGCAGGCAGCCGCGGCGCTTCGGCCAACTGGTCGCCGCCTATCCCGGGCAGATATTGTTCGGCACGGACATCTATCCGGCGAGTAAGGACCAGTATCGGCTGCACTTCCGGTTCTTCGAGACCGCCGATGAGGGGTTCTCATACGATCCCGGCAGTGAGATCCCCGGGCAGGGACGCTGGGACGTCTCGGCACTGGACCTTCCGCCGGACCTGCTGGAGAGCGTCTATCATCTAAACGCACGGCGCATCCTCGGACTCTGACCACCGGGTTGCTCGGGGCCGACGACCGGCGCGTCGCCCGCCCGGAATGTCAGGCGGGGCCGGGCTCAGTTACCAGGCCGCAGAAGGCGCGGACGAGCTCCATCATCGCCGCTCGTGCGTCCCTGGTGTAGATGCGTGGATCGACGGCATCCGGATGCTCGTTCAGCGATCCGCGGAGCACGCCGGTCGCGGCGATATTGAGGGCGGTGCCCACGTTGACTTTGCGGATGCCCGCAGCGACGGCGGTGGCGATGACCGGGTCCGAAACGCCGGATGATCCGTGCAGCACGAGCGGCACGGGCACCGCCGCCGCGAGCTGCCGGATCAAATCGATGTCGAGTTCGGCGCTGCGGCTGCGCATCGCATGCGAGCTGCCGACCGCAACGGCGAGGCCGTCCACCCCGGTCTGCTCGACGAACCTCGCCGCTTCGCTCGGATCGGTGCGCACGCCCGGAGCATGCGCGCCGTCCTTGCCGCCGATCTGGCCGAGTTCTGCCTCCACCCATACGCCCAGCGCATGGGCGCGCTCGACCACCCTCCGGGTTGCGGCGACATTGTCGGCGTAATCACGCTTGGATGCGTCGAACATGACCGAGCCGACCCCGAACTCGCCCGCGCGGTCGAGGATGTCCTCGACGAGTTCTTCGTTTTCGATGTGGTCGAGGTGGATACCCAGCGGGGTGCTGCCCGATCGGGCGATCTCCCGGCAGGCAGCAAGCAGGGGCTCAGGCGACCCGCGGAAGGCGATAGCGTTCTCGCTAATCTGAAGCAGCGCCGGACTGTTCGCGGCGGTGGCGCCAGCTGCGATCGCCTCGGCGTGTTCGAGTCCGATCACGTTGAAGGACGGTAGGGCTGTGCCCTCGGCGACGACTCTCGCGATTAGCTCCGCCGTTGGGGTGAGTGTCATTGTCCGGTCTCGAGTCGTCCGCCCAGCGAGACCGGGAGGAGGTCCGCGTGTGCTGCCGTGAGGTCGTCGCAGAGCGCCCAGATCTCCGCGGGGGTCAACGATGAGCTGGCATTGGGATCGACGAGCACTGCCTGACGCACAAGGTCCGGGTTGCCTGTTCGGGCGGCTTCGATCGTCAAGGCGGCCACGGAGAGATAAGTCCGATTCAGGGCGGCCCCCTGCGGCGGCACATCGCCGAAGGGCATCGGATGAACGCCAGAGCTGTCGACGAGGCTTGGGACCTCGACGACCGCACCCGCGGGCAGGTTGCTGATCAGACCGCGGTTGACGACGTTCGCGTGGATCGTGCGTTGCGAACCGGTCAGGATCGAGTGGATGATCTGAGGCGCGTACTCGGCTGCGCTCTCCTCAAGTTCGAGGGACCGGCCGTCCGCAAGGGCGGCTTTGGCTTGATTGAACTCGGCGACGTTTTCCTCGGAGATTCCGATGTACTCGAGGGGGCGAAGCCGGAACTTCTCGATTTGGGCGTCTGATCGTAGAAACCACGACAAGTACTCAGCAGAGTGCTCACTCGTCTCAGTCGGGTAGAAGCCGATTCGCTCGAAGATCTCGACCCGCACCCGTCGCCGGAGTTCGGGGTCGGCGGCAATCGCCTCACGCAGCTTGGGGTAGAGGTCTTCGCCGTCGCGGGACCACTCGACGAGCCATGCCTGATGGTTCACACCCGCCGCACGGTAGTGAGTTCCTTCCAGCGGGACGCCGATAAGCCCGCAGAGGTCGCTGACCGTCCAGTACACGCTGTGGCAGAGGCCAACCGTCTTCAACTGCGGTGCGACCAATGACATCCACCAGACGTTCATCGCCATCGGGTTGGTGTAGTTGAGGAACCAGGCCTCAGGGCAGAGCTCAAGCATGTCGGAGGCGATTCCCGATAGCACCGGGAACGTGCGCAGCGCCCGGAAAACGCCGCCAACGCCAGTCGTGTCGCCTATTGTCTGCCGAAGTCCGGCTGCGGCCGGGATCTCGAGGTCGAGACGGGTCGATTCGATCCCGCCCACCTGGATCATGTTGACTACGAAATCCGCACCTTTCAGCGCCTGCCGGCGATCCAGTGTCGCGACGATCTGCACGGCACGATCGAAGTGTTGAGCTATCTGTTCCGCTGTACCACGCGCGACGTCGAGCCGGTCGGGTTCGATGTCGTGGAGGACGATACGCAGCGACGGAAGGTCGTCGAAGCGAAACAAATCGGCGAGCAGCTGGCGGGTGAAGACAACGCTTCCCGCTCCGAGGAAAACAATCTGAGTCATGCAGCGATCATCCGACAGTCTGTGTAATCCGCGCAACAAAATGAGTGATTCGTGTATAAAGTGATCAGATGAACTGATTGGCTGGCGGCACCGAGAAGAAGGATGGACATTGATCGCGACATCTACCGAGACTCTTATTGCGCGCGTGACATCGGGTCGCCGGGCGAAACGCATGGTGGCCATCCTCGACCTGGTGGCGGAGCGCGGGACGATCAGCCTCGCGGATCTCCTGGAGACACTGTCGATCTCGGCGGCGACTGCTCGGCGCGACCTCGCCGAGCTGGCTGAACAAAATCTCATCCTGCGCACCCACGGCGGAGCATCCGCTGTCGATCGCGGCCGGGAGATACCGGTCGCCCTTCGCGACACCAGATTCCAGGATGCGAAACGGACAATTGCGAAAGCGATGGTCAAACGACTGCCCGCCGAGCGACACGTGATAGCCCTCAGTGGTGGAACCACCACCGCCAGCGTTGCGCGCGAACTGGCAACGCACCGAGACATAGCCGTCGTCACCAATTCCCTCACCATCGCCGGACTGCTCTCTGGCTACCCGGATGTGCGCGTTGTGATGACCGGTGGATTTCTGCGTCCCCAATCACTCGAACTCGTTGGCGCGCTGGCGGAGAACACATTCAATTCGGTCAACGTCGGCACCGCAATCGTGGGCGCCGACGGTGTGAGTGCCTCGGCCGGCGTGACGACTCACGATGAGACGGAGGCACGGACCAATCATGCGATGGTAGCGAAAGCACAACGCGCCGTAGTGGTGGCGGACGGATCGAAGATTGGCCGAGTCGCACTAGCCCAGATTGCCGACATCGATAAGATCTCAATGCTGATAACCGACAAAAGCGCCGACCCCGAAGCGCTGAGTGAAATCCGCGCGGCCGGGGTCGAAGTCGTGATTGCCGACGCCTGAACATCTCAACTGTTGTCTGCAACGGGTGTGACAGTGGGCGGGCGGCTTTGGCCTCGGCCGCCCGGCGGCATTGACGCACCACCACCGGGCGGCAAGTATGTGAAAACCGCAGTCTCGGAAGAATGGCGGCGGTAGCGAACGTCCGACGAAACGGGGTAGCCATGAAAATCGCGGTAATAGGCGCAACCGGGAACGTGGGGACGGCGATACTTCGCCGGTTGCACGAGAGTCCGGATGTCGACGGCATAGTCGGGGTGAGCAGGCGCCGGCCGGATGGGGCCGCCGCGCCGTACCACAATGTCACCTGGCACCAGATCGATGTCGGCGACAGAACCGCGATCGACGAACTTTCCCCGGTGCTGCGTGGCGTAGACGCGGTCATCCACCTGGCCTGGCTGCTGCAGCCGAACCACCAGGAAAGCGTTCTTTACCGGACAAACGTCACCGGAACGGCGAACCTGCTGGCCGCCGCCGAGCTGGCCGGCGTGCCTCATGTGATCTGCGCGTCGTCAGTCGGTGCCTACAGCCCGGCGTCCAAGGACACCCGGGTTGACGAGACCTGGCCCACCGGCGGAATCCATACCTCTCATTACAGTCGGCACAAGGCCGCACAGGAACGACTGCTCGATGGATTCGAGGCCCGCCATCCGCAGATCACCGTCAGCCGGCTTCGGCCCGGGCTGATCTTCCAGGGCGCGGCCGGAAGCGAGATCGGCCGGTACTTTCTCGGACCCTTTGTGCCAAAGGGATGGCTGGGCCGACTGCCGCTCGGTTTGCTGCCGTTTCCGGCCAGATTGCAGTTTCAGGCTGTGCACTCCGATGATGTCGCAGAAGCCTATTGTCAGGTAGCCGCGCAACAGGCAGCAGGCGCATTCAACATAGCCGCCGAGCCGGTGTTGGGGCCGGACAACCTGCCATCCCTTTTGGGCGCCGGCCGCACCATCGACCTGCCAGTTTCAGTGCTGCGCTCCGCGGCCGCGCTCAGCTGGCGCCTTCGGGTTCAGCGCTCAGATCCCGGTTGGGTCGACATGGCGGCGCAAGCCCCGTTGATGTCGACCGAGCGGGCTCGGACGGTGCTCGGTTGGCGGGCAAAGATGAGCGCGATGGAGGCTGCCGCCGACGTGATTCGCGGACTGGGCTCCGGCGACGGCCTCAGTCAATCGCCGCCGCTGTCTCCGCGCTGACGCGTACTTCCGCGCAGCTCGCCTGTCGTCGCGTTGTCCGCCATTGAGCTCCGGCAGCAGCTCGGTCGGCACGACCCCGATGTCCGTGCGCTGCTTGCGTGCCGCGGCGGGCAGGATCCGTACCGGACAGCCGTTGCTAGTGGACTCTGACATGGCGGACCCGGAGCGGGATCACGATCAGCAGGCCGAGCAGCAGCACGACCGCGATGCCGAGGACGCCGGCTCGCTGGAACCCGAAGATACTGATCGCGGTGGAGAAGGCCAGAGGTCCGAGGAAGCTGACGGACCTGCCGGTCGTTGCGTAAAGGCCGAAATTCTCGCCCTCACGTCCGGCTGGTGTGATCCGGGCGAGCAGCGTGCGGGATGACGACTGGACCGGGCCGACGAAAAACGACAGCACCATCGCGCACACCCAGAACACCGTCTGGTTCTCGCTGATCATGATCGGCACGGTCCCGGCGATAAGGCATAGCAGCCCCGCCACGATCACCGTCTTCGAACCGAGCCGGTCGTCGAGCGGGCCGCCGATCAGTGCGCCGGTGCCGGCCACCACGTTGGCCGCGATGCCGAGGACTATAATCTCGCTGGCGCTGAATCCATAGCTGCCTGCGGCCAGAACACCGGCAAACGAGAAGATCGCGGCCAGTCCGTCGCGGAAGATCGCGCTGGCCAGGAAGAAGTGCAGGGTGCGCCGGTCCTCGCGCCATAGCTCACCCAGTCGGCGTATCAGGCGTTTGTAATCGCCCAGGAATGCCTTGACCGCGGCGAGGGGACCGCTGGCTTCGACTGCGTCATCGCGCGGCGGATTTTTCGGTCCGGTGATCAGGATCGGAATTGCGAAGATGGCGAACCAGGCAGCGGCGGCGGCGGCAACAAGCCGGTAGCGTAAGCCGTCGGCGTCGGAGGCACCGAGCAGGCCGACATCGGGCTGAATGAACGCGAAGAGCATCAACACGAGCAGGACGAGGCCACCGAAGTAGCCCATGCCCCAGCCGAACCCGGAGAGTTTGCCGATGTTCTTCTCGCTGGCGATCCGCAGCAGCATCCCGTTGTAGCTCACTTCGGCGAACTCGAAGAAGACACTGCCGGTCGCCACCAGGATCAGGCCGAGTAACAGGTACTCGGGAGAGTCGCGGACGAAAAACATGCCGGCCATCGATGCGACGACGATGAATGTGTGCAGGCCGAGCCAGAAACGGTGCCGTCCGGCGACATCGGCACGGGTGCCCGCGGCTGGCGCTATTACGGCAATGATCAGGCCGGCGATGGAGAGCGCGTAGCCGAGCTGTGCGCTGCCATCGGTCTCATTCGCAGCCACGCCCTTGGTCAGGTACGGCGCGAAGACGAAGGTGATGATGACGGCGTTGAATGCTGCAGACCCCCAGTCCCACAGTGCCCAGCTGACAACCGCCTGCTTCGAGGTCACCCCGGCGGTCTCCGTGGGCCTTCCATTGTGCACAGTCAAGGCGAAACGGTCCGCTCTGTAGGTTCTGGTAGTGGCAATTTAGTGACGACCATATCGAAGAAGTGGACCGTGCGGCAGGTATTGCCAGCACCCCCTGTGGGTGGCGACCCTGCGGCAGGCATGGAAAGATCGTCAGTATCGGAGTCGATGCGGCTCCTGTACGACTCTTGACGTTCTCAAAGAAGGAGCCAGCAAATGCCGATCGCTACCCCCGAGGTCTATGCCGAGTTGCTCGATCGTGCGAAGAGCGACGGCTTTGCCTACCCGGCGGTCAACGTTACGTCTTCCCAGACCATCAATGCGGCGATCCGCGGCTTCGCAGAGGCTGAGTCGGACGGCATAATCCAGGTGTCCACCGGTGGGGCCGAGTACATCTCCGGACCGACGGTCAAGGACAGGGTCCGCGGCGCCACCGCATTCGCAATCTTTGCTGAGGAAGTCGCGAAAAGCTACGACGTCAACATCGCGCTGCACACCGACCACGCACCAAGGGATGCCGTCGAAGAGTGGGTCAAGCCCCTGATCGCGGCATCGACTGAGCGGGTGAAGAACGGCCAGAATCCGCTGTTCCAGTCGCATATGTGGGACGGTTCGGCCGTGCCGCTTGATGAGAACCTCGTGCTCGCCGAGCAGCTGCTGGAACTTTCGGCCGCCGCCAGGACGATCCTTGAGATTGAGGTCGGCGTCGTGGGTGGCGAGGAAGACGGCGTCGACAACGAGATCAACGACAAGCTTTACACCACGATTGCTGATGGACTGGCTACTGCCGAGGCGCTGGGTACCGGCGAAAAGGGCCGGTATCTGACCGCGCTCACCTTCGGAAACGTGCATGGCGTGTACAAGCCAGGCAACGTGAAGCTGCGCCCGGAGATTCTCAAGTCGATTCAGGATGAAGTAGGCGCGAAGGTCGGCAAGGATCGCCCGTTCGACCTCGTGTTCCATGGCGGCTCCGGCTCGTCCGAACAGGAGATCGCGGACGCGGTCAGCTATGGCGTGATCAAGATGAACATCGACACCGACACCCAGTACGCCTTCACCCGACCGGTCGCCGACCATATGCTGCGCAACTACGATGGCGTGCTGAAAATTGACGGCGAGGTCGGCAACAAGAAGATGTACGACCCGCGTGCCTGGGGCAAGGCGGCCGAGGCAGGGCTGGCGGCCCGTGTCGTCGAAGCCGCGCAACACCTCGGCTCGGCGGGCAAGCGGCTCAAGTAGTCCTGGGGTCCCGAGTTAGGACCGCGAACTTCAGGCAGGACCGCGGCCGATCGACGATCGCGGTCCTGCACAGGGTTCGCGTTCCTTGCCGGCAGCCTGCGCAGGGTTCGCGTTCCTGGCCCAGCCTTCTAGCGCCGCCCGGAAGGCTGGGCGTCGCTGGTGGCGACTTCTTCTGCCGCAGACTCCCCAATGGTCTCGAACAGTGAATCGGCGAAGTTCTTCGCAATGTTCGGCCGGTCGAGGCGTTGCACGAGATCGTTGGCCAGCTGCCACAGCTTGACGTTGGCCAGCTGGGAGTGCCGGCTCAAAATGCTGAATGCCGCCGCATCGTCGATGCCATAGAAGGCCATAAGCGCTCCTTTGGCCTGCTCGATGCTGGCCCTGTGCTCGGCCGAACGGGTCACCGCTTCGTGCGTTTCGCGATGAATTTCCGCCTTGCGGCTACGGGTGAGGTCAATCAGGAAGCCGTTTACCCTTGTCACTTTGTTGTCGTCATCCTGAATTCCATGTCCGACGGCGACAACGTGCCGGACCGTATTGTGGGAATCGAGGAGCCGGTAGTAATGGCTGAACGCCTCGCCCGTCGAGGTTGCCTGGATGAAGACCCGGCGAACATCGGAGCGGTCGTCTGGGTGCTTGTGTGCCAGCAGAAAGCCGGTTGTCGGGACGATATCCCCGGGTTCAAAACCGTGGATCTCATACATTTCGTCCGACCAGGTCCACGTCTTGGCCGCGGTGTCGTACGTGAACGTCCCCACTAGGTTCCCGGAAGTCGGAACGCTGGAGGCCGCCGACGGGCTCGAAGTATCACCAAAAGCCATAGTGTGCTCATTCCTTCTGATGGACGAACCATCCAAAAAAGACTGAAGCCGACCTCTTGACCTGTATAAGACGGTAACGATCGTCCAGTAGAAGCGCAAGCTCGAGTCAGTTCATGACGAAGGAGCCTGGCGCGGCTAAGCATGGGCTGCGAACATGTGCGGCGCGGTAGGCGTGACCCGAATCGCGCACGGCGCGATGGGTGGCGAACGCAAGGAACGCCGACCGCTTGCAAGCGATCGGCGTTCCTTGCCAGGGGCGAAGTCAGTTGTTTGGCTTCACGTCCCGCGCGGCTTCCTGCGCGTGGCCACCTACTCGCTCGGCTTCGCTGGCACCCTGGTCCTTCACAGTCTGCGCCGAATCGGTCACCTGATCCTTGACCGCGGTGGCCGCCTCTTGCGCCGGCTCCCGCAGGTTATCGGCGGCCTCCTTGGCGGCGTCGCCAAGCCCTTCGCTTGCCTTCGACTTGATTTGGACAGCAAGTTCCTCTTCCTGGCGGCTGGCCGGAATCAATGCGGCGAGCAGCATGCCCGCACCGAACGCAATCGCCCCCATGGCGAGCGGGTTGCCCTCGGCTTTGCCGCGGATCTTGTCAGGAGCATCGGAAGCAGCGCGCTTCAAAGCCGCCCCACCCTTGCCCGGCCCGGAGTCGGCACCGAACAATTTGTCCTTGACGTTTCCCGCGGCGTCGCGCACTTTCTCCGTTTGCCGATGCGCAATGCTGCGTGGGTTGACCTTGTCCTCGATCGCATCGACATCGTTGCTGAGATTGCTTTGCGTGCGCTCGATATCAGCCCGGATTTCGTCTGGGTTATCGCTCATTGCCGACCCTCGTTTCCTTTAAGTGCCTCGGGGATTTCCTTGACGGTGCTCGCGGTCTCCGGGAGGCCCTGAGCTTGCTTGAGTTTTCCTCGGCCGACCATGGCCAGGACAAGCGCTACGACTGCCCAGATGACGGCGACGATAATTGCGGACCAGCCGAAGCCGATCTGGGTGCCCAGCCCGTACCATAGCGCCGCGGAGAGAAACAGCAGCACGAATTGGGCTGCAATCAACGCACCGACGAGTAGTCCGATGCCAGCGCCAGCCTTTTGTGCTGTTTGCCGTGCTTCCGCCTTCGCGAGCGCGATCTCCTGACGCAGCAGCGTGGAGAGATCCTGAGTCAACCGGCCTACGAGGTCACCGAGCGACGCAGCCGACGCGTTGTCGGCGTTGCCTGCCGCCGAGTGACCTCCCGCGGAATGGCTGGTCATGGGTTTATTCCCTCCCCGGGAGTGGCGCCGCGGACACCGCTGCCGGACGTGTAGCCGGCCTCGCTTCCGCCTCTTGGGTAACCCTGCTGGCCGCCAGTTACCGGAGCAGCGGGCTGACCTGTATAGCCAGGTTGAGCCGGGTTTCCGGGCTGCGCGCCGCTTGGATAGCCGGGTTCGCTCCCGGCTGGGTAGCCCGCCTGGTTGCCAGCCAGATAGTCGCCGGTGGGGCCTGTTCCGGTTTGAGCCGCCAGTGGATCAGCATGCTTCGGCGAACCGTCACTCGTCGAGTGCTCTTTCTTGTCGTCCACAACTCCTCGGGTGAGTCGGCCAGCCAGAATTCCGGCGCCTAGTGCGATGCCGATGAAGAGCGCGGGCTTACGCCGGGCAAAACTCTTCACGTCGTCGAGCAGGTCGCGGGGTTCCTTGTCGCCGATCCACGAGGCCGCGGAGTCAAGTCGCTCGGATGCCTGGCGGACCAGCTGAGTTGCCAGGCCGGAATCCTCTGAGTGCTCGGCCATGGAACCGAACTCGTCGCGAAGCGAGCGGATGGTGTCCAGCGCACGTTCCTGCTGTGTCGAGGCCTGCTGACTCAGCTGCTCACCGGCTTGTTGCGTAACGCTCCTGGCCTGTTCCTTGACTTCATCGAGCACGCTTGAGGCTTCGCCTTTTACCGTCTCCGCCACGTTCTTCCCGGCATCGCCGGCCGTCTGACCGACCTCTTTGGCCTTGTCTTTCGCCGTGTCGGTGGAACTGCCACCGACTGTGGATCCGGTTCCTGTGCTCCGATCAGGCCCGGTTGCCCGATGCAGACCGGCGTCGCTGGACACTTCGGTTGGTTGAGCAGGGACCGAAGGCGGTGGGACCACCTCAGGGTCCCGATCATTGTGCGGATACTGCGTCATGGTTCTCCCCTTCTCGCTTAAGAGATATTGCTCCGGGACCTCTTCAATGTCAGATCGCGGGCGTAACAGGAGGGAAACGCACAGCTGCTTGACGTCCCTGCCGTCACCACCGGCTAAGCGGCGTTACCAGGCTTGTGCCCAAAGCTCGAGAATCTAAACGTCATCCTGTGCCGGGTCTTTCAGGTGACGCGCTGGCGCGAGAACCAGCGGTTCCCAAGGTGGGCAGTTCCTCGGTCATGCTCGAGAGCCTTTCTCCCAACCCAAAATTTGGGAGTCAGGCGGATGAAATTGAGTGTCAGCCGGGTATTTCTTGTGGGAGAAGAAGTAGCGCGGGACGTGTTTAACCGCGAAGAAGCAGGGGAACTGCTTCTCAGTATGAGCAATACCTCCCAGGATTTGCCGCGTGCGGTGCTCTTTGATCGCGACGGCACGCTTATCGCGGATGTACCAGACAACCGCGATCCGGCTCAGGTCAGCGCGATGCCGACGGCGCAGGACGCGGTGTCGCTGGCACGTTCCGCGGGAGCACGAGTCGGCGTGATCACGAACCAGGCCGGGGTCGCCCGCGGTTTGCTCACCTCTGAAGACGTCGCGACGGTTAATCGACGAGTCGACGAGTTGTTCGGCACCTTCGACGTATGGTGTGTTTGCCAGCACGCGGAAAGCGACGGCTGTGAGTGCCGCAAACCGAAGCCCGGCATGCTGCTGCGGGCCGCCGAGCTGCTTGGTCTGGCACCGGCAGATCTGGCCTTCGTTGGAGATATCGGGTCCGACGTCGCGGCCGGAACGGCAGCCGGCATCAGAACGGTTCTGGTGCCCACGCCGGTCACCCGGGCGACCGAGATCGACAGTGCACCGGTCGTGGCGGCGAGCCTTTACGAGGCGATTGACGGATTGTTCAGCTCGGATGACGCCTCTCAGCTCGAGGTTCGGGGATGAACCGGCGAGTGCTCGTTGCCCGGCTCGACAGCGTTGGTGATGTCCTGCTTGCCGGACCTGCCGTGCGGGCCATTGCAGCCGAAGCCGAGGTGGTGATGCTCGCCGGACCGCAAGGTAGCGGTGCGGCAGCTCTGCTCCCCGGGGTGGAAAACGTCATCAGCTGGGCGTCGCCCTGGATTGTTGACCCAGCGCCGCCCGTTGATGCGCCATCGATCGAAGACTTGCACCGGCAGATGGTCGACGCACGGATCGACGAGGCGGTGATCCTGACCTCTTTTCACCAGTCGCCGCTCCCGCTAGCCCTGCTGCTCCGGCTTTCCGGGGTCGATCGGATCACCGGCGCGTCCACCGACTTCGCCGGCTCACTGCTGGATGTTCGGCTGAAGCCGGGCGAGGACTTCCCGGAAGACCAACCGGAGGCCGAACGCGCACTGTGCATCGCTGCGGCTGCTGGCTTCCGGCTTCCGGCTGGCGACCCAGGGAAACTCGCCGTGCGCGCGGATCCTGCTGCGACCGCGCTGACCGGGACGGACCCGTACATTGTGGTGCACCCCGGTGCAGCTGTACCTGCCCGCGCCTGGCCCCCCGAGCACCATGCCGCCGCGGTCACGCTGCTCTCTCAAGCCGGATATCGGGTCCTGGTCACAGGCGGCCCCGGCGAAACCGCGATCACCGCTCAGGTCGCAGGTTCCTACGCCACAGACCTGGGCGGGCAAACGGACCTGCGGACGCTGGCCGCGGTGCTCGCAGGAGCATCGGCCATTGTCGTTGGCAACACCGGACCGGCCCATCTGGCGGCGGCGGTCGGCACGCCGGTCGTGAGCCTGTTTGCGCCGGTGGTACCGGCGATCCGCTGGGCACCGTATGGCGTGCCGACCGTGCTGCTGGGAGATCAGCAGGCCGCGTGCCGAAACACCCGAGCGCGGCAATGCCCCGTGCCAGGCCATCCATGCCTGTCGTCGGTCCGTCCAGTCCGCGTCCTTGAGGCGGTGCGGCAGCTCGCTCCCGGCGCCGCCCGGCAGGAGCAGCATGCCGCCGGTCGAGCCGAGCCTGCCGCCCAGCACAGGCAGCATGCCGCCGGTCGAGCCGAGGACCGTAAGGAAGTGAGGACGGTTTGAGGATTCTGCTGTGGCATGTGCACGGCGCATGGACCGAGGCATTCGTTCAGGGCCGACATCAGTACCTGCTGCCTTGGACGCCGGAGGGCGGGCAGTGGGGGCTGGGTCGCGGCGGACGGGACTGGCCGAATAGTGCGCGGGAGGTGGACCCGGAGCAGCTTCGGAATCTCGATGTCGATGCGGTCGTCTTACAGCGACCCGAGGAAGTGGCCGAAGTCGAAAGGCTGCTTGGGCGCAGGGCCGGCAAGGACATGCCGGCGGTCTTTGTGGAGCACAATACGCCGCGCGGTGACATCGCGAAATGTCTGCATCCGCTGAGCGACCAGAGCGACATTCCCATCGTCCACGTCACGCACTTCAACGATGTCTATTGGGACAGCGGGAGGGCGGCCACGACGGTGATCGAACACGGGATCAAGGACCCCGGCGACTTGTACTCAGGCGTTTTGCCGAACCTGGGCGTCGTGATCAACGATCCGGTGCGGCGCTGGCGAATCACCGGAACCGATCTGCTGCCTCGTTTCGCCGACGCCGGCCGGATCGACGTCTTCGGAATGGGCGGCGCCGGTCTTCCGGAGCAACTCGGCCTCGACGATGCCGCCATGCACGTGCACGGCGACCTGCCGGGCGGGTCGCTCTACAACGAACTGGCTAAACGCCGGGTCTACCTGCATCCCTTTCGCTGGACATCGCTCGGCCTCGCGCTACTTGAGGCGATGCATCTCGGGATGCCGGTCGTGGCGCTCGCGGCCACCGAGGCCATCCGCGCCGTTCCGCCGGAAGCCGGAGCCATCTCGACAAATATCGACGAACTGTGTGAGGCGGCCGAGAAACTGATTGCCGACCCGGCCGAAGCGCGTGCCCGCGGCCGGGTGGCCCGCGAGGTCGCGCTGACCCGTTACAACCTTGCCGACTTCCTCCGACGCTGGGATGAAGTGCTGACCGACATTCGACCGACATCTGTCACTGGCAGAGCCCCTGGAGAAGGGAGACCCTGATGAGGATCTCAATGGTTTCCGAACACGCGAGCCCGTTGGCCGCCCTTGGTGGTGTCGATGCCGGCGGACAGAACGTACATGTGGCAGCACTTTCGGCCGCCCTTGCCCGCCGGGGACACGACATTACTGTTTACACCCGGCGGGACGACCCGGACCTGCCAACGCGGGTCGAGGCATATCCGGGCGTTCAGGTTGCCCACATCGACGCCGGCCCGGCAGAACAGATATCCAAAGATGAGCTGCTTCCGTATATCGGCAAGCTGGCCGACGGCATCGCCCGCGACTGGCTGGATTCCCCGCCGGATCTTGTGCACGGACATTTCTGGATGTCCGGCCTGGCCGCGCTGGATGCGGCCAGGCGGGGCAAGGAAACAAACGGACCTGCCATTCCGGTGGTCCAGACATTTCATGCACTTGGAACAGTCAAGCGCCGGCATCAGGGCCGGCAGGACACCAGCCCGAGAGAACGGGAATGGCTGGAGCCGAAGGTCGGTCGGCAGGTGGACCGGATCATCGCCACCTGCTCAGACGAGGTTTTCGAGCTCAAGGCAATGGGCGTGGACCAGAAAAACGTGTCGATCGTGCCATGCGGCGTCGACCTGCAACTGTTCGGCGGCGAGGGCCCCTGCGAGCCCGGTAACGGCAAGCGACGAATCGCAGCCGTTGGCCGGCTGGTCCCGCGAAAGGGCATCGACAACGTCATCGCCGCACTGTCCCACCTCCGGCGGGATGGCATTGCGGACATCGAACTTGTGATTGCCGGCGGGGCCACCGACACTGCCGGGCTGGCCGGCGACGCCGAGGCGCAACGCCTGATGGCGCTCGCCGCGCGGCTCGGTGTATCGGACCAGATCGATTGGCGTGGGCAGGTTCCGCGCGAGAAACTACCCGCGCTGCTTCGCTCCGTTGATGCCGTGGTGTGCACGCCCTGGTACGAACCGTTCGGCATCGTTCCGCTGGAGGCGATGGCTTGCGGTGTTCCCGTGGTTGCCGCCACGGTCGGCGGACTGATCGACACGGTGACGGACGGCGTGACCGGCATCCATGTGCCGCCTCGTGACCCGGTTGCGCTCGCGGCCACTCTGCGCGACCTGCTGGGCAACCCGAAGCTGATCAAGCGGTTGGGAAAGGCAGGCGAGAAACGAGTGCATTCCCGATACTCCTGGGAGCGAATTGCTGCGGCGACCGAGCAGGCCTACGGGTTGGCCACCGCCCGGACAGTGGGTGCCGATCGGCTCCAGCAGGTCGGGGGGAGTGCGCTGTGACTGCCCAGGATCTTGGAAAGACAGCGATGACGGCTGTGGCTCCGGCACCGACGGACTCCTACGCCTCAGTGCTCGAGCATCTGGCGAACATCGGTCCGGCTGTCGAGAGTCTGCGCAGCCAATCGCGACGGCTATCGGCGTGGGGAGTCGAACTGGCGGATCGGCTGATGGCCGGCCAGCGGCTGTTAACCGCGGGGAACGGCGGCTCGGCAGCCGAGGCGCAGCACCTCAGCGCGGAGCTGGTTGGACGTTTCGATGGCGAGCGGCGGGCCTTCTCGGCGATACCGCTGCACTGCGACACCTCCGCCGTCACGGCCATCGGCAACGACTATGGTTTCGAGCGGCTTTACGCACGGCAAGTGGAAGGTCATGGCCGTCCTGGTGACGTGCTGGTTCTGATGTCCACCAGCGGTCGCAGCCGTAACCTCCTCGCCGCCGTTGCGGCCGCCCGAGCCGGAGGCATCACGACCTGGGCCTTGACCGGCCCCGCCCCGAATCCACTCGCCCAGGCCTGCGACGAGGTGGTGGCAATCTCCGGTAAGGCGGCGAACGTGCAGGAGGCGCACCTGATTGCGCTGCACGCAATGTGCCGGGCGTTCGATGCCGAAGTCGCCAGATCAGACGCGGCAGCCGCCGGCCCGGCCGAGGTGCCTGCGCGGCCGGCCAGCGCAGCCGGAACACACGCGGCAACTGGTCTGTCAGCTGGGACAGGGACAGCTGGTCAGTCAGCCGGGACAGGAACGCGGGCGGTGCTATGAGCGCGCAACGTGGCACCACCCGGATTGCGGTTGTTGGCGATGTGCTGCTCGATGTCGACCTGAGCGGCAGTTCCAACCGTCTGTGCCCCGATTCGCCCGCGCCCGTGGTCGATATCGATGCCACCGAACGTCGGGCGGGCGGTGCCGGACTGGTAGCCCGAATGCTACGACGGGACGGTCGTGAGGTGTCTCTCGTCACGGTGTTGTCCGACGACGAGTCTGCCACTGAATTGCGGGAACATCTTCGCGACATCGATCTGATCGCTGGTCCGTCCGGAGCGGCGACTCCGGTTAAGACTCGGCTGCAGTCGGCCGGTCAGTCCGTGGCGCGTTTCGATGTGGGCTGCTCCCGCCCTCCGTTGCCGGAGGTCACCGACGAGATGCTCGCCGCGGTGGAGAGCGCGGACGCCGTGATCGTCTCCGACTACGGCCGGCGACTGACCGAGAATCCTCGGCTGCGCCAGGTGCTGGAGCGCAAGGCGGCCCGCTCGCCTGTCGTCTGGGATCCGCATCCTTCGGGCGCGCCGCCAGTACCAGGAGTCGCTGTCGCAACGCCTAACCTTTCCGAGGCGCAGCGGGCGAGCGGCGTCGCTGGTGACGACATCCCGGCGGTGGCCGAAGCGGCCGACATCCTGCGCGCCGAGTGGAAGTGTGAATCGCTGGTGGTGACGCTCGGTTCGAGAGGTGCGTTGATCGCGCACGGACGTCGGGATGTAGGCGTTCCGCAGGTTATTTCGGCGCCGCTCGACTCGCAGGGCGATGCCTGCGGTGCCGGCGACAGGTTCGTGGCCTCGCTGACTGCCGATCTCGCATCGGGAGCTGGGCACCCGGAGGCGGTGGCTCGGGCGGTGCGCGAATCGTCTGCGTACCTCGCGGCCGGTGGGATCAGCACACTCAACCGCATCGCCGATCCAGGCCAGCTGGCCGGTCAGTACGTGGATGCCCAGCGGATAGCAACCAGTACCCGGGACGCAGGCGGAACCGTGGTCGCAACCGGTGGGTGCTTCGACCTTATGCACGCGGGGCACGCCCGAACGCTGGCGGCCGCGCGTCAGCTGGGCGACTGCCTCATCGTCTGCCTGAACTCGGACGCCTCGATAAAACGCCTGAAGGGCGCCGAGCGGCCGATCATCGGCGAGCACGACCGGGTCGAACTGCTGAATGCGCTGGAATGCGTCGACGCTGTCGTTGTCTTCGACGAGGACACGCCGGAAAAGACGCTGGAAAGCCTGCGCCCCGATCTGTGGGTCAAGGGCGGGGACTACAGCGCAGACCAGCTGCCCGAATCGCGACTGCTGGCCTCGTGGGGCGGACGCACCGTCACGGTTCCGTTCTATCCGGCGCGCTCGACCAGTCGACTTGCCGCGGCTCTTGCCGAGGTGGGCTGATCACGCCGGTGTTCGGCTGAGACCAGCCCGGAGCCGGACCAGCCGTCGAAGCCGGACCAGCCGTCGGAGCCAGACCAGCGTCGAAGCCAGCAAATCAGTATCAGTGAAGGGACTAGATAGTGAGCATCATCAATCCATCCGCAAGCCTGCCAGGCAGGGTTCTGGTCACCGGGGGAGCATCAGGACTGGGAGCGGCAGTCGTGGAGGGTCTTCGGACCGCCGGCGGCACGCCGATCATCCTCGACCGAAATATCGATAACGTGCGTCAGGGTGTTGCGGCGGTCGAAGTAGATGTAGCGGATACCGGTGCCGTAGCCGACGCCGTCGACCGGGTTGCGCAGGATCTTGGTGGGCTCGACGCCGTGGTCACCGCGGCCGGAATCGACCGCTGCGGCAACCTCGACGAGGTCGCGGCGCAGGAGTGGGAATTCGTCATCGCGGTCAACCTGATCGGCACGGCCGCGGTGATCCGTGCCGCTCTCCCGTACCTGAAGGAATCGCGCGGGCGGGCAATTACAGTTGCCTCATCTCTGGGCCTCCGAGCGCTGCCCGCCGCAACGGCTTACTGCGCTTCAAAATTTGGCGTGGTGGGATTCAGCCGTGCGCTGGCTGCCGAAACCCGGGGCCAGATCGGCGTGACAACGCTCATTCCTTCCGGCATGCGGACGCGCTTCTTCGATGATCGGGACGAACAGTTCAAGCCGGGGGACGATTCGAAGCTGAATGATCCCGGCAATGTCGCCGATGCGGTGCTCTTCGCGCTTGCGCAGCCAAAGTTCTGTGAGGTGCGTGAGCTGGTTATTTGCCACGAGGAAGAGGATTCGTGGCCATAACTGCCGGATTCGTGGCCACACCGGCCTGATTCGTGGCCACACCGGCCTGATTCGTGGCCACAGCGGCCGGATTCGTGGCCATAACTGCCAGAAGGTCCGCGAATACACTCTCCGGCTCGATCTCGGCCACGATGGATTCGTTGTGCTCACAGCGTGCCGACGTCCAACCTACCTGGGTGACGTCGGCCCCGCACACCGGACATTTCGTCAGCCAGGAGATCTGGATCCGGTTCAGCGTGCGGCTCAACGGTCCCGCATTGAAGGCATTGCCGATCCAGTAGATTCCAACGGTCGGCGTGCCCACAGCCTGCGCCAGATGGCGTGGACCGCTGTCATTTCCAGCCATCGCGCTGCTGCAGGACAGCAATCCGGTGAGCCCGCCAAGCGACAGTTGTCCGGCCGCCGATGAGATCAGCTGATCTCGTGATGACTCTGGGCCGGGTGCTGAGTCGCGGGGTGCTGAGCGGCCGGGTCCTGAGCCGCCGGGTCCTGAGCCTGGGGCGAGGATCTGAAGGGCGCGTTCCACGATACTGTCGGCGACGGCTCGATCCTCGCCGGTACCGACCAGGATTACCTGGAAGCCTTCGGCGGCGAGTTTCGCGGCGAGGATGGCGAAGTGGCCTGGCGGCCATTGTCGTCGTGGGTCCGTGGCGCCCGTATGCAGGGCAATCAGCCCGCGGGTGCCCGGCATCACCAGTCCGGCAGCTTCGGACCGGTCAGCCTGGGTCGGGGTGATTCGTGGCTCAAGCGTCACCGGGCCAGCGCCGGCGAGCCCGACCACCTCCAGAGCGCGCAGTACCTCGTGCTGGTAGTACGCGTACGGCAGGTTGCGTTCGAGTGGCACGGCATCCGGCGTCGTGGTTCCGACAGTATGCCGGGCGCCTAGCCGGCGGATGAAGGGATTGGAGTTCCGCCCGCCGCCATGCACCTGCACGGCAAGGTCGAACCGGCGCCGCCGAAGCTGCTCGACGAACTCACCGGCGTCGGCGTGATCAGAAGCGGCGCCTGCGGGTTCGTTAAGTCCGGCGATATGCGGCAGGACGGCGACGTCGTCGACCGGCCCCGGACGATTGGCAAGCAGGGCTTCGTGCAGGGAGGTGCCGAGCAGCGTGATCTCGGCGCTGGGATAGGCAGCGGCCAGCGACTCGATGGCCGGCATCGCGAACAGCAGGTCGCCCAATCCGCCGCCGCGCAGCACCGCGATCAGCTCGACGTCGTCGAACTTTTCGTGTTCCGCACCGAAACAACGCAGTTCCTGCATACAGCTAATCCTCACAGTTGCGGCAATACCGGCCTCGACGGTGCATACCCCGGCTGCTGAATGATCAAACCAGTGTGCCGGGGCGATGTGTAAGTAGCAGCAGAACGGGTAGCTCTCCGGTGTATGGGGACGGCCGCTGCATCGGATCCGGGCGACTTCGCCAACTGAGATCCGCCATCGCGCACCAGCCTGACCTGGCCGCCCTGCTTGAACTTGTCCTGAGGAGGCAGATGACAACCTCAACAGAGGGTATCGCCCGGCAGATGAACGTTGACCTGCCGGAGGAGCTCGCGATAACTGACACTCGGGATGGGTCCCTAGTCGGCGCCCAGCAGGCGATAGCAGCACTGTCGGTGGGAACGATGAAGATCAACAATGTCTTCGGCGGCGCGCCGGGTGGTTCCGCGCAATCTCGCGGCACGAGTGGACACGGCCATGGGTACGGCCCTGAATTGCTGGATGAGATGACCCGCACCGAAGTGGTGCGCGTCTCGGCCGCACAAACGGCGAGTGAGGCTTAAGGCAATGACGACATCCCGCCCGGAGATTACCGGAATCACAGCAGAGCTTCCCGGCCGGATTGCGAAACAAGCCCCCGTGATCGTTGTCATTGGCGACGTGATGCTGGACGAGTGGTGGACCGGCAGTATCGAGCGGATGTGCCGCGAGGCTCCCGCCCCGGTGGTCGATATCAGCCGGCGCGAGCAATCGCCCGGCGGCGCTGCGAATACCGCGATGAATCTGGCCGCGCTCGGCGCCAGGGTGCGCTTGGTCGGTCTGGTCGGCGCCGATCCGGCAGGGGAACGGCTGCGTGAGCTAGTCGATGGGGCAGGCATTGACACCACGGGCCTGCTGGTCAGCGAGGCCGTGCGAACGACGACGAAATGCCGCCTCGTAGCGGGCGACCAGGTGATCGCCCGTATCGACGAGTCCGATGATCGGCGGCTGCCGGCTGAGCTCCTTGACCGGCTCGCCGGCGCAGCCATCTTGGCAAGTAGCGACGCCAGCGCCGAGGTGATCTGTGATTACGGATCAGGCGCACTTCAGTCCGCTGTCCGGGATGCACTTGCCGCCCGATCCGCGCGTCCGGAGATTTCCGTCGTCGATGCGCACGATCTTCGGATTTGGAAGCAGCTCCGGCCGGACTTCGTGACGCCGAACGCCCAGGAGGCTGCAGCCGTTCTCGGCATCTCGTTGGACGGTCAGGATCGGGTCGAACAGGTTGTCGCCCGGGGCGAGGACTTGCTGGCGCTTTCCGGTGCGAAAGCGGCTGCGGTCACGCTAGATCGACTCGGCAGTGTCCTGGTTTCCTCGGGAGAAAACGGGTACCGGACCTATGCCCGGCCGGCGACTGAAAAGCAAGCCTCGGGCGCCGGGGACACATTTGTCGCAGGCCTCACCCTTGCCCTCGCCAGCGGTGAACCGGTACACGCAAGCCTTGACTTCGCCCAGGCCGCGGCGAACATCGTGGTGCATCGCCTCGGCACATCGGTGTGTTCGGCCGAAGACCTCGCCGGCTATCTGGACGGCGGTACGGATCCGCTGGTTCCGGAGGCCGAGCTCCTCGCCCGCATTGCCTCAGCCAGGGCGGCCGGGAAGCGGATTGTGCTGACCAATGGCTGCTTCGACGTCCTGCATCGGGGGCACACCAACTACCTGCGTCAAGCCAAGGAACGTGGCGACATTCTGGTCGTGGCGCTCAACTCCGACGAGTCGGCGCGCCGACTCAAGGGACCCGGCCGGCCGATCAATACCGCTGCTGACCGGGCCGGCGTGCTGGCCGCACTCGACTGCATCGACTATGTCACCGTTTTCGGCACCGACACGCCGATCCCACTTATCGAGCAGCTCCATCCGGATGTTTATGCCAAAGGCGGGGACTACACGCCGGAAATGCTGCAAGAAACCGCGGCGGTCGAAGCGTATGGCGGCGAAATCGCGATCCTGGACTATGTTGCTGACCACTCGACATCGGACGTGCTCCGGCGGATTCGCAGTTCCGTTTAGCAGCCCCGCTTCGCAGATCGCGAGCAGATCGCGAGCTGTGTGCAGGAACGGGTCCGCATGCGTGAGCGGTTTTACTTGCAGCTCGCGTTCTGTCCGGGCGCGGCTGTTCGATGTTGCGGATCACCGGCCACGCCAGGCGATCCGCCGCTCCCGCTCCAGCGCCTCGGTCAGGATGACGGCGAAGCGCTTCGGATCGCGAAGGTCTTCCGTGGTCCAGCGGACGACGCTGTATCCACGCGCACGAAGCTCGTCCTCCCGGCGCTTCTCGTCCCAGACAACGTCTTCCGGTGGTTTTCCCGAGGGATTGAGACGGCCGTACTTGAACCGGCCGTCGTATTCGCCGATCAGCCGGTGCGAGCGCCAGCAGAAGTCGCCGATCGCCAAAGCTCCGTTGCGCAGCCCCACCTCGAACTGTAGGACGGGAATCGGCACTCGCAGCTCGTGCATCAGGACGCGACTCTTCGACTCGCCGGGCGATGCGGCATTTCCGTCGGCGATCTCGGCGAGACGCCGCGCCCGGGCAACACCCTTTAGGTTGGTCATCGCTGCCGCACCCTCCATGAGTTCCTCTCGATCGCAGAGTCCCCTGCGCAGGGCGCGATCGGCGGCACCGACGGCGCTGGCAAAGTCAGTCAACCGAGCCGCGTCGAGAAGGCTGCGCACTGTATTCGTCCGAGCGAAAGTTCGCTCGTCTGCATCGCCGCTGAGGACGCCCACCAGCAGATTCGCCTGCGGAACAGGACCGACGCTGTGGGTGGTGTGCCGTTCATTCCGGCCATGCTCGTGTCCGCGGCTGACGAAAACCTGTCGCGGCGGACGCCAGAGCGGGAGGCGGTCGACTACCAGGCTCGACGGTCCAGCCAGCGGAGACAGTCGGGAGGAATCGCGGCTCAGGCTTGAGTAGACGTGGCCCGCGACCCGGCAGGCATATCGCTGATCGGCGTATTTGGCGAGGTCCGCCACGGCGAACACGCCACCAGACATCCGGATCAGCTGCTCGTGCCGAACCAACCTCTCGATGTCGCCCCGGCTCAGCCCGAAGTCCACCAATTCATGCCTGAGTAGCATCCCGCTCCGGCGGTCGGCAAGGGCGAGAGCCACCTCGGGCAGTGCGACCCCGCTCGGCTGCCGCGAACTCGCCCGTCGGACTCCCTGACCAGGCTGCCGGCCATTCAGCTGCCTGGCGTCGTCCGTCTCCCGGGGCGACTGGAAATCGAGAACGCTCATCGAAGCATCGTCACCCTCGTCCTGGCCGTTTCGCTCGGTCGGGAAGGAAATGTGGATAACGCGCTCGGAAGCCGCAGCTTGTGGACGAGCCTTTCCGGCAGATTGCGGCAGGATCGCGAGCTGGGTGTCAGAACAGGTCTGAATGCGCGCGCGGCCTCGCATGCCGTCCGCGTTCTCTGTCGGGCAACGTACGCAGAACGTATGCACCCCACCGATCCCGGCCAATACCAGCGTGAGCCGCCAAACTCCACGTCTTGTTCGCCATGTGAGACGAGTCACTAATAATTCGGGTAAGGTTCTACCTGTTAATCATTGCGACTGGCCTTTTCGGCCGCGCAGGATCTTTTTTTCGAAAGAGGTACAACACTGATGTTGACACGTAAATCGGGGTGGCTTACTGCTACCGCGGTCGCCGGAGTGGCAGTTCTGACCCTAAGCGGATGCACTACATCCAGCGGCGGCGGCGGTGATAGCGGCGGGGGCGGCGGTGCTCTTACCGTGGGCACAACCGACAAGGTCACATCGCTCGACCCGGCAGGCTCCTACGACAACGGCTCGTTCGTGGTGATGAACCAGATCTACCCATTCCTGATGAACTCGACGCCGGGAAGTGCCGAGCCGAAGCCGGACATCGCGGAATCAGCCGACTTCACCGAGCCGACAAAGTACGAAGTGAAGCTCAAGTCCGGCCTCAAGTGGTCCAATGGCAACGAGCTCACCTCATCGGACGTGAAGTTCACCTTTGATCGTCAGCTGAAGATTGCCGACGAGAACGGCCCGTCCAGCCTGCTCGGCAGCATCGACAACATTGAGACCCCGGACGACACAACCGTGGTCTTCAACCTCAAGCAGGCCAATGACCAGACATTCCCGCAGGTGCTGACCAGCCCGGCAGGGCCCATCGTTGACGAGGATGTCTTCTCGCCCGATGCGGTCACCCCTGACCAGGAGATCATCGACGGTAAGGCGTTCGCCGGACCGTACGACATCACCAGCTACAAGGCCAACGACCTGGTCGGCTACAAGGCGAACCCGAACTACAAGGGTCTGCTGGGGGCTCCGAAGACCGACACCGTGAATATGAAGTACTACACGGATTCAAACAACATGAAGCTCGACATCGAGAAGAGCAATATCGATGTCGCCTACCGCAGCCTTTCACCGACTGATGTCGAGGACCTCGGCAAGAACGACGCCGTCAGCGTGAAGAAGGGACCCGGCGGAGAATCTCGCTACATGGTCTTCAACTTCGACACTCAGCCATTTGGTGCCAAGTCCGAGGACCCGGACGAGAAGAAGGCTCAGGCGGTTCGGCAGGCCGTCGCCGACTCGATTGACAGGGACGCCATCGCCAAGCAGGTGTACAAGGGCACCTACACGCCGCTGTACTCATTCGTCCCGGAGGGGTTGCCAGGTGCAACCACGCCGCTGAAGGAAAAGTACGGCGACGGAAATGGTAAGGCCGACGCAGATCGGGCCAAGAAGCGCCTCGAGGATGCCGGTATCAACGAGCCTGTCGAGCTGAAGCTGCAGTACAGCCCTGACCACTATGGCCCATCCTCCGGCGACGAATACGCGTTGATCAAGGATCAGCTGGAGAAGACCGGCATGTTCAAGGTCGACCTGCAGTCCACCGAGTGGGTCCAGTACTCCGAAGACCGCACAGCCGATGCCTACCCCGCCTACCAGCTGGGCTGGTTCCCGGACTACTCGGACGCGGACAATTACCTGACGCCGTTCTTCACCAAAGAGAATTTCCTGGCCAACCACTATGACAACAAGGAAGTCCAGGACCTGATCGCCAAGCAGGTCGGCATCACGGACAAGGCGGAGCGCCAGAAGATGCTGGGCGAGATCCAGGACAAGGTCGCGGATGACCTTTCAACGATTCCGTATCTGCAGGGTGCGCAGGTGGCGGTAGCAAGCAAGGACGTCAAGGGCGTTGAAGACACGCTCGACGCGTCGTTCAAACTCCGTCTCGGCGTCATCGCAAAGTAAGCAACGTGAACTGAACAACGGTAGGGCGGTCAGGCGACTGGAGATCAGTCACCTGGCCGCCTCAATCGTGTGGGCGGCTTCCGGGCCGACCAAGTTCGTAAGGATTAGGACATATGTCTACACCCCTGTTAGACCCAGTCGACCCGGCTGTTGAAATAGTCAAGGGCGCCAAGTCGAAATCCGGCTTCGGGCTCGGCCAGTACATCCTGACCAGATTCCTGCTGATCATTCCGACCGTGTTGATCCTGGTCACAATGGTTTTCTTCCTGATGCGGATCACCGGCGATCCGATCACGGCGTCCCAAGGTGGCCGCCTTACGCCGACCCAGCTGCAGGAACGCATCCACGCCGCGGGTTATGACCGGCCGTTGCTCACCCAGTACTTCGAGTACATGGGCAAAATCTTCACTGGAGACTTCGGCACCACAATCTCCGACAACCAGCCCGTCTCCGAGATCCTGAAGGTCTACGGCGCTGCGACCGCTGAGTTGGTCTTCTACTCGCTGATCGTTGCCTTTCTGGTAGGTATTCCGCTTGGCATGGTTGCCGCCTATTACCGCGACAAGGCACCGGATGCCGCGCTTCGCCTATTCGCGATCCTTTGCTACGCCACGCCGGTGTTCTTCGCCGGGCTGGTACTCAAACTTGTTTTCTCGATCGCTTTCGGCTGGTTCCCGGTCGCCGGCCGCGCCACCACCAGTAATGAGATCATCCTGCAAGGGGTTGAGTCGCCCACCAGGATATTCCTGCTGGACGCCCTGCGGCTGGGCAATTTTTCACTGCTCGGTGACGTGCTGTCCCATGCCGTACTGCCTGCTGTCGCGCTCGGTTTGCTGACCGCCGGAGTGTTCCTGCGTCTGGTGCGCACCAACCTGATCGGCACGCTCGGCCAGGACTACGTGGAGGCCGGGCGTTCGCGCGGCGTCCGGGAGTTCCGCCTGGTCACAAAGCACGCCTATCGTCCCGCGCTGATCCCGATCATCACCGTGATGGGCATGCAGATCGCGATGATGCTTGGCGGCGCCATCCTCACCGAGACCACATTCGAATGGAAAGGCCTGGGCTTTCAGCTGTCGCAATACCTGCAGGCGAGGGACTTCGTTGCCGTGCAGGGGATCGTGGTGCTGATGGCAATAATTGTCGCGGTGACGAACTTCATCGTGGATATCGTTGCCGCGCTCATCGACCCTAGGGTGAGGTACTAATCATGTCTACAGAAGTCATCATGCGGCCAACGAAACAAAGCTGGACATCACGGCTTCCGGTCATCTCGCACCTGAACAAGAGCGTCGGCCTGCAGCGCGGGATGCTGGTCGCCGGACTCGTGCTCACCGGGATCCTGCTGCTCACCGCGATTTTCGCCCCATTACTCGCGCCCTACGGCTTCTCGCAGCTCGCCAATGACGAAGGTTCCTTCGGCGCACAGCAGGCGCCTTCGGCGCAGCATCTGCTCGGCACGACCTCTGGCGGTTTCGACGTGTTGTCCAGGGTGATCTGGGGAACGCAGACCGCGGTCGCGGTGATTATCGCGGCCGTGCTGATGTCGATCTTCATCGGCGTCATCCTCGGCCTGATCTCCGGCTACATCGGCGGCTGGCTGGACCGGATTCTGGTGGTCGTCGCTGACGCCATTTACGCATTTCCGTCGCTGCTGCTCGCCATCGTGATGTCGATTGTGATCAGCGGAGGGCGCTCGAGCGCCTGGGGTGGCATCATGGCCGCTGCCATTTCGATCACCGTCGTCTTCATCCCGCAGTACTTCCGGGTCATTCGCGCGGAGACACTGCGACTGAAGGGCGAAGCGTTTGTCGAAGCGGCCAAGGTGGTCGGCTCGTCCAATATCCGGGTGATGTTCCGGCACATTTTCCGCAACTCGACCCGCACGCTGCCGCTGATCTTCACGCTCAACTCCTCGGAGGCGATCCTCACGCTGGCAGGCCTCGGCTTCCTCGGTTTCGGCATCGAGCCGACGTCGGCCGCCGAATGGGGATACGACCTGAACAAGGCACTTTCGGACACCACCAGCGGCATCTGGTGGACCGGTCTGTTCCCGGGATTGGCCATCGTGCTTGCCGTTCTCGGCATCACCCTGGTGGGCGAGAGTATGAATGACCTGAACGATCCACGCCTTCGTGGCCGACGACGCGCCGCGGCTGGAACCGGCGCGGCGGTGCAAACGTCGATGCAGGACGGCCTGGACGGCGAGGATCGCGGCCTCGGTGGTCCCGGCACTACGGATGGCCTGAACGCTGGATATCGGGACGACGGCGCGGACAACATCGATCGGAAGGACAAGTAATGAGCGACAAGAAACGCCCGACCGGTCGGGTGCTGGCGATCGATAACCTCGAAGTCACCTTTGCGACCGATGCCGGAGCGGTCAAGGCCGTGGATGACGTCACGCTTTCGGTCGATGCCGGCGAGGTGCTGGCGATCGTGGGGGAGTCGGGCTCCGGGAAGACGGTCACCGCGAAAACCATCCTCGGGCTGTTGCCGGAGACGGCGACCAGCCGGGGAGCGGTTGTGATCGGCAAGAACGACGTCATCTCGGTTTCGGCGAAGCGCCTGCGTGAGCTGCGGGGCCGGGATGTTGCGATGGTCTTCCAGGAGCCGTCGACGGCGCTGAATCCGGTCTTCACGGTCGGTTGGCAGATCGCCGAAGGCCTGAGAGCGCACGATCCGAAGCTGAGCAAGAAGGCGGCCAAGGCGCGCGCCGTCGAGGCGCTGAAGAAGGTTGGCATTCCGGATGCCGATGAGCGGGTCAACTACTATCCGCATCAACTCTCCGGCGGACAGAAGCAGCGCGTCGTGATCGCGATGGCGCTGGCGCTCGACGCCGGGTTGATCGTTGCGGACGAGCCGACAACGGCGCTGGACGTCACCGTTCAGGCGGAGATCCTTGCGCTGCTGCGGGACTGCCGCGACAATTTCGGCACCTCGATCGTGCTGATTACCCACAATATGGGCGTCGTGGCCGACCTCGCCGACCGGGTAGCCGTGATGTATCAGGGCAAGCTGGTCGAGGAGGCCACGGCCGTCGAGCTCTTCGCCAATCCCAGAGAGCAGTACACCAAGAATCTGCTCTCGGCAGTTCCGCACCTCGGTCGTAATTCGGCGTCGGGCACCATGTCCGCCGACGCCTTGCAGGCGCAGACCACGAAGCCCGTAGTGGTCGAGGCGAAGGGCCTGGTGATCGAATTCCCGGGACGGCTCGGCAAGAAGGCGTTTCGGGCAGTCAAGGGCGTCGACTTCGCCATCCACGAGGGTGAGGTGCTTGGGCTGGTCGGTGAATCAGGTTCCGGCAAGACAACGATCGGTCGTGCCATTGCCGGTCTGAACAAGATCAGCGAGGGAAGCCTCAAGGTATTTGGTCAGGAGATGCTTGGCTTCAAGGAACGCACCTTTAAGCCGAAGCGCGAGCAGATCGGTTTCGTTTTCCAGGACCCGGCGGCATCGTTCAACCCACACCTGACGATCGCGGAGTGCGTTGCCGAACCCCTGGCCGTGCACCGTGCCGACCAGGGCAACAAGGCGAACCGCGCCCGGGTGGAGCAACTGTTGGAGGCGGTGCAGCTGCCCCGCAGCTATGCCGACCGCTTCCCGCACGAGCTCTCCGGCGGGCAGCGGCAGCGGGCCTCGCTGGCGCGGGCCCTGGCGCTGGACCCCAAACTGCTGGTCGCCGACGAGCCGACCAGCGCGCTGGACGTGTCGGTGCAGGCCCGGGTGCTTGAGCTGTTCAAGGAGCTGCAGACCGAATTTGGCTTCGCATGCTTGTTCATCAGTCACGACCTGGCCGTGGTCGACATGCTGGCGCACCGGATCGGCGTGCTGTTCCATGGCGAGCTTGTCGAGCAGGGACCTGGGTCCCAGGTGCTGAACGACCCGCGCAACGATTACACCCGCCGGCTGATCGCCTCGCTGCCGGTGCCCGACCCGCAGGCGCAAGCCGAACGGCGTGAGGCGCATCGGGCGTTGCTCGGCACAGTCAGCTAGCGTCGCCGTCGCAGTCGGCCGTCGCCGTCGCCGTCGCCGTCGCCGTCGCCGTCGCCGTCGCCGTCGCCGAAGACTTTGCGCTGAGCGAGCCGGCGATCTCGGCGCTTGCTGCCTGCGGAACAATGGGGTGATGAGCAACAGGCATGTGGTGATTGCGGGCGCCGGCCTGGCCGGCGTGCAGGTGGCGGACACGCTCCGGGCCGAAGGTTTCCCGGGCCGGATCACGTTGGTGTCCGCCGAAAGTGTGCAGCCCTACGAGCGCCCTCCGCTGTCGAAGGGTTTCCTCGACCCGGCAAACGATGTCGCACACGTGGTACCACTGCGTCCCGCCGCGTTCTATCCGGAAAACGAGGTCGAGCTGCTACTTGGCGTCCGCGTGGTCGGCATCGATCGCGAGCGACAGAAGGTGCGCCTGGAGGCGGTAGCGCAGGGGGATGCCGTCCCGGCCGCCACACACGAGGATGCCGTCCCGACCGCCACGCACGAGGATGCCGGCCGGACAGATGTTGACGCCGGAGACGTCCCGTCTGAGCTGAGCTACACCGATCTGGTTCTGGCTACCGGCGCGCGCAACCGGCCGCTGCCGATCAAGGGCGGCGAGCTGGATGGCGTTCTGGAACTGCGGGAGTTGGGCCATGCCCAAGACCTGCGCCGCAGTTTGAAGGATGCGGGCAACGTCGTGGTCGTCGGCGGCGGCTTTATCGGTCTGGAGTTCGCCAGCGCAGCCGCGCTCTGGGGCGCTCACGCCACGGTTCTGGAGTTTGCCGAGCGGCCGATGGCGAGGGTGCTCAGCCCGGCGATGTCTGAATACTTTGCCGGGGAGCATGCAAGGCGCGGCGTCCGGTTGCAGCTGGGCGAGGCTGCGGCAGAGATTCTCGCCGAAGACCCAAGCGCCAGTCCAACCACAATCGCCGGTACCACCGACCGACGACGAGTCAAGGGTGTGCGGGGCAGCAGCGGTCAGGTGTATCCGGCCGATCTGGTCCTGATTGCCGCGGGCGTCGTGCCGAACGAGGAACTTGCGGTCGAGGCGGGACTGGCCACTGCCAATGGAATCTCGGTGGACGCTACGCTGCAGACCTCGGATCCGCACATCTGGGCGATCGGGGATTGCGTTAGCTTTCCGAGCAGGCACACCGGTACGATTCTGCGGCTCGAGTCCGAGCAGAATGCCACCGACCAGGGCAGGTACCTCGGTAAACGGTTGCTCGGGCGCACGGACGAGGAGTACTCAGACCTGCCGTGGTTCTGGACGCATCAGGGTGACCTGAAGCTCTATATCGCGGGTGTCACGCTACCCGGTGACGAAACTCTCATCCGCGGGGATCTGGAGGCCGGAAGATTCTCGGTGTTCAGCTTTCGATCGGGCATACTGTCCGCGGTGGAGTCGGTGAGCCAGCCGAGCGATCATGTAGCGGCCAGGCGCACCCTTGGCGCAGGACGCGGGGTCACTCCCGGGCAGGTCGCCGATCCGGGATTCGACTTCAAAGCGTTCTCCAAGGGCAAGGCGTGATGCCTGGCACCGGCTCGGCCACCGACTCGATTCGGGTAGCAGCGACCGACTCGATTCATGTTCCGGCCACCGGCAGCCAACCGGATTGATTCTGAACGGACATGTTTCTCCATTACAATCGGGTAGGTTTGAGAGGGCTCCCACGAAGAGCCCATGTCCGAACGGGTAGGGGTCCTTACACATATGAGCTTGGCCGATTACGCGGCGCAGCACCAGCTACGGCGAGTGGGTGCGCGCCCGACATTCCCTGCCTACATCCGTCAGGTCTGGGCCCGGCGAGCATTCATCTATTCGCTGGCTCGATTCAGGATTCAGGGCGACAACGAACGCAACCGGCTCGGTATGGCCTGGGTTGTGCTGAAACCACTGCTCAGCGCCGTGGTCTACGGCGTGGTCTTCGGGCTGCTGCAGGCGGGTAACCGGCCGGAGAACTTCGTCCAGTACCTGGTTGTCGGCGTGATGATGTTCGAGTTCTTCAATCATTCGATGGGTCAAGGGTCGAAATCGATCACCAAGAATACGGCGTTGGTGCAGAGCCTCGCCTTCCCGCGGATGGTGTTGCCGTTGGCCACCGCCGCGCAGCAGGCACTGAGCTTCGGACCAATGGTGCTGGTGATGCTGCTGATCAATATCGTGATGGGCTCGCCGATCCAGTTCGACTGGCTCCTGCTGATACCGGCATTCGCGCTCTACATCTGCTTCAACACCGGTGTAACGCTGATCGCGGCCCGGCTCACCGTGCACTTCCGCGATCTGGACCAGCTGCTGCCGTTCATCTCAAGGATCTTTTTCTACACGAGCGGCGTTTTCTTCGATCCGCAGAAGATACTCGTCGACTACCCAACCGCGCTGAAGGTGTACGACTTCCAGCCGCTGCACGAATTCATGACCATTGTTCGGGGACTGCTCGTGCCGGGGTACGACGTGCCGCCGATGTTCTGGATCTACGCGGCGTGCTGGTCGCTGATCCTGCTGGCGTTCGGCTCGATTTTCTTCTGGGAGGCTGAGGAACGCTATGGCCGAGACGACTAACCACGAGGACGGTCGGCGTCCGGTCGTCGTCGTCGACAATCTCCACGTGGACTACAAGGTGATGGCGACCGGCCGCAAGACCTTTGCCGGCGCGTACAAGCTCTTCGATCGCAGGGCGCGGGGGGTGCGCACCGTGAGCGCCCTCAAGGGAGTGTCGTTCACCGCCTATGAGAACGAGAGCATCGGGATTATCGGATCGAACGGTTCCGGCAAGTCCACGCTGATGCGGGCGATCGTCGGCCTCACACCTGCGACCAAAGGTGCCGTGTACGCATCGTCGCGGCCAAACCTGCTCGGCGTCGGCGCCGCTCTGCTGAAGGAACTGTCCGGGGAGAAGAATGTAACGCTCGGCGGACTCGCCCTGGGGTTCAGCAAAAAAGAGGTCGAGGAGAAGTACGACGAGATTGTGAGCTTTTCCGGGCTCGGCGAGTTTATGGAGCTGCCGATGCGCACCTACTCCTCGGGCATGTCGGCCAGGCTGAAGTTCGCGATCGCAACCTCGAAGGAACACGAGATCCTGATCGTTGACGAGGCATTGTCGGTAGGAGACAAGGACTTCCAGAAGCGAAGCGAGGAGCGGATTCGCGGTATCCGGGAGAAGGCCGGAACTGTCTTCCTGGTGAGCCACTCGATGCGCTCGATCCGCGACACCTGTAACCGGGTGATCTGGATCAACAAGGGCGAACTTAAGATGGATGGCGACGCGAAAGACGTCATCGAAGCCTACGAACAGTCGAAGTAGCCATGGCCGATCTGACTCCGCTCGGCGAGCATCCGGGTGTCACGTTCATCATGCCCGTGCTGAACGAGGGGCCGTACATCGAGGCCGCCGTCCGCACTATCCTCGCCCAGGAGTACCAGGGGCCAAAGGAAGTCATCCTTGCGCTCGGTCCCTCGACCGACAACACGAATGACGTGGTCGCGCGCCTGCAGGCCGAGGATGGCCGGCTGCACACTGTGGACAACCCCCAGGGTGCGACCCCGATCGGCCTGAACCTGGCGATCGCCGCCTCGCAGTATCCGGTGGTGATCAGGGTCGACGCGCATTCCGAGCTCAGCCCGGACTACGCGGAGGTTGGAGTCGAGACGCTGCGCCGCACCGGAGCGGCAAATGTCGGTGGCCTGATGCTGGCCCGGGGCGAGACCCCGTTTCAGAGGGCGGTCGCCCGGGCGTACACCAGCAAGGTCGGCTTGGGTGGGGTCGCTTACCATACTGGCTCAGAGGAAGGCCCGGCCGAATCGGCGTACCTTGGTATCTTTCGGCGGGAAGCCCTGGTGAACGTCGGAATGTTCGACGAAACCCTGCGGCGCGGCCAGGATTGGGAATTGAACCTGCGGATTCGCGATTCTGGCGGACTGGTGTGGTTCAACCCGGCGCTTGAGGTGACGTACTGGCCGCGGGCGACCTGGTCGAAGGTTGCTCGTCAGTTCTACGCAACCGGCATCTGGCGGGGTGAGCTGATTCGGAGGCACGGAGCAAAGAATGGCGTGCGATACTTCGCACCCCCGGCGCTGGTGATCGCCTCGGCCGTCAGCCTGCTTGAGCTGCTGCTGCAGCTTTCCGGGTCCAGGGGATCATGGCCGAAGCCGCTGCGCACAGTCGCAGCGCTGGTGCATGTTCCTTCGGTGACGTACGTCCTCGGACTGCTGGCGGTCGGGGTGACCGCCAAGAAGGTGTCGTTGCGGGAACGGCTGGCATTCGTCGCCGTGCTGCCGACGATGCACCTCAGCTGGGGGCTTGGCTTTGTCGTAGGGGTTATCCGCGGCGCCGGAAAGACCGCCGACACCAGTCGCTGACGAACGTCTCCAGCCAAGCTGGGTTCAGCTGGCCGGATTGTCCGGGCCGCCGGCCGGATGCCGGGCCGCTGGCCGGATTGTCCGGGCCCGCCGGCCGGATGCCGGATGCCGGGCCACTGGGAGGTTTAGCAGTCGAAATTGGGGCAGAAGGCCTACCACTGGGGAATTAACCCTCCCGCCGGAAACTAGCCCCCCGCCAAACGCAGATGCTGACCCGGAAACTCTCCCGCACAGCACGACGCCCCACCGATCGCTCGGGATCGGTGGGGCGTCGTGGTCGCAGAAAAGCGATCAGGCGTTGGCCTTCTTGTTGCGGCCCTTGATGAAGCCCCAGATGCCGGCAACGACGAGTCCGCCGATGATTGCAAGAATCCAGGTCTTGATGTCGAAGAATGTGCCGAGGTCAGATCCGAAGATCAGCGAACCGAGCCAGCCACCGACGATCGCGCCGACGATGCCGAGGATGATGCTGGTGATCCAGCCGCCACCGACCCGGCCCGGAAGAACTGCCTTGACAATGACGCCCACGATTAGGCCCAACACGATAAACCCTAGAAAACCCATGAGATTTCCTTTCTATTTGATGTGAATTACCTCGGACGACTGTACGCATTCCGGGAGCCGGACCGCAAACAAACGTCTCTTGACTCAGTTCATACCCAGCTTCCGGTGGGTTTAGCCAGCCATACCCCGGGAGAATTGTGTGTTGCGTCACTCAGGCGGTGATCTTCACCGGCAGGGCGTTTAGCAGTTCAACCGACGGGTAGGTTTAGAGTCGATTGCCGCCGCAGTGCGTCCATCGATCCGGCTGCCGCGGCGGCGGAACGACATCAGAGAAGAGGAAAGGACACAGCATGAAAGCCTCAGACACTCTCAGCGCCAACCTCCAGCGGGTCCTGGTCGACCTTATTGACCTGCACGTTCAAGGCAAGCAGGCGCACTGGAACGTCATCGGTCACAACTTCCGTGACCTGCATCTGCAGCTCGACGAAATCATTGATGACGCCAGGCTCCTTTCGGACACGATTGCCGAGCGGATGCGGGCGTTGCACGCGGTGCCGGACGGACGCGCGGCCACGGTCGCGGAATCGTCTGACCTACCGGAGTTTCCGGCCGGCGAAGTCGATACATCCAAGACCGTCGACCTGATTACCGAGCGCCTGGACGCGACAGCAGCGGCCGTACGGGATGTGCACGATGCCGTCGACGAAGAGGATCCGACCTCTGCCGACCTGCTCCACGAGGTGCTGAGCAAGATTGAGCAGTACAGCTGGATGGTTCGCTCGGAAAACCGCTGACCAAGTCGCGCCGGCCGAAGTGATGAGCCGCGAGGACGACGAGCCCGGCCGGCGAAACGGTCCGCTATGTCGCTGAAACTGGTGCTTGTGAGTGCCGGCGCAACGAGAAAGTGGACCCTTTCGCCGCCCGCGGCCCCTAGCGTCCGGGGAGGGACGAAATTTGACTCTCGCAACCATGGCCGGCCAGGGATGGATGGATGAAGAATCGCTTGCGTAATCTCGTTGTTGTGGTGCCAGTGCACAACGAAAGTAGCCTGCTGGCTCGTTGCCTCGACGGCCTCAGTGCTGCGGTCGCCAACGTGGCCGTCCCGGTGTCGGTCGTTGTCGTGCTCGATTCCTGCACCGACGATTCGCCGGGCATCGCGGAACGGTTCGACGTAACCAGGGTGGTAGTCGACGCTCTCAACGTCGGGACGGCTCGCGCGGCTGGGTTCGAGCATGCACGGGCTCCTGACGGCGGCAATCCCGGGATCAACGACGCGACCTGGCTGGCGACCACCGACGCTGATTCACGTGTTCCGCCCGACTGGTTGCGCCGCCAGCTGAGCTACGCGGACTCAGGTTACGACGCGGTGGCCGGCACTGTGCGCGTCGACGACTGGTCAGGCTACTCGAGCAATGTGCGGGACGGGTACGAACAGTCCTACGTCGAGCACGCCCGACACATCCACGGCGCGAATATCGGCTTCAGCTCCACGCTGTATTCCCGGGTGGGTGGATTCCGCCCGCTCGTACATGACGAGGACGTCGATCTGGTCCATCGCTTCCTGTCTGCCGATGCCAGCGTCGCGTGGGCCGATGATCTGCCTGTCCTTACCTCGGGTCGAGTCAGGGGCCGGGCGCCAGCAGGGTTCGCAGACCACCTGCAGCGCCTCGCTCTCCAGGAGGCAAACAGATGAGGGGCGCTGAGGTCGTGGGCGACCTGCGCCAGCGCATTTCAGCTGGGGAGCTCGAGCTGCCGCGGCCGGGGGAGGGCAGCACCCTGCAGCGATGGCGGGCGCTCGCCGAGTTGACCCGGAGCAATGTCGTCCTCGGCCGGCTGGCTGAGGGGCACGCGGATGCTGACGCGATCCTGCACGAACTGGGTGGCAGCCGCACCTGGACCGCGGCTGGCCGGGACCAGCTTTGGGGAGTATGGGCAGCTGAACCGCCGCGGCCCCGGTTGAGCGCGAGCCGGGCCGAATCCGGTGAATTGTGGCGGCTGGACGGGACCAAGCTCTGGTGTTCCGGAGCGCACCACTGCACGCACGCGCTGGTAACTGCATCGGTGGACGCCGATCCGGGCGCTAGCGGGAAACGACTTTTTGCCGTCGATCTGCGTCAGCCCGGCATCCGCGCAGTACCGGACTCTTGGCACGCGGTAGGCATGGCGGCGAGTGATTCGGGCGCTGTAGAGTTCAGCGACGCCGTTGCTGAGCCGGTCGGCGTTCCGGGCGGCTACGTCAACCGTCCAGGCTTCTGGCAGGGCGGAATCGGAGTCGCGGCATGCTGGTACGGCGGTGCCACCGGCGTGGCTGACACGCTCTTCGACCAGGCCGGTAGGCGCGACGACGACCTCACCCGGGCGCATCTCGGCGCCGTCCAGGTCAGCCTCGGCGCTGCCTGGGCAGTGCTCGAACAAGCAGCGACCGCGATTGACGAAGATCCGAAAGACGAACGTGGCACCGGGAAGATCCGGGCGTTCACAGCACGCGCGACTGCCGAATCCAGTGCTGCGACGGTGATAGACCACGTTGGCCGAGCGCTGGGTGCTGGACCGCTCTGCTCCGACCCGGCGCACGCCGGCAGGGTAGCGGACCTCGGGGTATACATCCGGCAAAGCCATGCTGAACGGGACCTGGCCGAACTGGGCTCGCTGCTCGTGGAAGGGGGCTCGCCATGGTGACGAGCCTCGCGCCAGCGTTCGACGCACAACAGCCAGGAACACCGCTGGCCGAATGGCAGGGCTGGCAGCGGACATTCTCCGAATTCTCACTGGGTGAATGCGACGGTCTCGTCGTCGTCGCGCCGCACCCGGACGACGAAGTACTAGGTGCCGGCGGAATAATGGCGCAGGCCCGCGATCGGGGGATCGAGGTGACGGTGGTAGCGGTCACCGACGGAGATGGGTCGCACCCGGGCTCGCGACTTTACGGTGCCGGCGAGCTGGCCCGCGTGCGGGCGCGGGAGTCAGAACACGCCCTTGGGCTGCTCGGCGTCCGCGCCGCGGCCCGACTCGGCCTGAGGGATGGGCAGGTGGCGGCAGAGGAGGACCGGCTTGTCGGGCTGATAGCCGATGTGCTGAGGAACGCCCCGCCCAATGCGCTCTGCCTGACGTCCTGGCGGCACGATGGGCACCCCGATCACGAAGCGACCGGACGAGCGTCTGTTCGGGCGGCTGCCCTTGCCGGGGTCCGGTGCATGGAGTACCCGGTGTGGATGTGGCACTGGGCCGGGCCGGAGCATCCTGCTGTGCCCTGGGAACGGGCCGAGCAGGCAACCTTGAGCGCCGACGTCCACCGTCGCAAAGCGGAAGCCGTTGCGCAGTTCCGTTCGCAGCTTTCTCCGGATCCGACGATTCCGCAAGCGGGAGCCGTGCTGGGACCGCACGTTATCGAGCGCTTTCTGCACCTGCCGGAAGTCGTTTTCAGTAGCGGTGCCGAATGAGCCGCGCTGGCGGGGACGCGGTGGACGCCGAATATTTCCGGCAGATGTACGAGGCCGATCCCGATCCTTGGGGCTTCGAAACAAGCTGGTACGAGCAACGCAAGTACGCGCTCTCCCTGGCGATGCTGCCGCAAGCACGCTATCGGAAGGCGTTCGAGCCCGGCTGCTCCATCGGTGTGCTTACCCGATTGCTGGCCGACCGGTGCGATGAGGTGTTGGCAACTGACGTGGTTGCGAGCGCGTTGCAGACCGCCGGAAGCCGACTTCAGGATGCCGGGCAGAACCATGTCCGGTTCGAACGGCGCCCCGCGCAGGACTGGCCGGCCGAAACGTTCGACCTGGTTGTGTTCAGCGAACTCGGCTATTACCTGGGATGCAAGGGACTGACGACGGCGCTCGCCAGCGCCGCCGCGTCCCTCGAACCTGGCGGAACCTTCATCAGTGTGCATTGGCGGCATCCGCTCGACGACGGCGACCTGACCGGCGACGACGTACGCGATGCAGTTCGCTCAACCTCGGGTTGGCGACAGCTAGCGGAGTACACCGACGACGACGTCACGATCGATGTGATGAGCCGCGACGGCGCCTAGGCCGACGGCGAAACGGTCCACTATGTTGCTGAGCCGCGTGTTTATAACTGCCCGGCACAAGCAGAAAGCGGACCGTTTCGCTTGTTGCTGGCCAGTGTGTCGGGCCTCAGGGGGTCCGTGCCACCGGCTGCTGCTGCGTTATGCAGTGGATTCCGCCGCCTCGGGCGAACAGTGGACGGGCATCGATCGTGACGATGCTGCGGCCGGGGTAGCTTTCGGCAAGGATCTCCTTCGCGGCGTCGTCGGCCGGATCATTAAAAGCACACGCGATAACGCCGCTGTTCACCACCACATGGTTGATGTAGCTGTAATCCACCGGACCTTCCGCGTCGAACAGCGTTTCCGGAGCAGGGATCTCCCTGATCTGCCATCGGTTTCCATTGGCGTCGGTTGAGTCGGCCAGAAGTGCGGTCAGGTCCCGGGTCACCGAGAAGTCCGGATGCTTGGGATTCTGCTGGCTGTGGACCAACAAGACCCCCGGCGAAGGAATCGTTGCCACTATGTCGACGTGTCCCTTCGTGCCGTAAGTCATGGCATCGCGGGTCAGGCCGCGCGGCAGCCAGATCACCTTGCTGGCCCCGATGGTGCGGTGCAGTTCGGCTTCGATATCGGCCCGGGTCAGGTCAGGATTCCGATATGGATCCAGTTGTACCGACTCGGTGACCAGCACCGTGCCCTGGCCATCGACATTTATGCCGCCACCTTCGTTGACCAGGCTCGTTGCCACCGGCCGGGCTTCGGCGAGGTCGATCACCTGGCTGCCGATCTTGGCGTCCTTATCCCATTCCGCCCAGTCCTGCTGGCCCCAGCCGTTGAAGATCCAGTCCACACCGCCCAGCCGGCCGTTATCGTCGACGACGAACGTCGGGCCGATGTCGCGCATCCAGGCATCGTTCAGCGGTGCTTCCACCAGGTCGATGTCCGTCGAAAGATACTTCTTCGCGAATGACGTGGAGCGCGGATCAACCACCACGGTCACCGGCTCGAACTCGGCCGCAGCGTTCGCCACGGCCGCCCAGGTTGACCGGGCCTCGTGGGCATCTTCGGCACTGTCGCCGAGGCTGTATCCCTCTACCGGGAACGCCATCCAGAGTCGTTCCTGCGGCTCGGTTTCTGCCGGCATCCGCCATGTCATCGGCTGACCCCTGCTTCCACATCGTCGCGATTCGCGCTCGATACGGCGACCGGCTCGGGAGCTGCGGCTGGCTCGGGAGCTGCGACCGGCTCGGGAGCTGCGACCGGTTCGGAAGTTGCGACCGGCTCGGTCAGGCGGGCATAGGTGTCCGGCCGGCGGGTGGCCAGGAATGGGAACAGGTCCAGCCAATCATTGCGCTGTTCCAAGTCCAGGTCGGCGACAAGTACGGCAGATTCGTCGCGTGGTGCCTGCACCAGGATGCGGCCGTAAGGATCGGAGATGAACGAGGAGCCGTAGAAGCTGACCTCACCTTCGTTGCCCCACCGGTTCGGGACGACCATGAACAAACCGTTGGCGACGCCATTTCCGACGATGACCTGTTGCCACAGCGGCTGGGTGTCGAAGTCGGGATGGCCGGGCTCAGAGCCGATCGCAGTCGGGTACACCAGGAGCTCCGCCCCGCCGAGCGAATACAGTCGTGCGACTTCCGGGAACCACTCGTCCCAGCAGGTCGGCATGCCGAGTCGGGCGCCATCCAGTCCGTCAACGTCGTAGACGGGGTACGGCTCAGCGTCGCTGCCACCCCGGAAGTACTTGTCCTCGTAGTAACCCTCGGTGATCGGAATGTGCAGCTTGCGGGTGCGCCCGACCAGTTCACCGGACGGCGACACGAGGATCGCGGTGTTGAGTCCGAGGCCGTCGGCGGCTTCCGCCCGCTCGTAAAGTGAGGCGTGGACGAAGACTCCGTGTGCGCTGGCGGCCTCGGCGGCGAAGGTGAAGGTGGGCCCGGTCAGCAGGTCTTCTGCGGTATCTCCGGGTGCGGTTGTCGGGTACGCGGAGGCGGGATACCGGGAAAGTGTGAGTTCTGGAAGGAAGACGGCCTTCGCGCCAAGAGCCGCTGCCCTGGCGATGCCCTCATTGAGTTCGGCGCGCAGGGCAGCAGGATCCTCATTCCAGCTGTGCTGCACGAGCCCGATCCGCAACGGACGGCGCTTGGGTTCCCTCACCCGGGCAAGCGAGACCGGTGAATCCAGGGCGGTTAGCTCGATCATGCGAAGAACTCCCTTGTAAATCGGTAAAACGAATCTAATTCGTTTATTATGGATTCAACCTCGGGCAGGCGCAAGTCCCTTGGTGAGATTGGTAGATTCGCAATCAGGCCCACCGAAGACGCAAGGAGAACCATGGCACGTCCACGACAGCCGATCCTCTCGGTGGAGAGAATCGCCGGCGCGGCTCTGAAGATTGTCGACCGTAGCGGCGAGTTCACTATCCCCGGCCTCGCGGCTGAGCTCGGCGTGAGCCCGTCGTCGCTTTACAATCACGTCTCCGGCCGGGACGAGATCGTCGAGCTGATGCGGGGCGTTGCATCAGAAGGAATCCACATGCCGGAGGACACATCCGACTGGCGCGCCGCAGTTGTTGAGATCTGCTGGCAGTACCGGAACAGCTACGCGCGCCATCCACGGCTGATACCGCTGCTGACCGCGTATCCCGTGTCTCATCCAAGCACGACCCGGATGTACAACCGCCTCGCCGATGTATTGGCTGGCCTCGGCCTCACGCCGGCCGATGTGCTGAAGGTGATCACCACGCTCGATAGCTTCGTGCTGGGCTCGGCGCTCGACGTTGCTGCTCCGGAGGTGGTGTGGAATCCGGGCAGTCAGGCAAGCCCCGCCCTCGCGGCAGCGCTGGAAACACCGCCACCCAGTACGGAGAAACGCGCTCGGGAGGCCTTCGGTTTCGGGCTTGACCTTGTGATGGACGGGCTGTGGCAGTACGTCCAGACCGCCCGGATCGCGGCAGGCGCCGGCCTGCCCTAGCCAGTTTGTCCCGAATCAGCGTGTCCACAACCGGCCGGCCCTAGCCAGTTTGCCCCGAGCCAGCGTGACCGCTGCCAGTCTGCCCTAGCCAGTAGAGACGCTTTCTGGTAGCAAGGACGTGAGGCAGCTAATCGTTGCCCCGCAGGTCGAGCACACGGCTTCGTTACGTCACGGTTGAGGAAAGTGTGGAGCGAGACATGAGCGAGTATGAAAGCGAACTAGACCCGGAAACCAGTGGAAATGCGACACCGGACGGCGTTGAGGGTTCTCCGGACCAGCCCGATGGCACCGGCGGGGTGCGGGATGACGGCCTCAGCAATGAGCCTTCAGAACAGGATCAAGGAGTGGGTGAAGGCGGGACTGACGGCTCCAATGAGGACGCCGACACCAGTCACGAACCGCTCGGAGATCTGTAACCTCTTGAAGTACGGGGTTTGACCCCAACAGGTTTGGGGTGTCCCAGCCAGTTTGGCCCTGACGCCCCAAACCTGTTCCTCTTACCAGGATTTAGTTAAGGACTCATTGCCGGTGAACCGGGAGCTTCGCGCACAGTTCGACTCTTACCTCGACGAATACCGGTCTGCACTGCACGACAGCCTGAACGGACTGACCGAGGAAGAGGCTCGGTTGTCCCTCGTGCCGTCGCGGACCACGCTGCTCGGTCTGGTCAAGCACGCCATCTTCGTGGAGGGCGTCTGGTTCGATGAGGCGATCACCGGCCGATCACGCAAGGAGATCGGACTAGCGTCCACCCCGGACGGCTCATTCATCCTTAAGAAGCACGACACGATCGCATCACTTCAGGCGGCCTACCGAGATGCGTGTGAGGCGTCCCGCCGAGCGGTGGACGCGCTGGAGTTAGAGGAGACTGTCGAGGGCCGTGGCCCGCGACCGCTGTGGCGGGTTTACCTGCATATGGTGCGCGAACTCGCGCAGCACTGCGGCCACGCCGACATCCTGCGGGAGCAAGTCCTGGCCAGACGGACTGCCTGACCCGCAACACCCTCAGAGTTCCGCCGCCCTGGGCTCCTGAGGACCGCCCACCTTGCCGGAGTTTCGCTTGCCGAAGGTCTTGGAGTAGATGAACGTATAGAGCTTCACATACTGGCCGACTAACACCGCGTTCAGAACCGTGCCCTCGCGAATGAACTGCGGTGCACCGAGGAAAAGCAGGCCGATACCTGCCGAAACCACTAACAGTGAGCAATCGAAGATGGTCTTGATGTTCCCCCATTTGCGGCCGGTCTTGTTGTGCAGGGTGTTCACGAATAGATCGATGGGCATCAGCACGAGATTGGCGCGGATCATAAGGAACAACCCGAACGCCAACAAGGCATCAGCGAAGACCAGTAGACCGAGGTTGCCGATGTACGGCTCTATTACAACCCACTCCGTGATGGCCAGGTTGAAGTCCAGGAGCACGGCCAGAATCGCCGAGGGAATCAGCGAGAGGAGATTGCGCCATCCGAACGCCTTCGGCATCACCGCGAACGCGAGGATGAGCATGAGGATTTCAAGTGCGAAGTTGAACGTTCCCTGACTGACCCCGGGCATCACCAGGGTCATAGTTCGGGTGAGACTGCTTTGCGGTGAGATCCCGATCCCGGCGCGGATCGCCAGACTCACGCCCACGGTGAGGATGTAGATCCCGAGGATGTATGTCGCCCAGCGTCGGACGAGACTGCCGTTGTCGATGATCCCGGCGTCTTGAACGTTTTTCTGTTTCATGCCAGTGCCTCCATTGGCTCTGCGTGCGTTGGCTCGCATCGACTGCCTCGTTGCCGCCGATGCGGGCCACTCGGGCCCGGCAAGTGCTGCCGGGAACGAGTGGCTGATGAGCTCAGATCATGAATCCGAAGCGGTCGAGCGAGATGAACAGGGTGAGTAGCTTATTGACGACCGGCTCGCCCTCGTTGCGGTTGCCCAGATCCTCGAGCGCCGCGTCGATGGAACGAGTCGCCTCCAGCAGGCCCGCGAGATCTGTGTCCGCCATGACCCCGTAGATGTCGAGCGAGAGCGAGGCCACCTCATCGAGACCATCAGTGACGAGGCATCCGCCCACCTTCTGGTCCAGACGTAGAAGGTTGTCACACATCTCAGCTGCATCCGTGCCAACAGAAACGAAATAGGGGAACGGCGCCGGCCAGAACACCGAGACAGCGCCGCGGTTGACCTTCACGCCCTTGAACAGCCCGTTGACGATGTGGCGATCGCCATCGGAATAGCGCTGTACGACAGAGATCCGGTTCAACCGCTCCCCGTTCAGTTCGGGCACGATGGCGCCGTCGCGATAGGGAATCCAGGCCTCCTCGGCGAACTTCAGGTGCCCTCGCCCATACACGTCGAACACGAGCACTTTAGCCAGCGTGCCGTCTGCGGAGATTTCGATCGGAGTGATATCGAGCTGGCCGGGGCCGAGGTCGCTAAGACCAGGCTTGGGCTGCTTCACCATGCCCGAGTAGTCGAGGCCGTCCAACGAAGCGATCAGCTTGCGATCCTTCGCGACCAACTCGCCGCCTTTGAACACATACCGCGGATTGATTTTGGCCAGGCTGTCGGTGAGCACGATGTCGGCGTACCGCCCGGGTGCGAGAGAGCCGAAGTCGTCATCCTTGTCGAATGATCGCGCTGCGTACAACGTGCCCATCTTGATCGCCTTGATCGGGTCGACACCCATCTCGATAGCCAGCGAGATCACCCAATCAATGTGGCCGCGTTTCAGCACCCGATCTACAGAGATGTTGTCGGCGCACAATTGGAAGTTCTCGGCCGGCCAGTGGCGCTTGACGATGGCACGGAACAACGTCTTGATGACCTCAGGACTTCCCACCCCGAACTTGATCTGCGTGTTCTGCCCGTACCGGATGCTCTTGGCGATGTCGTCTTCGTTCCACACGTCATGGTTGTTGTGCGCACCGATGGCCGGCATGTAGTTCAGCAGCATATCGGGCAGAGCGGTCACGCCCCAGTGATTGTTGACATAGCCACCGGTGGCTCGCCCCAAGGCGGATCGGCGAAAGTCATCGTCGTTGCCCGTCATATAAGACAGGTGCGCAAGCTCACCCAGACCGATCACCGGCTCCATCTGCAGCATCGCCTCGGTGACGGCGACAGATGCCTTCTTCCCAGGCGCGAACGCGAAAATGCGGTAGGGGAGCTTCTCGTAGTTCCGGAACAGTTCCCCGGCAGCTTCCACGCCCTCGTCGCCTGCGGCGCTGGCGAAGTCGAGGGTTTCTGCGAAGATCGTGGTCGTGCCGCTAGGCACGATCGCCTCGCCGAAGGCGGCGGGGTGTGCCAGTTGCGATTCGAAGTGAAGGTGCGCGTCGATCAGACCGGGGATAGCGTACAGCCCTTCGCCGTCGAAGCGCTCCCGCACCTTGAGAATCTCCTCATCGGGCTGCAGTGCGATGATCCGCCCACCGTGCACGAGAAGCGACCCGGGATAGACCTCCTCACTGTGCACGTCGAGGATGTTCAGGTTATGCAGGAGGAGATCAGCCTCCCTCTCGCCCTGCAAGATTTCGAAGATGGACCGGACATAGTCGTCCTGCACTCCCACTTCCTCGGCATCCACGTAGAGCCCCATCTGACCTGTCTTGGTCGCCTGCTGGAACATCTTGATCCTCACTCCATTGTTCGGCTTGGTGAATCTGTCACGCGGGACCGAGTCGGTCGAAGCGTGTCCGCTTGTCCGGCGTTCGCCCGTGCTCATCTAATGCAACTCAACAGTCGCGTTGCTGACAAGCACTCGTTTTCGCACGGACCGTACGCTTTTTGCGTACACTCTTCCCAAAAGGGGGTGCCAGGATGCTCCATTCCCGGCTGATGAACTATGTCGATCAGGTTGCCCGGCTCGGATCGATCCGAGCCGCGGGCGCGCGGCTGCACGTCGCGCCGTCGGCGATCAACCGTCAGATATTGATGCTCGAGGGCGAACTGGGAGAGCCAATATTCGATCGCCTCCCGCGCGGGATGCGGCTCACGCCCGCCGGCGAGGTTCTCGTCACGCATATTCGGCAGACAATGCAGCAGTACCGCGAGACGGTCACCGAGATGAATTCGCTGAAGTCACTGCCTCAGGGTGAAGTGGTGATCGCGGCGATGACAGGCCTTGTAAGCAGCATCGTCGCCGTGGCGGCTGTGCGTTTCCATGCGCGCCACCCCGAGGTGCGGATCTCGATCCGCACGATGTCAGCACGTGAGATGCTGCAGGCAGTTGCCACCAGCGAGGCCGACCTCGGGTTGGGTTTCAATATCCCAGAATCGGGACAGCTCTCCGTATGCTGGCAGCGCGACGCACGCTTGGGCGCGGTCGTCGCCGCGCAGCATCCACTCGCCCGGTTGAAGAGCATCCCGATGGAGCTGTGCGCGAATTACCCCCTGGTTTTCGCGGACCGGTCCATGGTGATGCACGGGATCATCGCGGATGCCTTCGTAAACGCCGGACTCGACGTCGAGCCTGCGTTCCACACCACATCGATCGAGACGATGAAGCGACTCGCATCGGCAGGCACCGCCGTGGCATTCCTCAGTCAGTACGACATCGCCGACGAGCAGCGGAGTGGGCGGCTCGCATTCCGCCCCATCAGTGCAAGCACATTCAGCGAGAATGTGCTCTCGCTGGTGCGCCGCGAGCGGCACGTTCATTCGCTGGCCAGCAAACTGTTCGCGGACGAGATGATGGCGGCGCTCGAGAGCGGCGACCGGTTGTGACCGTTCTCGCGCCGTTGACCGGCCCTTCAAGCGTCGTGATGACTGTCATTTAAGACAACAGCTTTCAGGAGACCGCTCGCCGGGACTGACTCGCGGTGTAATCTTCCGCATGACCTGCCTGTAATGTAGGTCACGCCCCCGATACGCCGTCGAGTCTTCTCAACGGCGCAGACCGACCGGTGCCGCGGGTCAGGATCGGTAGGTGGGCTCCATGGAGAATGCAGCGAGCACGGAGTCGGCAACGACGGAGGGGCACGCGGAGACGGGCGAGGTTCGTGGCCGGTTGGACCGAGGGCTCGGTCGTGCGTTCCGGCGCCAGCCCCGTAATCTCACGTCGCGGGGTCTGACGCAGCCCGGCTATGAGCGTGCTCAGGTAGACGTCGGGCCGGGAAGGATCGTTGTCCTGATCCCGGCGCATGATGAGGCTGCGCTCATCGGCGAGGCACTGGAGTCGCTCGCCGCCCAGACGCGGGTGCCCGACGAGGTCATCGTGATCGCCGACCGATGCATGGATCTGACCCGCGAGATCGCCCTCGCCCACGATGTCAAGGTCGTGGTTACCGTGGCCAATCTGGAGAAGAAGGCTGGCGCGCTCAACCAGGTCCTGGATGACCTGTTGCCGCGGCTCACCGACAACGACGCGGTCCTGGTCATGGATGCCGATGGCTCGCTCTCGCCTGCCTTCGTCGCCGAGGCCGCCCGTCGTCTGAGAGAACCGGAGGGTGACGGTCCCAGGGTCGGAGGTGTCGGCGGGGTATTCCTCGGGTACCCGGTGGCCGGGATCGTCGGGCACCTCCAGGACAACGAGTACATCCGCTACGCGCGCGACGTCGGCCGCCGCAAAGGGCGCGCGGACGTGCTCACCGGCACGGCCACCCTCTTCTCCGTCCGGGCACTTCGCGACGTCGTGCGGGCGCGGGCAGAGGACCGTCTCCCGTCAGGCACCGGCGTCTACTCGGTCCACGCACTCACCGAAGACAACGAGCTAACGCTGGCACTCAAGCACCTGGGCTACCGATGCGTCTCGCCGAAGGAGTGCATCGTGGGGACCGAGGTGATGCCCACCGCACCACGCCTGTTCCACCAGCGGTTGCGGTGGCAGCGCGGCGCACTGGAGAACCTTCGCGAGTACGGCCTCACCCGTCACACCGCGCCCTACATCGTCAGACAGATCATGACCTATGTCGGCGTCGCCTTCGTGCCGTTCTTTCTCACCACGCTTCTTTTCACCTTCCTCGTCCGGGGCGCGGTGCCGTGGTCCTGGTTCTGGTTCTACGTCACCGGTTTCGTTGTCGCCGAGAGGGTGTGGTCGGTCAAACGCGGTGGATGGCGCGCCGTCCTCCTGGCCGGAACCGTCGTGCCGGAGGTCGTCTACGACATGTTCCTGCACAGCGGCTACGTCAAGGCCCTGACCGACACTATGACCGACGCCCGTGAGACCTGGGACCACACCAAGGCCATCGCATTCGACCGGCAGCAACCCTGGTGGCATCGCTGGGACCGGATCGCCGGCGTCGTGTACATGGGGGTCCTGCTTGCTATCGCTGTCGGGCTGGCGCTCGTGTTGTGCGCGCTCGGCGTCGCATGGATCACGGTCGGGATCGTGGTCCTGGCCGGCGCCGGACTGGCCGCTCTGAGGTGGAGTGGCCTCGACCCGGTCGGGCTGGTGTATCGCACCGGGGAGCTGACGACGGCCAAGTCCTCGACCGCTCCGCAGGGATTCGGCGGCGTCGACGTGCCGGCCGACCGCTGACCCCAGATACCCCGCGCATCGGTAGAGTCGGGCGTCCTGTACGCGTTCAGGGCGATCGCTTGCGGTCATCGAGGGAAGCACTGCACGGTAGACGCATGACGGATGCGCGGCCCACGCGGTGGAACAACAACATTCACTACCATCGCCTCATCCTCGATGCGGTGCCAACCGGAGCTCGGACGGCTCTGGACGTCGGGACGGGCAACGGGCTGCTGGCAGCCGAGCTGCATAAGCTCGTTGACGACGTGACCGGGATCGATCCTGACGCCGACGTGCTGAAATTGGCCCGTCAGGAGGATGCGGACGTGAGCTGGGTCCAGGGGGACATACTGACCTGTCCCTTCCCGCTTGCCTCGTTCGATGTGGTCGCCTCGGTAGCGACCATTCACCACCTACCCGACCTCGATCAGACACTCACTCGCCTTGCCGAGCTGACCGCACCGGGCGGAGTAGTTGCTGCTGTGGGCCTTGCGAGATCGTCGCGCCCGATCGACGTGGTCTATGACGTCGCCGGGCTCGTCCAGCAACACGGTTTTAAACGCCGTCACGGCATTTGGGCTCATTCCGCGCCGATCGTGTGGCCGCCGCCCCACACATACGCGGACGTGCGGCGCAGTGCGGCCAGGGTGCTGCCTGGTGCCAAGTGGTCCCGGTTGGCGATGTGGCGCTACTCGCTGGTCTGGAACAAGCCGGCTGCCTGATGGTCCGCTTGCGGGAAGCAGCCGGTGACGTTTTGTGCCGCGACTACGGCGCCAGCTATCGGGTCAGCGGGTGGTCCATTCTCCACCGTTGACGGCGAGCACCTGCCCCGTGATCTGGCGCGCGTTTTCAGAAGCAAGGAATCCGACCATTGCCGCGATATCGCCGGGAGCACCTGCTCGTCCGGTCATGGTCGCCGCCACCAGGTCTTCTTTGCGCTCATCGGTGAGAGCATCGCGGAAGAACTCGGTCTCTGCGATGTACCCGGGCGACACGACATTCGCGGTGATTCCCTCAGGCCCGACTTCTCCTGCCAGGTCCACATTCCAGGATGCGACCGCAGCCTTGGCCGCGCCGTACGAGCCGGCGCCCTTGTCCGCGGCGATCGAGCCGATAGTGATGATCGCTCCGCCCTTGCGCAATGCGGGCCTCAGTGCCGTCGTCATCAGTACAGCGGTGACGACATTCGATTCGAAATTGGCGCGCCAAGCCTCCGCCAGATCGCCCAGTTCGCCTGTGGCGGTTCGATCGAAGTCGGTGTTACCTCCGGCGTTGTTGACCAGCACAGAAATGTCGCTGATGCTGGCCGCGAACTCCGCCACCTGTAGCGGATCGGAGGCGTCGAAAGGCCTCGCCGTCACGCCTTCACCGATCTCCGCGGCGGCCTGCTCAAGGACGTCTCCGCGCCGCCCGGTGATGATTACCTTTGCGCCCTCATCTGCAAACTGCCGTGCGATCGCCTTTCCGATGCCTGATCCTCCGCCGGTCACAACTACGGTTTTGCTCATCCGATGCCTCCACGATCTGCTAAGTTTAGGTCTAAACGTACACGACGATCAGGAAGATGCGCATTCATGTCGCTCGACCCAAACGATGCCGTCGACGCCATCGCTCTTGGCTGGCTGCGTGAGCGTCCAGGCACTCCAGTGGATTCGATCGGTGTTGTTACGCGCCTGTGGCAGGCCGGGAAGTTCTTCGGCGACGATCGGACCCGACTCCTTCGTGGAGCGGACGCCGATGCCGCAACACTGGACCTGCTGTCGACGCTTCGACGCGCAGGCTCGCCCTACCGCATGACGACCCGGGAGCTTGCCGGTGCAGCGCTGATCACGGCCGGCGCGATTACTCAGCGAGTGGCCCGTGCAGAAAAGCAGGGGCTGGTCATCCGCGCACCGCGCGGACCGGGTTCGCGACAGGTCGATGTCGAACTCACCCAGGCAGGTCATGACGTTGTGGAGCGCCTTGTCGACCTGGTGCTGGGCCGTGAACTTCAACTACTTCACCACCTGGACCACGAGGAGCGCGACCAGTTGGCCCGACTACTCCGCAAGCTCCTGGACGGGCTGCAAACCCAGGAGGGCGACCTGAAGCCCGGTCACGTCGGACACTGACACGGTCGTGCCGGAAGGGATGCGTTTCCGGGCATTCAGCCCACTCTGAGGTTCGCAGGATCTGAAAGGCTGGTCATGTGAATAGTTCTAGTGCTGATGAGGCTGAACTCGTCGGGGCCGTCGCCCGGTCGCTGGGCGTGAGTGTTCGCACGTTGCATCACTGGGACACGCTGGGGTTGGCGTCTCCCTCGGGTCGGACGAGCGGAAAATATCGCGTGTATCTTCCTGCCGATGTCGCCCGTTTGCGCCGAGTGCTGCTTTTTCGAGAGCTTGGCATCCCGCTTGGGGAAATCCCCGTACTGCTGAACGCGGGTGCTGTCGAGCGGCGGGAGGAGCTGGAGCGGCGACGGGCGGAACTCATTGAGAAGATCTGTCATCTGCGGAAACTCGCGGAGGATGTGGACAAGATACTTGCCGCGGATTCGTCCGGCGTGCTGCTCGCCGAGGCGGAGCAGCTCGACGTGTTCGGTGCCGGGTGGGACCCGTCGTGGAGTGTGGCCGCACGGCGACGGTGGGGTGATTCCGCGCAATGGGCGGAGTATGCGGAACGCTCGAGTAAGCGCAAAGCGGACGATTGGCGCGGAATTGTCGAGTCGGAGCAGGAAATCACAGCGACGTTGGCTCAAGCCATGCGGGACGGAACGTCGCCGGGAAGCGATGTTGCGAATGCTCTCGCGGAGCGTCACCGAACGGCGATGAGTGAATACTTCCATTGCACTCACTCGATGCACGTCCTCGTGGCGCGGAGGTACGTCACAGAGCCGGGATTCATCGAGTCCTACGATCGGGCCGAATCCGGTCTGGCTGCGTGGACGAAGCAAATCATTGATGCCAACGCACTGGCGAAGGGGATCGACCCGGAGACGGCGGTGTGGGAGTAGCCGGTATCACCGAAGCGTTCGGAGTGCGACGTCGATGATGTCACGGCTGGATGCGTGCAGCGCTTCGGCCGCGGTCGTGCCCGATGCAGTCAGATAACCGTCCAATAGTCTGTTCCCCACTGCATAACCGGCCCCGGCTGGAAGGCCGACCGGCTCGACGCCGAAGCGCTGAGCGGCGGGGTCGCCATGTACCCAGGCGGTGAAGTTCTGCATCCCACCGATGTCAAGGCCGGAGACCACCTTGTCGAACACTTCGTCGTCGCCAAGGTGCGGAACGCCAATGGGCGTATAGCCACTCTCTCCGTAGAGCTGCCGGGCGAACGCATCGGCGAGCCCTTCTGACACCACCTGCTCGCCGACTACGACGGCCGCCGGGTCCCAAACGACACCGCCTGGTGCGTAGCGGAGGTTGTGGTTCAGTTCGTGAACGGCGGCGGCTTCCAACCGAGCCAGGTTTTCTTCCGTCGGCCAGAGAGTTAGCGAGATGTAGCCAGTCGCGCTGCCGTTCCCGCTGAATCCGCGGACCGGACCCATGAAGTACTCATCGGTCGGGTCTCCGAGGACGAGAAGGCAGGTGATGTCCGGGACATGGAGATCAGAGACCGCACGTGCCTGAGCATCCACCGCAGCAATCAGCGAACGTTCGATCCGCCCCCACGCATCGGCCTCGACCAGACGTGCGAGGGCGTCCCTCGTCTCATCCAACTGTCTATCGAGCGGGAATCCGAAACTCATCGCGTGCATCGCAACCAGATCGACCTCCCCCGGGAAGTACCGGAACATTCCTTCCATCGGGGCCAGAACGTCAGACAGTGCTTCACGGCGGCGAGCGTCATCCGCGGAAAGAACGGAGGACATTCCTGTAGCGGTATCGAGGACAGTTATAGTCATGCCACTCACGCTAAAGCCTGACGTAGCGTCAGGGTCAAGTCGGTTTGCGCGGCAACACTCTCGCGGCGCCGGAGCTGATTGATCTCGAGGTCACCTCCGTCTGGCGTCGGCAAGTAAGGGCCGGGCAGCTTGAGCTACGCCGCGCTGACCTGGCATTGGCGGACCTGCTTGTGATGCCGCTGCAGCGTGTCGCTCATCGACGGCTGCTCAACCGCTCCTGGGCCCTGCGGGACACCCTCACACCGTACGACGCGGCATACGTCGCTCTCGCGGAGTTGCTGGAAGTGGTGCTTGTTACCGGAGACAGGCGGCTTTCCCAAGTACCAGGCGTCCGAAGTCAGATTGAAGTCGTCGGATGATAATGAAACTGCCGCTCCTCGGGTAGTGAATGGGCTCTGCTGGCTACATGGATTTCTTTGCAGCTCGGCAGGAAGGCTGCTAGCTGGTCAGGGGAGGAGCGGTGCGGCGGGAACCTGTCGCTTCGAAAGCTGCTGCCAACGCGAGCAACGTTGGGTCATCGTAAGGCTTTCCCGCGAAAGTGAGCCCGACCGGCATGTTGATGTCGGCCATCGTGCCCATGGGCACAGTCACTGTCGGAATACCGAAGTGCCGGATTGCGAGGTTGCCATTCGCCACCCACACCCCATTGCGCCACCCGAGTTCCGCAGATTTCTCGTCGACATCCATGTTTGCGGCACCAACGTCTGCAACCGCCGGAAACAGCACGGCGTCCAGGCCGAGCTCGATCATCCACTGATCGAAGTCGATCCTGCGGGTCTCATCAAGCCCGTGCAGGCCTGACTCGAGATGCGTAATCTCGGTAAGCGACGAAGACGGATTCGTACGCACCCGTTCCGGAAAGCTACTTATGTTGTCGTCGAAGCCTTCGTAGCGATCGGGCAGCGCGCCTTCCGGATCCGGGAAGATCTGTTCGCCGTCGACATCCGTGAGGGTGTTGAGCGCAGGATCGTTGTTTGCCCGTAAGAAGTCGTCCCATGCCCACGCTGCAAGGTCAATTAACTCCTTGTGCAGAAAATCCAGGCTAACAAGTCCGCGGGTACTTATGGTCGGAGCTCCTGGGCGATCCGACTCGTAGTTCGACACGATCGGAAAATCGACCTCGATCACTTGGGCACCAGCCGACTCCAGGTCGCGGCGTGCGGCCTCCCAAAGCTCGATAATCGATGCGCGGGTTTCAATTCGCTTCCCGGTTGGGCCGCCAATGCCGCCATCCCTGCGCGTACCTGCCTCGGCATCGGTGTTGATGTACATCCGGGGAACGCCAAACCGTTTTCCCTCGAGCGGGATGCTCGCGGCCTTACCTGGCGCAAGTGCCCGATACGATTCCGGACGGTGCTCCGAAGCACTTGGCAACTTGATCCACGGTTGAACACGCCAGAAGTCACCCCGGGTCTCGGTATCATCGACGACAATCTGCTCTAGTAGTTCGAGCAGGTCTGCCATGGTTCGTGTATGGGGAACCACTACGTCCATCGTCGGAACGAGGGGCCAGTTTCCGCGGGTTGAAATCACCCCACGGCTAGGTGTGTAAGCGCACAATGCATTGTTTGAGGCCGGGGCACGCCCGCTTGACCATGTCTCTTCACCAAGGCCGAATGCGGCGAAAGACGCAGCGGTCGCGGTGCCCGAGCCGTTGGATGATCCCGAGCCGAATGCCGACGTCAGCCACTCCGGGTTGTACGGGCTCTCAGCGCGGCCATAGACGCCTCGCTGCATACCGCCGTTGGCCATCGGAGGCATGTTTGTCAGTCCGATGAGGATCGCCCCGCCCAAACGTAATCGTTCGATTGTGAAGGCATCACGTTGCGCGACGAGATGTTCGAACGCAGGTGATCCCGCGGCCGCCGTAAGCCCCTCCGCGAGGTAACTGTTCTTGGCCGTATAGGGGATTCCGTCGAGCGGACTGAGCGTCTTGTTGCGCGCCCTGCGCGAATCCGAGGCTTCTGCTTCCGCAACGGCCTTCGGGTTCATCACCACGAGCGAGTTCAACGCTGTTCTAGTGCCCGGGCGGTCGTAGGTTTCGATGCGTCCGAGATACGCCTCGACAAGTTCGACCGCAGTGGTCGCGCCCGACTCGAGAGCGGCGCAGAGCTCGGCTATGGACGCCTCCACGACGTCGAAGCGGCTCATCGCTTGACCTTCGGTTGCTGCTGGGTGATGCAATGGATCCCGCCACCGTCATCGAAGATGGCCCGTGCGTCAATGGTCACTGCCCGGCGGCCAGGGTAGGCCGCTTCGAGGATTTCGCGTGCACGGGCATCGGATTCCTTTTCTCCGAAACCGCACGCGATTATGCCGTCGTTGACGACGAGGTGGTTGATGTAGCTATAGTCCACGAAACCTTCACTGTCCCGCAAAGTATCGGGGGCCGGTAGTTCGGTAATCTCGAAATGGCGTCCGGCTGCATCCGTTGCGTTGGAGAACAATGTGTGAAGATCTCGGCTCACCTGATGGTCGGGATGCTCGGGATTGCGTTGGCTATGCAGCAGGAGCTTCCCGGGCGCGGTGATGGTTGCAACGATGTCCACGTGGCCGTTGGTGCCGTAGTCTTCGTAGTCGCGTGTCAGTCCACGCGGGACCCAGATCGCCTTGGTCGCCCCGAGGGTACGTGCAATTTCGGCCTCTATGCGCTCCCTGTCGGCGTATGGGTTGCGCCGTGGATCAAGTTGCACTGTCTCGGTCAAAAGCACCGTGCCTTCACCGTCGACATGGATGCCCCCGCCCTCGTTGACCATCATCGAACTCACGAGCTCGGCACCGGTTACCTCGGCTATGAATCTGGCGTTCTTGCCGGATTTCTCCCACTGTGCCCAGCTGTGTGCTCCCCAGCCGTTGAAAACCCAGTCGACTGCGCCGAGAGTACCGGGGCGATGGTCGTCTACAACGAAGGTCGGGCCATGGTCGCGCATCCAGCACTCGTCTATCGGGGTTTCAAACAGCTCAATCTCGGAATCGAGCATGCGGCGAGCCCTGTCAATTTCTGTAGGGTCGACGAGCATCGATACAGGCTCGAATTCCGCTGTGGCGTGCGCGACCGCCGCCCACGAGGCATAGGTGAGTTCACGGCTAGCGGCATCGCTGCCGAGCGCTGGGCCCTCGCAGGGGAAAGCCATCCACGTTCGTTCGTGTGGGTCTGTTTCGCTGGGCATGTGCCAATTCATTTGGTTATCTCCGGGGTGTTGTCAGTGGACGCGAGCGTATCCACTGTCTGGATATCAAGCGCTGCACCGGGGCGCAGCTGTCGATTCTTGAATGGGTTCGTTGTGAGCCAAAGCAAGGCGTATAGGCCGCCGCCGATGACGGGCGCAACGATTGCTGAGAGGTCGGCGCCCTCCATGGCAGCCGAGATGGGACCCATGTACAGGGTGGTGTTCGACATCATGAGTGAAACTGCCGTGCCGATGACCTGGGACACGACGCCGGGCCAGAACACGCCGTTCGAATACCAGAATGGGCTCCCGCGCCGTTCGTCGTTCAGTGCGATGCCGTTGTAGTTGCGCCGGAGCCAGATGTCAATCGAATAGATCGCGATGAGGGGGCCAAGAATGGTGACGGTCAATTCGAGTGCGTACTCCATCGTGTCCAAGAAGCCGGGTGAGAAGAATGCCAGCCACAGGGATGCGAATGTTGCGATCACACCTGTAACGATTACCGTTGTCACGCGATGCACACGAATTCCCAGTCCTTGCGCGGAGAGCCCGGCAGAGTATGCAACCACGGCATTGTTGGTGATGCTTCCAACCACGACGATGCCGAGGAAGACAGGGGTGAACCAACCTGGCACGATCTGACCGATGGTCAGTTGGGGATCCGTCATGTCTATTGCCGTTGCTGCGAAAATTCCGACAAGGCTGATGAATACGGTAGGGATGAAGCCGCCGAGTGCAGTCCACCAGATCACACCCCGTTTGGAAGTGTCTTCTGGAAGATAGCGCGAGTAGTCGGCACCCGTGCCCCACGAAAGTGGCCCCGAGGCAACTATGGCGTAGCCCAGGAGTATGGTCGGCCACTGCTCGGCGCTGGATAGCTCGGTCGTTGTATATGAGAAATCGGCCGCCTGCATAACAAAAACCGCGAGGGCTATGAATGCCGCAGCTAGCGCGGCCGAGAAGTAGGGCGAGGCTTTCACGATCGTGGCGTGACCGTAGATGCTCAATACGAAGCTGAGGATTGCGACGATGACCAGCACGGTCCATTCGACCCCGGCCGGCACGTGCAGGCCCAGCGCATCGAGTAGCGCCAGGGACGCAAATGTTGCAACCACGATGTTGATGACCTCGTAAAACAACCCGATGACGAGTCCCTGGCCTGCGCCGAACACCCGGTTTCCATGGATGCCGAACAGCGCCCGCATGACTGTGACGCTCGGGGTGCCAGATGCCGGGCCGCTGACTGAAAGCCAGCCGACGGCAACCCACCAGAGGTTTCCGATGATCGTTACAACGACGGCTTCCCACACTGAAAGGCCAATGATTATGAGCAGGCCACCAAATGCAAAGGAAAGGTAGTTGACGTTTGCGCCCATCCAAACCCAGAACAGCTCGAACGGACGGCCATGGCGTTCTGGTCCCGGGATGAAATCAATTCCCCGGGTCTCGATGTGGCCCGCCCTGTTGGTTTCCTCGACGACTTCACCCGGGGCGGAGGAATTTGCGGGCGTCGTTGATTCACCGTTCATGTTGTACCTCTTCGCTGAGAGACCCGGCTTATTGATTGCACGATCAATACCGGTGCAACGATATGTACGACGAGCAATGATGTCAACATCAAGTCGTCGCCGGGTACTGCTTAAGTCGCTGGTCACACCTGGTGAAAGCACATCGCCGCTCCATGCGGGCGGCCGAATCTGCGCTGACACTGCTGGCACTTGGGCTGGAGTCCGGTGCTTGGTCGCGCAATATGACTCTCCCGGGTCGCCGTGCGGGGCCAAATGGGTGTGCGGGAGGCATGCTTTCAAGATCGGTGCCGGGTGTGGGGCGCCGATCCGAGGCAGTGGCGTCGCTGCCCCTGCCGTTGTTGGCGGCCGGAGCATGGATGCCTCCGGCGCCGTATGTGCCTAAGCCAGCTGCCGCCGCGGACTAACTCATGTAGTGGATAGCGAACCTGTTGGCAGGAGAAGCTCAATCTCCACTAGCTGGCGCAAGAAGTTTCCGAGCCCCGGCGAATCTTCGTATTCAACAAGGGAATGAGCATTGAGTCCGTCGATCAGGCAGAGAATATGTGCGGCAACAACGTCGGGATTTTTGCATTCGAATTCCCCGGACTCAATTCCCCGCCGGATTGAGCCGCTTACCGCCATCTGCCAGTTGTCCAATTGCGATCGGACCTCAGCGGCGAGGTCATTGTTGCGGCGACCCAGAATAAGTGCATCAAGCCATACGGCTGTGACTTCGATTCGCGCGTCGCCAAGGAGCCAACCGACGAGTGTCTTCATCCGTTCGAGTTCAGATTGCTCGTTACTTTGGAGTTGCTGGAGCGTCGAGAGCTCTTCTTCGACGAGGGACTTGAATGTTTCAATTACCAGGTCGTTCATGGTTGGGAAGTAGTGTGCCACGAGCGATGAAGCCACGTCGGCCTGTGCTCCGACCGACTTGAGGGTCAGGGCCACAAGTCCGCTGTCGACCGCAACTTCACGGGCGGCGTCCATGATCGTCCGTCGCCTGTCTTCGGGTGTCATTCGAGTGCGGGAGTTGGTTGGTCTCGACGGGGTCATGACTGCAACTATAATTTTAGCTTTATTGGTTACATAATCAATAAAGCAAGATCTCAGTACCCGAAATCGCCCGATGCCCGAAAAGTGTAACGCTAGTGAACCCGAAGTCCCATGCACTACGTTTCCGGCACAAGCGTTCGTACGGCGTTGATCGGTCGCCACAGCCCATCTACTGCCGAAGCCATCGCCAAGATCACTTCCGCAAGCAGGAGCCGTCGGCAGATAAGTATGGGTTCTCCCGCCCGCCAACAACTAGTGCCCCGCTCTTCCAGTAGGAAGAACGGGGCACTAACGGTTGGTGGCGAACCTGATCAGTCGCGCTTAAAAGCGTCCTTGACCTTCTCGCCAGCCTGCTTCATATTGGCCTTCGTTTGATCGGCCTCGCCTTCGGCCTTGAGTCGATCGTTATCGGTCGCGTCTCCTGCCGCAGCTTTGGTCTTGCCGCCGGCATTCTCTGAAGCGTTCTTGATCTTGTCGTCCAAGCCCATAATCCAACTCCTTACGATCACTGCAGCTCATCGTCCTGAGCTGACGTTTCCGCCTTCGCGCTGCGAGGCGATGTGGCCAGCCTACTCCCGATCAACGCCGAATTCAGCCGGTCCTCTGTTCCTTCGGCGATCCTGTTTAAACCCCCAAGGCTGCGGGTACTCCCGACCCTGAGCGATGGAATCGCATCGAGATAATTTCCGGTTCGAAAGGAGTCTGATGACAGACCAGCACACCCCCCAGGATCCGACGGATCAGTATCCGCAGCCGCCATATGGCGAACAGCAGCAGCCACATCCCGGGTATACCGAATCGATGTCGCCGCGGCCCGACCACGGCGAAAAGACCTATGTGGGTTCGGAGAAGCTCAAGGGCCGCAAGGCAGTGATCACCGGCGCCGACTCCGGCATCGGCCGGGCAGTCGCCATTGCCTTCGCTCGTGAAGGCGCGGACGTCGTACTCTCCTACCTTCGCGAGGAAGAAGAGGACGCGGAGGAAGCGGCGCGGTTGGTCCGCGAGGCAGGGCGCACCGCCGTCAAGATTCCCGGAAACCTTGCCGAGGAGTCGGAATGCCTGCGCCTCATCGATGAAGCAGTCGCGGAGCTCGGCGGTCTCGATCTGCTGGTGAATGTTGCCGGTTTCCAGATGGCCCGCCCCGGCGGCATCGCCGAGATATCCACCGAGGAGTTCGATCACACTTTCAAGACGAACGTCTACTCGATGTTCTGGCTGTGCAAGGCGGCGCTGCCGCACCTCAAGCCAGGGTCGTCCATCATCAACACCCACTCGATTCAGGCGTACCAGCCGACGCCGTCGCTGCTCGCCTACGCGTCGACGAAGGGCGCAATCCTCAACTTCACAAAGGGCCTGGCCCAGGATGTGGCCGAGGAGGGGATTCGGGTCAACGCGGTCGCTCCCGGGCCGATCTGGACGCCGCTGCAGCCCGCCACCCAGCCGGAAGATAAAGTCGACAACTTTGGTGCGGATACCCCACTGGGGCGTGCCGGGCAGCCTGCCGAGGTTGCGCCGAGCTACGTGTTCCTTGCCAGCCAGGAATCCTCGTTCATCACCGGCGAGACGATTGGCGTAACGGGAGGCCGACCGCTGGCATAGCGATCTATGCGGTGCCCGCCCGGCACAACTGGCTTGGAGGGCCCCGCCCGGCATAACCGGCAGGTCGGCAGCCCCGCTGGCATCCCGCCCGAGTAACTAGGGCCCCGCCCGGCACAGCCGACCTGGTGGGGGCGGCCGTCCGCGACTTTCGAAACCCGGGGGCTTCCGGCGAGCCTGACCGGGCTGTTTCGCGCGCCCAAACTAGACTGATATCTTACATTTACACGCTATGTTGTGAGTAAGGGCGCGAGGATGCGCTGGCCGCACGACGGATTACGTCTGGCCGGAGCATGCCGCGCAAAGTCGAGAGGGAAACTTTGTCGGGAGCTGGGGCGGTTGCAGGACGGGCACGGAGGTACCTGAAAGACTCCGCGCAGATTCTGAAGGACCGCTCGCCGAACACCTTGAAACGAATCCGCCGCGAAGTCATTACCGGCCGGAAAAAAGCAACGTTGGCGGTCAACACGTACTGGGATGCGCAACGCGTGTCTCCGGATGCCTACGGAGCCCTGCCGATCGGGAGAATCCGTTCCGGGCGACTGGTCTGCCTCGCCGAGCGCGTCGATCATTTGGTTCTCCCTGAGCACCGTACCGAACAGCTTCGGCAGGTGACAGCACTGCTGAGGGCTCATGACGTGCCCTACTTCGTCATCCCTACCTCGCCGCGGCAACCCAGCCGAATCGGCATAGATCAGAGGTTCAAGCGCGCAGCCTGTTCTGCCCTGGCCGATTATGTGCAGGGCAGGCCGGTGTACCGGATCGGATATGGCGGCGTCGAATTCCGTGATGTGATCAGTACCCGGCTGTGCGAAACCGAGCTTCCTGCGGATGTCCCCGATGTAGTCACTCTCGTCGCGTTCGCGCAATTCAGGAACACCAACTTTGCCAGCCGTCACGAAGACGGTGTTGATCTGGAATTCTGGCAGAACGACGGAACCGCGCTCGTCGCGCCCAGATGGAACCCCTACGCCGGCGCGGTCCCATCGCAGCTGCAGGAATTGGTTGACGGCGGCGAACTCGTGGATGGGCATCAAACGTTCCGGGTTTTCCTGACACCTCGGGTGGATACAGTCACATTTCCGGTTGACGCGGTGTACACCTGGGTCAATGGTTCAGACGTGGAATGGCAGCAGCGGAAGGCAGACGCCCTCGGCATAACGGATCAGAGGGCCTTTGCCGAGGAAGCGGCCGGTGCGTCACGTTTCGCCGACCACGACGAACTGCGCTACAGCCTGCGGTCGATCGAGCAGTACGCGCCGTGGATTCGCAGAATCTGGATCGTTACCGACCGGCAGATTCCTGACTGGCTCGGTGATGACGAGCGGGTGCGCATCGTGGATCATCAGGCAATTGCGCCGCCGGGTGCCGCGCTGCCCACCTTCAATTCCCAGGCGATCGAGGCGAATCTGCACCGGATCGAAGGCCTGGCCGAACACTTCCTGTACCTCAACGACGACATGATGTTCGGCCGTCCGGTGCGGCCGGATGAGTTCTTCCACGGCAATGGAATATCGAAGTTCTTCTACTCGCGCGCGCAGGTCGACTTCGGCGAACCGCAGCCCGGCGAGATTGCGTCCACGATCGCCGGAAAGAACAACCGGAAAGTCATAGAGCGGCAGTTCGGCCGCACGATGACGCAGAAGTTCTTCCACACTCCCTACCCGCTGAAGAAGTCCGTCATCGAGGAGATGGAAAACAAGTTCCCCGAAGAGTTCGCACTGACCAGGGCGCATCAGTTCAGGGGCTTGCACGACGTCACCGTCGCCGGATCGCTCTATTACAACTATGCGTACGGCACTGCGCGGGCGGTTCCCGCCAGGATCCGATACCTGTATGTCGATCCCCGCGATTCGAAGGCAGACCGAAACCTCTCCCATTACCTGCGGAACCGAGACTTCGACTGCGTCTGCGTCAACGATGCGCTGGTGGGCGATTCGACCATGACCGACGAAGAAGTCGATGCCGCGATCCGAGCCTTCCTGGCTCGATTCATTCCGGTTCCCGCGCCGTGGGAGGCCGATGCAACATGAACCATCTGCCGAACCCCGGCGGCCATTGTGGCTAAGCGGGTAATCAAGTCAGCCATTCGCACCTCCTACAAGACCGGCGAGCAACTGGTCGCGTTTGCCGCTGCGGCCCGTCGGCCGGAGCTGCTGCGGCACAGCCGTCAGTACCATCAGCACCGGATTCCGCATGAACGCGTTTTCGAACCGACGTTCCGGGGTCAGCGACAGAAGGTCTTCGATTTCCTGGTGGGCTGCCTGGAAAGGTCAGAGCTCAGCTGGTGCATAGTGCCGGATCGGGTGAACCTTCCGCCTCGGATTGCGGTCGTCGGATCGCCGGCGCGATTATGGCGGTTGCTGCAGGCGGAATCGGCTGTCCCGCCGCAGCTGGTCGCTCAGTCATTGGTTTCGCCTAACACGTTTAGTCGGCTGAGTCTCAGAGTCTTTGGCTCCCGAGCTCAGATGGCGACCGGTGAGGTGCTCGGTCCGCCAAGCCTGATCGCGCATGACCCGCCGGAAGGCGAACGTCTGCGGTTCGCAATTTATGCGAGTGACGCATCGGACCAGGCACACGTAGGTCCTGAAGCTGGCGTCGATATCGAGTTCCGGACGACGCACGATGCCGAGTTCGACCGAGGCGACAAGCTCGGGCGTCTTGTGCCGGTGCTGAGCCATTCCGCTCGCACTGAGGAACTGGTGGATTTCGACGTCGACATCGTTTACACCTGGGTGGATGACGCCGACCCCGACTGGCGAATGTCCCTGGAGAACGCCACGATCGATACCGAGGCACTAACCGAGGCGGCCACATCCGAGGCGCGATTCAGAAACCTCGACGAACTTCGCTACAGTCTGCGATCGGTCGCCGAGTACGCGGATTGGGTTCGGCATATCTGGGTTGTGACCGCCGGGCAGCGTCCGGAATGGCTGCGCAACTCGGAACGTTTGACGGTGGTTGACCATAAGGAGATCTTTCCCGATCCCGGTGTCCTGCCGACGTTCAATTCTCAGGCGATAGAGGCGTGCCTGCATCGCATCCCGGGCCTGGCCGACCACTTTCTCTACCTGAATGATGACTGCTTCCTGGGTCGTCCGGTTTCTCCTGAGCAGTTCTTCACCCCCAGCGGCGCTTCGCGGGTGTTCTTGTCGAACCGCGGGCTGGGCGAGGGTGAGAGCAGCCCGGACGAGCTGGCACCCGACAGTGCCGGCAAGAACGGCCGGGACCTGGTGCGGAAGTTGACCGGCCAGACCATTTCGCATAAGTACCTGCACGCTCCGTATGCGCTACAGAAACCGGTGATGCAGGAGCTTGAGGACGCGGCGCCCGATGTGATCGCGGCTACTCGGGCGAGCACATTTCGACGCAGCACGGATGTTACGCTGTCCGGCGCCCTGCACCACGCCTACGCGCTCGCGACCGGTCGGGCGGAACGGAGCCGGGTCACCTACAAGTACGTCGACCTGGACCGCGGATCATGGCGGCGGGAGCTGGCCCATCTGATCGAGACACGGGCATTCGACACAATCTGCCTGAATTCGGTGCACTCGGCCGCGCCGGCCGCGCCGGTGCTGACTTTTCTACAGAGCTACTTTCCTAAGACGCGGGAGTTCGAGCGGTAGCTGGTTCTGATCGAGCGTCGACATTCCGGTTTTCGTCAACCGGGAGCTCATGCTTGAATGTGCGCCGCGTCTTGGTGGCGTTCCGGTAGCTCACCGGACGATTCAGTTCAAGCATCGAACTGATGACGCGTTGCGAGTTCTGGCCATCACGGACTGGGAATGTGCGTTCCATTCGCTCCAGGTAGGGCGTGTCGGTGCTCCAGTCTGGCGACGCCAGCGACTCGATCCCGGACAATGCCTGATCCACTGTTTCGGCAACCGGGCCGAATCCGTCTCGCTGAAAATCAAAGTAACCGCGACGGTAGGACTGAGTCCCGCCATAGAAGTCATCGGCGTCGAACTGAAAGTAGACGACCGGACGGTACAGATAGGCAATTTCGAACGCGATTGACGAGAAGTCCGTCACCATGAGCCGTGATTTCGCGATCTCGTCCTGCACGTTGCTGTCTGAATAGCTCTTGACCCGCACATGGCTCGGAAGCTCGAATTGATTCAAATACGGTTCCATATCCGGGTGCGGCATGAAGACCACATCCAGACCTGCCGACTTCGCGATCTCGGCAAGGCGAGGGCTATTCAGTAGGGACGACCATTGGGATGCGAACTCTGAATCCCTGAACTCAGGATTGATCAGGCGCCGATTGGTCCCGGGTATCAGCTCTCCGGCCACCGACTTCCGCCAGGTGGGCATGACGAGCAGAGATGACTTTTCTTTCAAGGGGATTGCGCGGTCACGGAGCAGTAGCCGATCGTGCCGCGGAAATCCCGTGAGCCGCACCTCTTTGCGAGTGAACTTGTAGCGCGTGTGGTCGCCAGCAATCGAGTCGCGTTCCGGGTCAGTTGCCGTGATGAACAGGTCGACGTCTTTTGCGTTGAACCAGGTGGCGAGGTCATTATTCGTGACGCCGTGCTGGAGGAAGGTGTACTTACTGAGTCTGGGTCCGTAGCGTTCCCGGGGCAGAGGGTTGACGACGTAGTCATCGATGTGTGAGGAGGCGAGGTGCTTTGCCCGCAGCATTAGAATTCGCCAAGCAGTCGTGTTGTAAGCGACGAGCCGGAATCCCTCAGCCTCTAGCCGGTTCCAATCCGGCGAGTCGCGCTGAAGTACGAACCAGGAATTTATCTCTGGGCGTTCGGCTGCAACATAGCGATACAGATGTTCGGCATTATCATTCGCCCGCGCGCTCCGGTCCATGAAAGCCCATGCGCCTTCGAACTTTCGGCCGACTGGGAGAACGTGCAGAGCGAGTGCCAGTGCGCGATCTTCAAGAGAAGCTTTGCCAAACGCGGCCGTGACGTTCGTGACCGATCGTCGAAGCGACTCTTTCAGCCTGGTCGTGATTCGCATGTGCTGAACCCGAAACTTCTTCGGTACCATTCGCTGCTTGCGGACCAGAATATTGTCGTAGTCCTTGCGATGTAGGGAGAAGTTCGGGCGTGATGCCCAGTCTCCCCGGAACTCCACCGGTTGACCGTTGAGATTGATGCGAACCGTTCCGCTAGCCGATATCCAGAGGAACCGCCTGTGCAACAGGGGTTTCTGATAGTAGACGATGTCAGTGATTTTGGCATGTAGTGGCTCTACGGCACGCCCCCGAATGAAAATCTCCTCGGCGGGCAGATTTCCCTTGTACGTGTAACTGATCAGGGCCAGCTGGGCCTCGGCATCGTACTTTTCGATCCGGGCGTTGCTGGGTATGTGCGACTCCTGATCTAAAAGTAGAAGTGATTTTCGGATATCCGCCGGTACGGGCATGACGTCGAAGGTCTTGATTGCCTCGTCCGTCAGGAAACTTCTGATCTCCAGCAGAAGCCGGTGGAAAACGTCGCAGGTCTCCCGATCGAGTGTGGACGTCTTTGTGTAGAGTCCGGCATCGACCTTCAGGTACCAGAAGATGTCGTAAAGCACTGTGTTCTGTAGCCAGTACGGCACATGCCCGTACGTTTCCAGGCCACCGCGAAGTAGATCCAGGTGGCCGTATTTCGGTACGTCGGTGTACTTTCGGGGATCGGCATGACTGGTTTGCATGGTCGAAGAGTTATCTGCCCTGCGCCTGTACAGGTACCTAGCCTCTGCGACGAGGCCGATCTGCGGCTTTTTGCACTGCAGCATGTACTTCCCCACGAAGTGCCCATCTTCGAACGTGGGGCGAATTCGCGCATCGAATGTCAGCCCGGAACGTTGGATGACCTCGCGGCGGAAGAACGCCGACGACGCGTGCAGGTGGATGACGTTTGGAAAGCCATCCAGGTCAGCAATCCGGTTTCCGCTATTGAATCGCTTGCGAAGTGGATGGCCGTCCCGTTCGTGGCCAAGCGCCTCCTCCCAGTAAACAAGGTGCGCTGCGAACAACTCGGTGTCCGAAGCGGCGGAGTCAGCCATGTAGCTGGAGATCGAGGAGAAGTAGGCCGGGTCCAACATGTCATCGGGGTCGGCGAATGTGAGCCAGTCATTCCGTGCGTGGTGGATACCCAGGTTGCGTGCCGAGGCCTGGCCGCCATTCTCCTTGGTGAGCACCCGGATAGCCTGCGGATGCTGCGTCTGCCACTTTTGCAGCCGCTCAAACGAGTCATCGGTTGACCCGTCGTCGACGAGTACGATGTCCAGGTCGTCGATCGGGTAGCTTTGCGCCTCAAACGAGTCGATGAAGTCATCGAGGTAACGAGCAACGTTGTAAACAGCGACGACAACTGAGAACTGTCCTGGCTTCGGCGAGGCAGCGGCATCATCCGGCAGTGAAGCAGGCGGAGGTGTCGTGTCACTAGCCATCAGCGGGGAATCTCGTTTCGCACTTTATTGCGATCCGCCATCGGTCAGAGGCAGTTGGTGACGTCAGGCGAGCGCGGGGGGATGGGGCAGGGCATAGTTTACTTGAGCGGCGAACCGGGTCAAATGTCGTTCGTGGCCGGCCGGTGGCACGAAGGCCCTCGCACACAGCGCGAACTCAGATCCCCGTGAGAGAGTTCCAGTGACCAATCGACGTAAGGAACTCATTTGTCGCTTTTCTCTCAGGCCAGGTCTATCGCAGGCCACATTGGCTCACTGGCGGCAGAGCGCTGGGCAGCACGCCGAGTCTTCGCTGATCTTGGCGTGGGCACGAAGTCCACGGACGACCGGTTCGAGGTCGGCGTCTACTTCGCCGATTCGCCGGTCAATATTTACCAGATCCGGCAATGGCTCGGCCCCTTTGAGGTGCTGGCGAAATCCCATTCGCTGGGCATCCTGTGCCGAAACGCGCTGACCGCCAGGGAACTGCAAGCAGAGACGACCCTGCCGGTCCGCTATTCGCGGCTGTCCAGCGGTCTCGATAAGTTCTTCGCCGAGAATCCCCTTCGGGTGGTGTTCTACGTCAACCAGAACACGCAGAACTTTCAGGGGCTCAAGTTCCCCGAACCTGCGCATGTGCACCTTAGCCACGGCGAGAGTGAAAAAATCTCGATGTCGTCCAACCAGCTCAAGGCCTATGACTTCGCCTTCACCGCCGGCCAGGCCGCCCGGGATCGAATTCTCAGCCGCCTGATCGATTTCGAGCCGGCCCGGCTGATCGATGTGGGCCGACCCCAGATCGACATACCGGCTCACGGTCCCGACCTGCCGGAGGATGACCGCACAGTCGTGCTGTACGCACCCACTTGGGAAGGTGACGCGCCGGCCATGTCGTACAGCTCGGTTGCGTCGCACGGTCGAGCCGTCGTCGGCCGGCTGCTTTCCACCGGACGCCATCGCGTCATCTACCGACCGCACCCCCGCACCGGTGTGATTTCCGCGGCGGCAAGGTCCGCCAACGCGGAAATCCAGGACCTCATCGTCAAGGCAAATGGCCGCGACCCGGGCGCCAATCACCTGATCGATACCGGCAAGGACTTCGGCTGGGGGCTCGCCGCTGCCGATGTCTGCGTGTGCGATATCTCTGCGGTCACCTTCGACTGGATGACGACAGCCAAGCCGCTTCTCCTCACGGAACCCGTTGCCCCGGGTGCGGCCGTCGACGGTTCCGGCGTGGTGGGAAAACTCCCGCTGATTGCGCAAGTCGATGCCGATCGGATTGTGGAACTGATCGATGACCTGCTAATCACCGGCAAGGCCGCGGAGTACACGGAATTGTGCGCCTACCACTTCGGCGACACCGCTCCCGGTGAGAGTCTTAACCGGTTCGTGGCCGCAACCGAGCACGTGATTCGTGACCGTTCGCAGAAGCTCGGCAGCTGACTCGCTGCCAGATCGAGGACCTTCAAGAGTCGGGGAAATTGTTAACCAGCCGTTAAGCTTGGTGGCACTGCCCGAACGCCTGCGCGTGGGCTTCGACTTATCTCTAGCACTGGAACCTGTTGATGACTGACACTTCGCCGCGGCCGCAGCGGCCGACCCTCGCTGAGCTGCGCGCGGTCGCCCAGCCACCGGAAGTGCGCAATCGCAAGAACGCGGAGCACTGGAGTGCCCAGCTATACCTGCGGCACATTTCGATCTACATCACGGTGCTTCTGGTCCGGACCCGAATCAGCGCCAATGGCGTGACCGGCCTGATGATCCTGTCGGGCTGGGCGATTGCGGCCTCGCTGCTGATCCCGGGAATCTGGGGCCCGGTCCTGGCTGTGGTGTTCAGCCAGTTGCAGATGCTGATCGATTGCTGCGACGGCGAGGTTGCCCGGTGGCGCAACACCATGGGGGCCAAGGGGATCTTCCTGGACAAGGTCGGCCATTACACAACGGAATCGTTCGTTGCGATAGCAATTGGCCTGCGTGCCATCGGCGACCTGAACCGCTTCGGCACAGAGCCCGGTATCGCCTTCAAGTACGCTTTCGCCGGCGCGCTTCTGGCGGTCTTCGTCCTGTTGAACAAGGCCTTGAACGACATGGTGCACGTTTCCCGGGCGTTTACCAAGCTCGACAAGCTGCCAGACAGCAAAGAAGCCATGGCGGTGAACTCGGGAATGGTCGGCACGCTCCGAAATGCGGCGAAGTTCGTGCCTTTCCACCGGATTTACCACTCCGTTGAACTCGCCTTGCTGAGCCTCGCCGCCGCCCTGTTCACCTTGTTCTTCGGCGGGATGTTCGACACAGAACTCGTCGGCGAACGAGGATTGGTCATGATTCTCGTTCCGCTGTCCATTCTGGCAACGGCCGGCCATTTCGTGGCGATCATGGCATCGAAGAGGTTGAGGTAATGGAACAATCTTCAGCTGCAACGGGACGGGATGTTCCGGGATACGGTGTGGTCGTGCTCACCCAGGGCAAGCGACCGGACGACCTCAATCGAGGGCTTGAATCACTGCTCAACCAGCAGGACGTCGAACTCGACATCGTCTGCGTCGGGAACGGCTGGGAACCTACCGGCCTGCCAGCGGGCGTCAAGACGCTGGGACTGCCGGAGAATCTCGGCATTCCGGCGGGACGTAACGCCGGCGTCAGCCACGTACGAGGGGAGTTCCTTTTCTTCCTTGATGACGACGCCTGGCTACCGGAGAACAACTTCCTGTCCGACATCGCCGAGCTGTTACGAAAGAATCCACAGATCGGCCTGGTGCAGCCCAGGGTTGATGACCCGAGCGGGAAGATCAGCCCACGGCGCTGGATTCCACGCCTGCTCAAGCGCACCGCACAGCACTCGTCGAATGTCTTCTCGGTCTGGGAAGGAGCGGTCGCACTTCGGCGCAGCGTTTTCGACTCGACGGGCGGCTGGCCAGCGCCGTATTGGTATGCGCACGAGGGGATAGAACTGGCGTGGCGGGTCTGGGATCAGGGTTACCGGGTCTGGTACGCGGGCGACCTGCGCGCGGCACACCCGGTTATCGACCAGCGCCGGCACAGCGAATACTTCTTCATGAATGCCCGGAACAGGGTCTGGCTGGCCAGGCGAAATCTGCGCTGGCCGGTCAGCTGGATGTACGTCGGAAGCTGGACGGTTCTGCAGGTACTTGCCTGGTTCCGGCACCCGGATCGTCTGAAGGCGTGGTTCACCGGCTGGCGGGCCGGATGGGCTGAAGATCCGTGGGGACCGGACGAAGACAAAAAGAAACTCTCCGGTCGGGGCGTGCTCCGGATGAGCCGCCACGGTAGACCGCCGATAGTGTAGGCGAGTCGAAGGCGTCTCGTGAAAGGACCCCAGAGCTTTGACAGTCATGGTTACCGGCGGTGCCGGCTATATCGGTTCGCACGTGGTGCGTCTTCTCGAGCGGTGCGGCGACGATGTCGTGATCCTCGACGATCTGTCCAATGGTTTTTCCTCGCGGGCAGGGAGGCTGCCACTGGTTGATATTGACCTCTGCTCTGCTGAGGCGCAGAACCAGATCGCCGACGTGATTCAGCGGTACGGCGTTGACTCTGTGATCCATTTCGCCGCGAAGAAGCAGGTCGGCGAATCGGTGGAGAGGCCGCTCTGGTACTACAGGCAGAATGTCACCGGACTTGGCAATCTTCTGCAGGCCGTCGGACAGTGCGGCGTCGCCAAGGTGGTGTTCTCCTCGTCCGCCGCGGCGTACGGGATGCCGGACATTCCGGTGGTGGGGGAGGACGTGCCGTGCCGGCCGATCAATCCGTATGGTGAAACCAAGCTGATCGGCGAATGGATGTTGCGCAACGCCGCCCGCGCGACCGGCCTGCGAACTGTCAGTCTTCGCTACTTCAACGTCGCCGGCGCCGGCTGGCCGGACCTGGCCGACAAAGCAGCCCTCAACCTCATTCCGATCGTGATCAATAGGCTGACCGAAGGAAAGAACCCCGTCGTTTTCGGCGACACATATGACACACCTGATGGCACGTGCGTCCGCGACTACGTGCACGTAGTCGACCTGGCCGAGGCGCACATCAAGGCGCTCGACTTCCTGGATTCGGATGCGTGTGCGCCTTCGGTGTTCAATGTCGGCACCGGAACGGGCGCATCGGTTCTGGAAGTGATTGACTCGATCGGGCAGGTGTCGGGGCTGAACGTGATTCCGGACATTTCGGCAGCGCGTCCCGGTGACCCGGCGCAACTTGTTGCGGATGTGTCGCGGATCGAGGCGGAGCTGGGCTGGAAGGCGCAGTACGGACTGCCGGAAATCGTGGAGTCCGCGTGGGCCGCTCAGGCCCTGTAGCTACCGACGCGCCGCCTTCAGGCTGCGTGAGAGCCGGCGCAAACCGCGGCCTACCGGCTTTCGTAGCTGAGTGGGGACGTAGCTGGCGGCTTTCGCCACGATCCTGCGACTCGCTGGCTTCCCCAACAGCACACTGAGGTTCCCCAGGTCTGTGGCGAAGAGTCGGATTCGCCCGTCCGCTATCGCCGTCAGCTTGCCGTTCAGAGCCGCAGCCACGGATATCCGGGTTCGCAACTGCGCATCTGGCGACGAGACGACGAGATGTAAGTCCAGCTTTCCATTCCCGAGCGAATAGAGCGCAGCTTTCGATATCCGGGCGGTGAAGCGCCTGGCGCCCGGAAGGTATAGCGGTTGTTCGTCCGGCGGCAATGCCTCAAGTGCAGCCACTACTGAGATCGACCTTTCTGTGCCCCGCCGGGTAACAGTTACTTCACCGGTGGCAAGCCCCACGGTGCTGTCGATTGTCTGCACTACCCCGCCAAGGGTGAGCGTTTCGTCGGTCAGGCGGACATCGTCGCACGCCACCAGGGCTGACTTGCTGTTCGTCACCGAGATCAGCTTGATCAGATCGGCTAGTCGCGCGTTCTGGATTGCGACGATGCGCGCTTTCTCCACCGGGTCGAAGTACTCAAGGATGTCCGGGGTCAGAAAGCGATCGAGGATCCGACGGTGGCCGTGCATCCAGGCACGGCGCAGCGCCAGCGGCCGGCCCTTCATCCGTGGGTTCTTCCAATGCCCCAGTGCGAGGCGACGAATCACGTCGGCACTGACGTCATCCCGAGTCGGTGAGGCCGGTAACCCGGAGGTGACAATCTCGACCAGCCGGTAGACGGTATGCGAGTGCTCGATCGGGTCGATCCCCGTGCTGCTGATGTTTCCGCCGTTTTCCTGCTGGTGGAGTTCGTAGCAGACGTCGTCGGCATAGATGGAGACCCGAGAAGCAAGCGTGTAGGCGCGGAACGTGAACAGCGCATCCTCAAGCCTGATTCGCTCCTCCGGGAAACGCAGGTGATGCCGTTCAACCAGCTCCCGCCGGAACAGCTTCTGAGGCGTGTTTGCCCGAAAGACCTTGACCCAGTCCGCATCGACCTCGGTCTTCTCGAAAATGGATCTGCGCACTCCTCGTCCGCCCGCGCCAACCATCTTGGGAATCACCACGTCGCTGTGATGCTCGTCGGCGAAGCTGACGAGCTGGCGCAGGGCCTGGGGAGGCATGAAGTCGTCGGCGTCGCAGAAGAACAGGTAGCGGCCTCGCGCTTTTTCGATCCCGCGGTTACGAGGCGCGCCGGCCCAGCCGGAGTTCTTCTGGGTCGCGACCTGCAGCTCAGGGTTGTGGTCGGCAATCTCTCGAACTATGGCGAGGCTGTCGTCGGTTGAGCCGTCGTCGATGACGATGATCTCAATGGTCAGTGAGCCGAGTTCCTGCTTCAGAATCGATCCGATGGTCGACTTCAGGTAGTCCGCGGCGTTGTAGACCGGGACAATCACAGAAACGTCAGGGGAAGTGCTCAAGGAGATGTTCCTTCTTGTGGCAGGGGATGTGCTGGCTCAAGGATATAGGGTGACGGCGCCCGGGACTCAGTATCCGCAGTCAGCTATTCGTTTCAGGTCCGCCGCTCAGCATAGACTTTCTCTTCGGGTCGGTAACACAAGCAGCTCTAGGAGGGTACCCGTTGTCAGTACTAGCGGACGCCAAGGCAGTTCAGCGGACGATCAAGAGAAACCTGCGCCGGCGTGCGGTAGGACGCAGCGTCCAGGCGAAACTATCCGCGTTGCCTCCGCTGGCTGATGACCGGTTCGAAGTCGCGATCTACTTCGCCGACAACCCGGTCAATCTGTATCAGATTCGCCAGTGGTACGGCCCGCTGGCGGAACTGAACAAAACACATCCAGTGGTCGTGATCTCCCGCACCGTCCGGATGACGGATGCGCTGCTGGATGAGTGCCCATTGCCGGTGATGTACGCACGCACGATGGCTCAGGTCGAGGAGTTCATCACCCCACAGCCGCTTCGGCTGGTGTTCTACGTGAATCAGAACGCCCGGAACTTCCAGATGCTCCGTTTCCCCCGGCCCGCCCATGTGCACATCAGCCATGGCGAGAGCGACAAGATCTCGATGGCCTCGAATCAGCTCAAGGCCTATGATCATGTTTTCACCGCCGGTCAGGCAGCCTATGATCGCATCTCTTCCAATTTGCTGAGTCCCAAACTCGAAGGGCAGCTTATTCCGGTCGGCCGGCCGCAGATGGATGTCCTTCCCGCCGGTCGGACACTGCCCAAAGACGATCGGAGGGTATTGTTCTACGCGCCGACCTGGGAGGGTGACCGCCCGGCAATGTCTTACAGCTCGGGTCGCTCGCACGGCGTGGAAGTCGTTGAGCGATTGCTGGCGACGAACGCCTACCGGATCATCTACCGGCCGCACCCCCGAACCGGTGCCGTCTTACGCGAGGCCAAGCAGGCGGACGAACGGATCAAGGAAACGCTCGAAGCCGCCAATGCCGCCGATCCAGCGGCTGGCCATGTTGTCGATCTTGATTATGAGTTCGGCTGGCAGCTGAAAGAAGCCGACGTCTGCATCTGCGACGTTTCGGCGATCGCATTCGACTGGCTGACGACCGGAAAGCCGTTCCTGATCACGCAACCAGTGGCCGAGGGCGCAACCTTGGATGAAAACGGGCTTGTCACCAAAGTGGACCTGCTCACCAGCGAGGATGTTCCCAATATCGTTGAGATCCTCGACGGGCTGCTCACCGGCACCGGGATCGATTACGGTGCCCTCACCGATTACTACTTCGGCGACATGTCGCCGGGCGCTAGCCTCCGCAGGTTCCTCGACGCCTCTGAAACCGTGATCCGGCAGCGCGAGAAGCTACACCTCGAACTGGATGCCTCCGGTCACGCCGAGCACCCGGACGGTGAGGGCGAGTTCGTCAATGAGCGGGGATCGGATGAGGACGAACTACGAATGGAAGACGACCTGCCGTAGATCGCTCAGTGCATCCGCAGGCTGATGTTTCCCAGGTTGGTGATGTAGGCGAGCGCACCCCCATGGCTCTCGCCATAGTGGTCGCTTGCGCCGACGTCATGCGGCGCGTGCAGCCGGAGCCGAGCGGCTCCGGCTGAGTCCCTGACGTCCACGGACAGGTCCAGCACGTCCCGCGCAACCCATTGATACTTGGCCGGCGGAACGTCCGCTCGGACGTCGAATGAGTTTGGCGCTCCCGCGACCCGGACGGATCGAGCGGTATGCCGGATGAATGCGCCCGTTTCCCGCCCACGCAGCACCAGATGGAAGATGGGCGTGCCGACAGTGGGACGGTCGAACGTGACCCGGACCCTTACCCTGACTGTGTCGTCCGCGGCGAACTCGAGGATGGCCGGCGACGCGGTCAGCTCCAGCGGTTCTGGCGGGCGCTTTTGTTCGATCGCGGTAAACATCACCTCTGACCAGCGGGCGGCTATCCGCTGATCGGAGAAATCGAGCACCCGCTTTCTGGCGGCTTCGCGCATTTCCGCTTTTCGGGTCTCGGTTAGCGAAAGGAACTCCCGGATGGTTGCTGCCAACTCGTCGATGTTTCCCGGTTCGACCAAGTAGCCATCCACCCCGTGCGTAATGATGTCGGCAGGCCCATAGCGGATGTCATAGGCGATGGGTATGCAGCCGGCAGCCATGCTTTCCACCAGGACGAGACCGAAGCCTTCGAATCGGCTGGTCAGCAGGGAGTAATCGGCAGTCGCGAAGGCGTCTTTCGCGTTCGGCTGGTAGCCCCGGAGCTGGATGCCGCTGTCCGGCCCCAGCCCGTCGATGAGTGATGCGATCTCGGCTTCGATCTCCCCGTGACCGAAAATGTCGAGGGTCGTCGCCCGCGGATGCCGGCTCCTTAGGGCCGCGACTGCCTTGATTCCGTGCTCTACTCGCTTGTTAGGGGTGAGCCGCGCGAGCATTACGCCCGAGTTAGCCACCCGATCTGTGGAAGCCAGCCGTGGGCCTTCCGTCGCATTACCGACCACATGCAGATTTCCGCCGTCGCCGAGCAGATACCCGAGGTCGCCCTTTTGGCTCGCCGTCAGCGCGATCACACCGTCGTAGTGATCCATGGCTCTGAGCGCCGGTCCCCGAAGCGCGCTGATCACATCCACGGACGAGCTTCCGCCCTTCTTGAAGTGCGTATTGTGCAGAAGATACAGCGTCACGACGTTATGGCGCTTGTACTCGTGCAGGAAATTTCCAACTGTTTTCGAGTCGACGATCATCACCGATGGATCTTTTCGGACGACCGAGTCCAGCCAGAAGAAATAGAGTGGCCGCGGCGAATCCCAGGTATGAACCGGGCGTCCCTGCCGGTCGCAGAGCGTCACCACACGCTGGGACGGCCAGCTCTTGTCCGAAACATCGCGCCGGTCCGAAACGAGCAGTGTTCCGTCATCGCGGAAATGATCCGCCTGCACGATCGCGCCAGCATCATTACTGCGAGTCCGCTTCAGCTTTCCGGCGACAACACCCTCGCCTGGCGCCAGTGGAGAGAAGAATGGCGCTTCGACGCGCTCGAACAGCTTCCGGCCGAGCTGGTGGTTCGAGAACTGTCGGAGCTCTTCCCACATGTTCCGAATCCGGACGCCCTGAATCACGTCGCCGCGATCGGCAACAACTTTCCTGGTCACTGCGTAGTCGGTGTCGGAATCGAAGGTCAGAACGTCCGTGGCCGCGCCGTACTCCTGCACGAAGCTCCTGCTGCGCCGCAGTAGGGCAGAGGTCATCCCGGCATAAGACTCCGGGATGCTCCAGGTCAGGGCGAAGTGCTGGCAGTCGGGGAACGACGTTTCGGACGGTTGGTGTTCGGACAATCTCAACTCCGGGTTCATTGGTTTTCGCGCAGATGACGGATGCGTCAGTCCGCATCTGCACGGAAGCGAAGGCTCAGATTGCCATACTTCGTCGCATAGCTGCTGACGTTCTCGGCAAGCTGCTTTCCAGTGTTTGACTTGGAGGCTGTGATTCTGGTCCGAGCGAACCCGGAAGAATCCCGGATATCGAGGAACAAATCCAGTATCCCGGTTTCCGGCCACTGATACTTTTCGGCAGCGATCACGGCTTTGTACGTCGCGGCGGTTCGACCCGATGAAACCGGCTCAGCCTCGGTTAGTTCGCGGATCGCCACATCGCTTGCGCGGCCGAGGAAACAGATGTGGGCGATCGGTGCCTCAAGCGACCGGCTCGACGCTGCCTCGACTTCGACCACGAGCTCGCCGTTGGCGGTGCTCCGAATGTCTGCCGACTTGATCCGGACATCGAAGCCGCGCACCGGTTGTTTTTGACCTTCGAGCTGGGTAAACATCCCGCCCCAGCGCCGGACGACCTCATCGTCCGCGAACAGCCGTGCTCGCCTACGGGCGGCCTCTCGCATCGCCGCCACCTCATGTTCCGGTTTAGCCAGGAACGACTTGAGCGCCTCAGTCATTGCCGCAGCGTCACCGAAGTCGATGACGAATCCACTCACGCCGTCTTCGATGATGTCGCTTGGCCCGTATTTGACATCGTATGCAAACGGGATACATCCGACGGCCATCGCCTCGACCAGTGTCAAGCCGAAACCTTCGAACTTGCTGGTCAGCATCGTGAATGACGCGGATTGAAATGCTTCCGCCGCGCCGTCGCGGTGGCCCCAGAGCTTCACGGAATCCTGCACGCCGAGCTTGTTGATCAGGGATTGCAGGGAAGCGTGCCGGCTGCCGGAACCGTAGATATCCAGCCGGAGATCCTGCTCCAGGTTGGCGATCACCTGAATCGCGTGGTTGAGTCGCTTGGTCGAAGAAAGTCTCGCTACCACAACGCCCTTGGTACGCTCCCGGCCTCCGTCGCTTTCCTCCACGTCGGGGAGTGATCGGGAATTCGGGATCACATGAAGGTTGCCGCCGTCGCCAAGCAACCCCGTGAGATCGCGATGCTGCGCCGAGGTGAGTGTGGCGACAGCATCGAATTCGTCGAGGTGCTGAAGTCCGGCAAGCCGCGAGGCGGTTAGTCGTCCATACGGAGCGGGTTCGCCTGCCGTCAGGTGGCTGTTGTGCAGCAAGTAGATGGTCGCTGCATTGTCGCGTCGATACTGATACATGAAGTTGGCGACAGTTTTCGAATCGATCGTCAGGTAGGCGACGTCGTCACCAATGACTTTATCGAGCCAAAAGTAGTAGAGGTCGCTCACCCGGGTCCAGCTATGCAGGGGCTTGCCCGCATGGTCGCACAGCGTCACATTGCGTTTGTGTTTTCCGGGCACATCCCGCCGGTCTGACACCAGCAAAGAGCCGTCTGCCCGAAAGTAATCGACCTGGCGCACGGTCTCACCGTCATCGGCGAGCCTGGTGCGCTTCAGGGAATTGTCTCCGGTGCCTTTGCCGAGTGGAGCGAAATGCTTGTTGCGATGCCGCACCTGGAAGAGCTTCTTGCCCAGCGCGCTATCGCTGGCCGCGCGGAGTTCTTCCCACATGTTGCGGATCTGGATACCTGGGTCGAGGTCCCCGCGAGCTTCCAGCGTCCGCCGGACCACGCCATAGTCGGTGTCGCCGTCGAAGGTGAGGATGTCGACATTCGACCCGGCAAGGCGCTTGAATGCCCGGCTTCTGTGCAAGAGGACGTTCGTCATTCCGCCAAAAGTGGTCTGCACAGACCAGGTCAGTGCGAACTGTTTTCCGGGAGGAAAGGTAGTTGAATGCTGTGCAGACGTCGGCAACTGACCGCCACTTCTTTTTCGAGGATTCCAAATCGAGCACATTGGGTAGTGCCTAATCCTACCGAAGCCGCCTCGGTTACGCGGGGAGCCTGGTGGCTCGCTGTGTCAGGCACTCCCAGGCCGCGTCAACGCTGCTAGCGTGGGCTGAAATGTGAGCCCGATTCGAGGAGTTGGCAGGCACCTATGCAGATCAAGAAGGTGCTCTATCCGGCGGTGCGACGTGCGATTGCGCTGTCGTCGAATCTTTCGGTAAAGCCGGATCCACACCTGGATCCGCTGCCTCCGGCTGACGGAGTCGAGGTTTCCCTCATCGTTCCGGTGTACAACGGCATGCCGTACTTCGAAGCACTTCTGGCAAGCCTGGAGGCTCAGGATCTGGACTCGTCCCGGTTCGAGGTGATAGTCGTCGACGACGGATCAACCGATGGCACCGTTGCCGTCGCCGATAGCTTCGCGGACCGAAACACCAACTTCAGCGTTATTCATCAGGCGAACAGCGGCTGGCCTGGCACACCGCGTAATCGCGGCATGGAGCGGGCGACCGGCCGCTACCTCTTTTTTGCCGATGCGGACGACATCCTCGGCAAAAAATCCTTGAGACGCCTTGTCGATTTCGCCAACATCCATCACTCAGACGTTGTACTGCCGGAGATGATCGGGCTTGCCGGGCGCGGCATACCGTCTCGGATCTACCTGCGGACCCGGGTGGATGCGCCGCTGTCATTGGCATTCAAGACCTTCACACCACATAAGCTCATCCGCCGTGACCTGGTGGAATCCAACGCGCTGCGGTTTCCGGAGGGCAAGGTGCGGCTTGAGGACGGGATCTTCCTGTCACAGGTGTATCTGAAGGCGCACCGGGTCTCCATCCTTGCCGGATACAACTACTACTACCTGCGGCGACGCACCGAGGGGAGCAACATCAGTTCCGGCGGGCTTGGCGGCGCGGTCTACGTGAGTTCGGTGAATCGAATCGCTCAGATCATCGCCGATGGCGTCGCGGACAAACGGGAGCGGGAGGAGCTGATCCTGACCCTCTTCGCAATGAAGTGCCTGAAGATCTACCGGCCGGAGCGGTTCCGCGGCTACAGCTTGCAGCTTAAGCGCGAGTGGCTCGAGGCACACCGGGAATTCGCCGAGCGATGGATTCCGCCCGAGCTGGAAGCCCGGATGCATCCGCCATCCGCCGCGCTCACCGCGCTGATTCGGCAAGGCGACCTGGAGGGAATCCTGCGCCGTGACGGCGGACCAGTGACGCCACAGACCTCCGCGCGGATCCGCACGATCAGCCGTGATCACGAGGAGTTTGCCTTGGTCATCGAGCTGGATGTCCTCCCGCAGCAGGCCGCGCTGGGCGACGGCGTCCTGCTGGTCACGCACCGCGAATCCGGACGTACGCTGCCGCCATCGCCGCCCACCGCGGAGACGCCGGCCACCGCGGGGCCGCGGCGGAGCTTCCGGGCCGGCATCCCGGTCTCGGAGCTGAACGAGAACGGAACTTACGACCTGCATTTCTCGATCCCGGTGGAAGGCCACGACATCCGCTCCCGGGTCGGCATTCCGGCGGAGGTGCATTGTCCGGGCCCGGCTGCGGGGCGGGAGGCCTATCGCACGGTGAACGGCAATCTCAGTCTGCGGGTCCGGGCAGTTTGACCTGAGGCGGCTCGGTGTACCTGGCGGCTCGGTGTACCTGAGGCGGCTTCGTGCACCTGGCGGTCTTGGTGACGGCTTTGCGGCGGGAAACCTGATAATCCCGACACTCTGCGTTAACCTTGGAGCCATGCCACTTCAAGCTGTAATCCTCGCCGCAGGTATGGGCACCCGCCTGGCCCGTCCAAACCCCAAGCCGCTCACGGAGCTCAACGATGGCCGCAGCATCATGCAGCAGCAGATCGAGAACCTGGATTCAGGATTCGGCGAAGACTACCGACTGACGATCGTCGTGGGCTTCAAGCTCGAGATGATCATCGAACGGTTCCCGCAGGCATCGTTCGTTTACAACGAGAACTACGATCAGACCAACACGTCCAAGAGCCTGCTGAAGGCGCTGAAGAACTCCGGTGATGGCGGCGTGCTCTGGATGAATGGCGATGTCGTTTACGACCCGCAGATCCTCGGGGCGCTTAAGCCATACATCGACAAGGACGAGTCATTCATCTCGGTGAACACCGAGAAGGTCTCCGAAGAAGAGGTCAAGTACACGGTCGACGACGAGGGCTACATCAAAGAGCTCTCGAAGAAGGTCGTCGGCGGCTTGGGCGAAGCTGTCGGCATCAACTACGTGTCTGCCAAGGACAAGAAGCCACTGATCAAGCGGCTGGAAGAAGTCGACGAGCAGGAGTACTTCGAGGGTGGTATCGAGCTGATCATTCAGCACGACGGCGCCAAATTCGCGCCTGTCGACATCAGCAAGTACTACGCCGTCGAGGTCGATTTCGCAGAAGACCTGGATCGCGCCAACACGCACTTTTAGGCGGTCAGCCGAACACGCTGCAGGACGCCGTCGCCATCGCAAGATGGCGGCGGCGTTCTCAAGTTGTCATCGGACTTTGAACTTCCGGTTCAGTCAGACGAGGCCTGACCGAGCAAAGCGTGAGCGCGATCGTACGTCGTTTGCATCGCAATCGCGCTCTGACCCACGCTCAGTGCAGGGCGTTCGCTGCCTTTTCTATCGCCAGGATCGACACCTTGACCTGCGTTCTGCCGACGCCGCTTTCACTTAGCACGTGAGCGATCCGGCCCTGCACCTGTTCTGCGATCTCCAGGGCGGTGTAGCGAGCATCGGTCGCGATGTCGATGACGACATCGGCGCCATCCTGATGAAGACTGAGCAGAATGCCGTCCTGCCCGCCCCGATCCACCGACGGCACACTGTTCAGCCGGGCGGCGGCTTCCCTCGCGGCGCGCGCGTTGAGCCGGGAAATCGCGTTCTTCAGCGTAGGTTCCAGGCGGATCACGCCGGCCGTGTCCAGGACGGTCTGGGCTATTACGGCGGCGAGCCGTTCGCGGCTGTCGGTTTCGCCGCTGACCGGAGTGTCAGACATCGTAAATATCCTCAACTACTACATCGATGGTGCGGGCGGTGATTCCGATTTGCGCGCTGACCACGGTCACTATTCGATCCCGCAGCGTGGAAACGATCGTCGGGATTGACTGTCCCGACGACACCGACACTCGAAGCGATATGTCGATCTTCCCCTGCGGCAGGTGATCCTGATCTGCTTCGGTGCCCGGCGACTCGATCGAGCATCTGCGGGCGTGAACGCCGGGAACTGTGTCGGCCGCGAACCGGATCACCGACGCGATGGTCTGCTCGCTGATCTGGATCTCCCCGGAGGGCGTGCGGCGCAGCGGGATCCTCCGTCCCCGGCGAACCTCCGCCCGGGCGACACTCATTATGGCGTCCTTGACGCTCCGGTGCGGGACGAGTGAATCGGACGCGGCGTCCCCGGTCCGGAACTCGTGGGTGGCGTCTGCGAGCCGCTGCAGACTGGCCCGTGCAGCCTGGCACTGCTGGCAGTCCAGCCCGTGGGCTGTGGGTGGGGCATCGATATTTCTCCACAGCTCGTCGATCGCGGTGCCGCACCCCAAGCGGGGTACATCATCTAGCGCCATGGGGTCATCCCTTCAGCTAGTTGGATTCGTGCGCGCGCGATCCGGCCGCGTACGGTCGACTGCTCGATCGACAAAATATGAGCTATCTCAGCGTAGGACCTGCCATGGACCTCGCGCAGTAGCCAGCACGCCCTTTGTTCCGGAGGGATCTTCTTCAAGAGCCTGGCCAGATCAGTCATTTGTGCCGTGATCTCCGCCTCGTGCGCCGGGTCCGAAGAACCCGCGGACCGAGTCGGGAGGTCTGAATTGGCAGCCTCCACCAGGTCGCTTGGATCGGTGGCGTCGGACGGGCGGGTGGATCGCTGCCGCAGCAGGTCAAAGCATCGGTTGGTGGCGACCTGGTAGACCCAGCCGCTGAATGCTCCCGGGCTAGCCAGGGTTGGGAGTTTCCGCCAGGCCGCGATGAGCGTGTCCTGCACGACATCCTCCGCTTCCTCGCGGTTCGCCAGCATCCGGTAGCCAAGCCGGAAAATTCGGCCCTGGTAGGCGTCGACGAGCCGCTCGAAGGCGTCAAGATCGCCGTCCTGGGCACGCGCGACAAGCGCGTCCTCTTCGAGCCCGAGCGGTGTGGCAGTCTCGTCGGCTGTCCCGGTCACGCCGCCTCCTTACCGGATACACAAACTGCAGGGTCCTGTATAAGCGTCGCATATAGACTGGCCGCATGAGTCAACAGCCAGTAAATAATCCGAGCATGCTCGGTAACCTCGATGCTTCGTCGCTTGGCCCGCAGCCTACCTACCTTCCGGACGATCACCCGGATGTCGAGGTTGCCGTACGGCTGAACGCCGGCGAAGAGGCGCTCGATATTGCGGCGTCGCTACCGGCATCCTGCCTGGCCTGGGCGGTTCTCGCGGACGAAGCCTACGCTGAGGGCCGGCTCGTCGATTCCTACGCCTACGCCCGGGTTGGTTACCATCGCGGCCTGGACGCGTTGCGCAAGGCGGGATGGCGCGGCATCGGCCCCGTCCCATGGAGCCACGAAATCAATCGTGGGTTCCTGCGAGCATTGTTCGCTCTCGGCCGGGCCGCAGCCGGAATAGGCGAGCAGGATGAAGCCGTGCGAGTGGAGAAGTTCCTGCGTGATTCCGATCCGGAGGCAATCACGGCACTCAGCGGCTGAGCCGGGTTCGGGGCTTAGCCAGCAGAGTTCGGTAGACTAGCTAGGCAAGAGCCCCTGCTGACCAGTAACTTGAACTGACCGGCCAGGGGCTGTGTTGTGAAGTCCGAACGGAAGCCAGGCGGATATCCCTGCGCGCGGACTCAACAAAGATGAGGTGAACTTCGATGCCAGCGATCGTGCTCGTCGGTGCTCAGTGGGGCGACGAAGGCAAGGGCAAAGCCACGGACCTTCTTGGCAGCCAGGTCGATTACGTGGTCAAGCCCAACGGCGGAAACAACGCCGGGCACACAGTGGTCGTCGGCGGTGACAAGTACGAACTCAAACTGCTCCCGGCCGGCATCCTCAGCCCCAATAGTGTTCCAATCATCGGTAACGGCGTGGTCGTCAACCTCGAGGCCTTGTTCGAGGAAATTGATGGACTGCAGGCTCGCGGTGCTGACACGTCCCGGCTGTTGGTTTCGGCCAATGCTCATCTGGTTGCTCCGTACCATCAGGTGCTGGACAAGGTTACCGAACGCTTTCTTGGCAAACGCGCCATCGGCACGACCGGCCGCGGCATCGGGCCGTCCTACGCCGACAAGGTTGCCAGGCTCGGCATTCGGGTGCAGGACATCTTCGACGAATCGATCCTTCGGCAGAAGGTCGAGGGTGCCCTGCGGCAGAAGAACGAGCTGCTGCTCAAGGTCTACAACCGGCGCGGTATCGAGGTCGACGAGATCGTCGACTACTTCTTGGCGTTCGCCGAGCGGCTTCGTCCGATGGTCGTTGACAGCGCCCTCGTGCTGAACAACGCCCTGGACGAGGGCAAGCTCGTGCTGATGGAGGGCGGGCAGGCCACCATGCTCGACGTCGACCACGGGACCTACCCGTTCGTGACGTCATCGAACCCATCGGCCGGTGGCTCATGCGTAGGATCCGGTGTCGGCCCGACCCGGATCGACCGGGTGCTCGGAATAGTCAAGGCGTACACCACCCGGGTTGGCGCCGGCCCGTTCCCCACCGAGCTGTTCGACGAATGGGGCGTCTACCTGCAGACCACGGGAGGCGAAGTTGGCGTCAACACCGGCCGGGTACGCCGCTGTGGTTGGTACGACGCTGTCCTGGCGCGTTATGCCTCCCGGGTCAACGGCTTTACTGACTACTTTCTGACCAAGCTCGACGTCCTGACCAGCATTGAAAAAATCCCGGTGTGTGTTGCCTACGACGTCGACGGCGTCCGGCACGACGAAATGCCGATGTCGCAGTCGGACTTCCACCATGCCACCCCGATCTACGAAGAGTTCGACGGCTGGACGGAAGACATTACCGCCGCCCGGACGTTCGAGGACCTGCCGATCAACGCGCAAAACTACGTGCTGGCCCTGGAAAAGATGTCCGGAACGCGGATCTCCGCCATCGGTGTCGGCCCCGATCGGGAACAAACAATCGTCCGTAACGACCTGATCAACTAGTCTGACTCCGGCGCGCTGACTCCGGCGCGCTGACTCCGGCGCGCTGACTCCGGCGCGCTGACTCCGGCGCGCTGCCCGGTCTCGTGCCACGCTCGGGGGCATGGTCTCCGTTGACCACGGTGACCAGTCGTACTCGGCTAATCCGGTGTGACTGCCTGCTCTTCTGTGCCACGCTTGCAATATGCCACTGCAGATCTCCCGTTCGCTGTCGATCCCGGACTCGGAGCTCGGCTGGAGATTTTCTCGATCCTCGGGACCGGGAGGCCAGCATGTCAATACCTCGGACAGCCGGGTCGAACTGTTCTGGAACATCCCAGCGTCGGCTGCGCTTAGCGATGCCCAGCGAACTCGGCTGATGGACCGACTGGCCGCTCGGCTGGTCGACGGCGCCATTACGGTCAGCGCTGCAGAACGACGCTCCCAGCTTCGAAACCGAGAAATTGCCAGCGAGAAGCTCGCCGACATCGTGCGAGCGGCGCTGGCTCCCGAGCCAGCGAAACGCCGTCCAAGCAAGCCCACCCGTGGATCCCGGGAACGTCGACTGGCCGCCAAGAAACAGCGCTCCGCGGTTAAGCAGCAGCGCCAGCGACCACCCGGCGATTAGTGCAGCTGAGCTCTTGGTCGCCGGACCCGACTGCTCGAGTCGAGCCGCTGATCGCCAGAAAAGGGAACATTCCGGGCGTGATGCCGCAGACCGAATCTGGCACTGATGTTGTCGCTGTTTCCAGCCCTCAACCCGCTGCGGTATCCGGAATTTCAGGTGCGCGCCGGGTATTGACTTTGACGTAGCGTCAAGCGGAATAGTCGAAGAGTACCGACGGAAGGAAGAGCTCATGGAGTGGGCGATGCACGACATCGTGCGAACGGCCGGCACCACGAGCCGGACCCTGCGGCACTACGACAGCATCGGGCTGTTGAAGCCGTCCCGGGTCGGGCTCAATGGCTACCGCTTCTACGATCAGGCCGCACTCATCCGGTTGCAGCGCATCCTGCTGCTCCGTGAGCTCGGCTTGGGACTGCCCACCATCGCCGAGGTTATCGCCGGAGAACGTGACCCGGCGGCCGCACTGCATAAGCACCTGAGCCTGCTGAATCAGGAACGGGAGCGGATCGATCGGCAGATTGCGTCGGTGACAACAACTATCAACAAGACGGAAAGGGGTGAGGACCTGATGGCCAGCGAGGCTTTCGACGGTTTTGATCACACGCAGTACAAGGAGGAAGTTGAACAGCGTTGGGGCAAGGCCGCCTGCGCGGACGCCGATGGCTGGTGGCGCTCACTGAGTGACGATGAGCGGAGACAGCATCAGCGGACGGCGGACGACTTGATTGCCGGCTTCGCCGACGCTTCTGCCCGGGGACTCGACGTAACGGGCGATGAGGTGCAGACCCTCGCGCAGCGCCAGTACGACTGGATCAAGGCCGGCTGGGGTGGGAAGCCGCCTTCGGCCGAGGCTTTCAAGAATCTCGGTCAGATGTACGTCGACGATCCACGCTTCGGCAAGACATACAGCAGGGATGGCCGAGAGTTCGCCGCCTTCGTGCGCGACGCGATGCAGGCGTACGCGGAGGCCAGGCTCTGATCCCGGCGGACTTTTGCAGGTGCTAGCTCCCGGTGGCGGCCCAGATCTGCTCAGATAGTGAGATCCCGGTCATTACTGGCGAGTTGGCTCCTGCAAATGCCGCGGCAAGCCCGAGGGAGGCGGCTCGCCGACGGCGGTTTAACCGCCGTCGGCCACCGCTGCGGCGATGGACTCGGTCAGCCGGGCGTGCAGCCGTTCGTCGACGGTGACGCCGTCCTCGCGTAGTGCCAGGACTGCCGCCCCGACCACGCCGTCATGGGCTGTGCGCAACTGGGCCGGGGGAATTCCGATCTCGATGATTCCGGTCCGCACGGCCTGGCCGATATAACGATCCGGGTGCAGGATGCTGCCGGACAGCACCACCGGGCCATCGAGTCCTGCCGCAGCGTTCTCCGGGACGGCGTCGTCAATCTCCGCGGTACCTAGCGAATCCCGAACGGGCGTAACCGGCGGACTTGGCGAAGCCGGGACGGGCGCAACCGGCGTAACCGGCGCAGCTGCGTGGGCCGGGGCCGACGTTGCGGGCTCCCAGGTCGCCTGCAGGGTTGTCAGTAGTTCGTGCACGGCACTGTCGATGATGCCGCGCGCCACCCGGTCGCCATCGGCCGCGGCTTGCAGCGCATGCGGGGCAAGCCTGGCAACCTCCACCGGACGCATTCGATAAACCGTGTCGATCAGCTCGTCGAGAACCGGAGCGCGGCCTGGTCGGCTGATCAATGGCTTGCCGGTGACTTCCAGATCCTGCAGTACCAGGCTGGTCAGGCTGGTGGGGTCGGATCGGCCCTCGAGCGCCGCGACCGCCGCGCGCAAGGCCATTGCCCCGATCCAGAATCCGGACCCGGCGTCGCCGAGCAGCCAGCCCATTCCATCCACACACCTGGCGAGTTCACCTGACTTGACCCGGGCGGCGACCGAACCGGTGCCAACGCTGAGCACGTATCCGTCAGCCTCCCACGCTCCCGAGGCGAAAGCTGCCACGCTGTCGGGTCTGATTCGCAGCGCACAATTGACCCCCAGTGACTTCAACGACGCGCTCAGGGCCGGCAGATCGAGCAGCGCAGGGGAGCCAGCCATTGCCAGAACCGCTGTGCTGATCTCCGTGCGATTAGCGGTTTCTGACATGGCCTGCCCGACTGCGGCGACGATGTTTCTCGCGGCCACATCGCCTCCGCGCGAGGTCGGGTTGGCACCTGGCGCGCTGCCGCGGCCGAGACAGCCACCGAGCCAGTCGACCACGACGACTCTGGTCGACGTTCCACCGACATCGATCGCAAGAACCGTGGTCAACCTGGGCCTCCGTAGTGCTCGCCGGAATCTCGACGCTCTCATCCTAGGTCCGCGCCAATGAAGCCCGCGTTGCCCGATAGCCGGGAGGCCCTACCAAATGTCGGAAACCACAGCCGGACTGGCGCTACTTCCGAAGAGCTCAACATGTCACACAAAGAATCCGGTCGTTCGAGGACCAAAATGCATTTTTCGAACGACATTGCTACCGCCGGCACGGTAACTTGAGATCTACCTTGTTAACCCGAGAAAGGCACCCTCCAGTGAATACGTGGGCCCCCCGGGTTTTGCATTTCGCGCTTCCGATTCAATCCGGCGAACGTGTTGCGGTGTTCGGGAAAGTGTCGCCAGTTCTCCTCACCTCGTTGAAGGACGGGGAGGTCGACATCGTGACCGCGGAGTTTGACGACGACCCCGATGCCGCGGGACGGGTGGACCACGCCATAGTGCCCGGCATGCCTGAAGAATCGCCAGCCGAGCTCTGCCGGCGCCTTGCCCGTTGGGTCCGCCCAGGCGGTACAGTCCTGCTGGCGGCACACAACGCACGGCACTTCTCGAGGCGGGGCCGCGGAGGGTTGACGCGGACGCAGGGCGAGCAGGTACTCGCGGAACAAGGGTTTTCCGGCATCGAGGTCTATGGCATCCGAAACAAACTCAGGGTGCCGCGACATCTGGTTCCGCTGGATCACCCAGGGGCGCTCGGCTGGTACTTCACCTCTGCCTATCTGCCGAACTCGATCCAGAGCGTCGTCATGATCCGGCTTCTTGCCCGACTCCGGCCATCATGGCTTGGCCCCATACTTTTCCCGGCACTAGCATTCGTAGCCCGACGCGGACCCGGGACCGAGGGAGAGTCATGCTGAGCCACCTGCTTCGTGAAGTAGCGACCAATGTGCCAGACCCGGGAGAGCAGGTGGCTCGGGTCCTCGAAGGAGCCGGGTCGGTCGTCCACCTCGGCACCATTTGGCCGGGCCGGGCGATCTACCTGCTCTTTGCCCCCGGGCAACGGGTTCCGACCGTTGTGCTTAAGGTCGACGACCTTGAACGACACAAGGTACGACTGCGGGCAGAATTTGCGAACCTGACAACTGTGAGCAGTAAAGAGTCCCTGCACGGTACGGTTCCGGCCCCGCTTGCGCTCGCCCAGGTTGGCGACAAACTAGTACTGGCGCAGACCGGCATCGGGGGCATCCCGCTGAACGCCGTCCTTCGTCGTCGACTGCTACAGAGCGCGCGAGGCACCGAGCGCGACCATAGCCTCATAGTGAACTGGCTGCGACGGTTTCACGCCGTATCGACCCCGACGGCACCCAACCTCCTGAACCCAGATGTGATTCATGAACGGCTTGTCCGGACGTTGCCCGACGGACCAGAGCAGTGGACCGGGCTCTTGTCCCGCGTCGAGGGCGCGGGCCACGATTTTGCCGGAACTCCTATTCCCCAGGTGTGGTGCCACGGCGACCTCGGCCCCAGCAATTGTCTGAGCAGAGGCCAGAATATTGGTGTTATCGACTGGGAAGGTGGGCCGGCGCTCGGCAACCCGCTGGGTGACCTGACCCTCTTCCTCAACTATTACGCACGCGCAATGCCGGTGGCCGGCCGAAAACTGCTACTCCACGAAGAGGCATTTGAACGGGCTTTCCTCGGTGAAGGTTGGCTCGCTCGAGTAACCCGGTCCACGTTCAGGAAAGAGATGGCCGTCCATGGCCTTCCCGTCGAGGCACTGCCCTACCTCCTCCTGGCGACCCTGGCCGATATGGCAGGCGGTACCGCTGGCACCGCCCATTCGAACCGGCCCAACTTTCGACTTGCCTACCAGGACCGGCTGGGAAGGTACGCCCGGTATCTGATGGATAACCGGCTGCTCTGAGCTGCCGCGGGCTTCGCGCCAGGGCACCGCGATTCGGCGTGGTCCCTGCCCTGCGGCCGCTCCACGGCGACGGCAATCGGTGACAGGCCTGTCTATCGGCGAGCGGATCGCCGCCTAGCCGCGTCACGACCTGACTAGCCGCGTCACGGCCTGCCTAGCCGCGTCACGACCTGCCTAGCCGCGTCACGACCTGACGCACGGCCGCGCGAGGCTTCGCTATCGGCCGCGCCCGCAGCCCAGGCGCCTGCCGCGCCCGCAGCCCAGCACGGCTCTTACCCGTCGCCCAGCACGGCTCGAGTCGAGGATTCGCCGAGGTCGAGACCGAAACAAATTTTCACAACATGATCTCCGTCACTATTGACAGCGGCAGTCTATAAGAATACGTTTCATCTCAACAAAGGCGTTCGAAAGGGAATTTCAAAATGGCGATTCAGTCCGAGACTGCCCCCTTGGCGGGGTCCCCTATGGGTATCGTCAACAAAATCCAGGCCCAGCTGCCCGATATGACCAAGGCTATGGCCCGGATCGGTGAGTTTCTGCTTACCCAACCCGAGGCTGTGCTGCGGATGACGATCATGGAGCTGGCCGTGGCCTCCGGCTCGTCACCGGCCACCGTCACCCGATTCTGCCGTCAGGTCGGCTACGAGGGTTACTCGGATTTCCGGGTCGCCATCGCGGCTGACGCCGGACGAAGTGCTGCTCGGGAATCGTGGGCGCAGGACATCGGCGCAGACTTCGGCCCGGACGACGCCGCACCGGAAGTGCTGCGCAACCTGCTGAACTCGCATCTGAAAACGCTCCAGGACACTGCCGCCCAGCTCGACCTGGCGGCGATGACCGAAGTCGCAAAGGCAGCGGCATCCGCTAGGCATATCGACATCTACGGCATCGGCGGCAGCTCCCTCGTCGGCTCGGAACTGCAGGCCCGGCTCTACCGGATCGGCATCAATGCCTTCCATTGGGACGAGGTGCACGGCGGCCTGACCAGCGCGGCCATGCTCGACGAGGGCTGCCTCGCCTTCGCGATCTCCAACACCGGCCGGACAAAACAAACGATCGAGATGCTGCAGGAGGCCAAGTCGGCCGGCGCGACCACCGTGGTGCTTACGAACCATCCGTCGTCCCCGCTGGCGATCGAGGCCGACTACGCCATCACCACGGCGGTCAGCGAGCGGTACCTTCCACCGGATGATTTGTCCTGCAAACACGCGCAGATGTTCCTGATCGACCTGCTCTATCTCTTTATCGCCCAGATCGACTTCCCGCGCACCAGCACCTTACTGGCCACCACCGCTCGGGCCGTCTCCCGCCATCGGCAACCACGCCGCTACGAATCAGGTGGTTCCTGAATGACCGTCAGCGTAAGCACCGACGCCTACCTCAACGAGCTGCATCGCCGGATGGATTCAGTCGCACAGGATGAAGGAACCACCAGCATCCCCGCGGCCGCGAAGCTGATCGTCGAAACCCTGAGGAACGGCGGAGTGATCAGCGCCTTCGGCACCGGCCATTCGGAGGCGATGGCGATGGAAATCGCCGGTCGTGCCGGCGGGCTGATTCCGACCAATCGGATCTCGCTGCGGGACCTGGTAATTTACGGTGACTACACCCCGGAGAGCCTAGGCGGCTCGGACCTGGAACGGCAGTCAAACATTGCTCGTGACCTTTACGAGCTCACCCCCGTGCATCCGGCCGATCTTTTCTTGATCGCGTCGAACTCCGGCGTGAACGGCTCGGTCGTCGGCATGGCGGAGCTGGTGAAGGACAAGGGGCACAAGCTGATCGTCGTCACGTCGATGGACCACACCCGCAAGGTTGAGCCGAAACATCCCAGCGGCAAGCGGCTCTACGAGTTCGCCGACGTCACGATCGACAACAAAGCGCCGTATGGCGATGTCACGCTCGACCTGCCGGACGGCGGCGGCATTGGTGCCGTGTCGTCGATCACCGCCGCTCTGGTGGCGCAGTTCCTGACCATCGAGGTGACGAAGCTTCTGATCGATTCAGGGGTGATGCCCCCAACCTATATCTCCGCGAATATCCCGGGAGGAGACGAACACAATACGCACCTTGAACGGCAGTACCTCGGCCGCATTCGGCGGGATGCCTGACGTCCCACTCTCGCGCCACCCGTAGGGCTCGCACAGCGAGTCGGCATCCATATCCGGCAACGACGCCGGAAAAGATTGAAAGGTAACACAATGACTGACAGTCGTTCGCCCCATCTTGTGCAGCGTCGCGGATTCCTCCGAGGCGCCCTTGCCGCAGCCGTTTTCGTTCCGCTTAGCAGCTCGCTCGCCTCCTGCGCGATGGGTGGTGGCGGCGATGAAAACTCCGCTGGCGAAGGCGGCGGGGAAAAGTCGGACAAGAACCCGTTCGGTGTCGGCGCGGATACCCCGCTCGAGGTGGTCATCTTCGACGGCGGCTTCGGCGATGAGTACGCCAAGGCGCACGCGAAGCTGTACAACACGTCGTTCCCTGACGCCGAGGTCAAGCTGACATCCACCCAGAAAATTCAGCAGACCCTGCAGCCCAGGTTCGTCGGCGGAAATCCCCCAGACGTCGTGGACAACTCCGGTGCCGACCAGATGGACATCAATGCGCTGATCACAGACGGCGTGATTGCCGACCTGAGCGATCTGCTGGATGCGCCGTCGATGGACGACCCGGCGGTGAAGGTCCGGGACGCCTTGGTTCCCGGCGTCGAGGTTGCCGGAACGTACAACGGCAAGCTGATGGCGCTCAATTACGTCTATACCGTCTACGGCATGTGGTACAACCAGAAGCTGTTCGACGACAAGGGCTGGACGGTGCCTAAGACCTGGGACGACTTCATGTCGGTCGGCGACAAGATCAAGTCCAGCGGGATGGCGCCGTGGACCTACGCCGGAAAATACCCGTACTACATGGCCTGGCCGCTTGTCGGCCTGATCTTCAACGCCGGAGGCGCCGAAACGGTCGAGAAACTGCAGACGCTCGCCGAAGACGCCTGGACGGCTGACCCCGTGGTCAAGTCGGCCAAGGCCTTCCAGCAGGTCGTCGACAACGGTTGGGTGCTCTCCGGAACGGCCGGGCTCGACCACGTCCAGTCGCAACAGCAGTGGCTGGACGGCAAGGCAGCCTTCATTCCGTGCGGGTCCTGGATCGAGAACGAAATGAAGGACTCCATCCCTGAGGGCTTCGAGATGGCGGTCGCGCCCATGCCGAGCGTCGGCGCCGACGACAAGTCGCCCTACGGTTCGCTCTACGCAAACGCGGGCGAGCCGTTCATCGTGGCGGCCAAGGGCAAGAACCCGGCCGGTGGCAAGGAGTACCTGCGCGCCATGCTGTCGAAGGAAGGTGCGCAGAAGTTCGCCGAGGCGACCAACTCGCTGACCGCGTTGAAGGATGCGCCGCTGCCAAGCAGTGCCGGAGCCGGGCTGAAGTCTGTGCAGTCGGTTGTGAAGGCGGCGGGCGACAACACAACCAGCCTGTTCTATGACGTGCGATACCCAAAGCTGTGGGATGACCTGGGCAACGCATTGGGCCAGTTCATGACGGGGAAGATCAAGGCCGACGAGTTCTGCGAGCAGATGCAGAAGAAGACCGACGACACCCGCAACGATCCCAACATCACCAAGTACGACTAGGTAAGGCGGCAAGCAAGTGAACCACGGGAAATATCGGGTGATCATCAGCTTCCTTGTGCTGCCGGTTCTGATTTATGGCGTTTTCGTCGTCTCTCCCTATTTGCAGACGTTCTACATTTCGCTGACAAATTGGCGCGGATACTCGACGAACCCGCCCTTCATCGGATTCGGCAACTACACGGCGCTGTTCAAGGACGACGTGTTCTGGCAGGCCCTGCTACACAACGGAATCCTGCTGGTCGTGCTTCCGGTGGCCGTGATCGTGATGAGCCTCTTCTTCGCGTTCATGCTTAATGCGGCCGGCCGGAAGAAGGGTGCGATCGCGGGAGTGCCAGGTTCCGGGATATATCGCGTGGTTTACTTCTTCCCCTACGTGCTCTCGGTCGCCATCGTCGGCATCCTGTGGGTGAATATCTACAACCCGATCAACGGGCTGCTCAACGGCTTCCTGAAGATCATCGGCCTCGGTCACGTCCAGCCGACGTGGCTTGGCGACCCGAATCTGGCGATATGGGCAGTGATGGCCGCCATGGTGTGGAACTTCGTCGGGTTCTACGTTGTGCTGTTCACCGCAGGCATGCAGTCGATCCCGAACGAGATCTACGAGGCGGCGCTGCTCGATGGCGCCGGGCGTGCGCAGACCTTCTTTTCGGTGACGCTCCCGTTGCTGTGGGGAAATGTGCAGACCTCGCTGGTCTACATGGGAATCCTGGCCCTCGATGGTTTCGCGATCATCCAGATCATGACCAACGGTGGCCCGAACAATTCGACCCAGGTGATTGCCACCTACCTCTACCAAACCGCCTTCAACTACGGCCAGTTCGGCTACGCCTCGGCCATGGGTGTCGTGCTGTTCCTCTTCACCCTGATCCTTGCCGCCATTACCCTGCGGGTAACTCGGCGCGACACCGTGGAGTTCTAGGAGAGTCATGACCACGACAAAATCTGAACGAAAGCAGAACTCCGCCGGAGCCGCGGCCACAACCGGTGCGGGGCAGGGGTCGCGGCCAAGCGGCACCGGAGGATCGGGACGAGCACAGAAGTCGCGTGGCGCGGCATCCGGCGGACCCGACGGAATGCTTTGGGTTGCCCAGTTCGCGTTGATCATCTGGGCGCTGATCTCGACGATCCCGTTGCTCTGGGCGATGGTCAGCTCGTTCAAGTCCAATAAGGAAATCGTCGCCAGCCCGTGGAGTCTTCCATCCCGGCTGAACTGGGACAATTTCGTTCGGGCCTGGAATGAGGCGCACATCGGGCAGTACTTCCTGAACACCGTCGTGGTGGTTGGCGGGGGAGTCGTGCTGACCATGGTCTTTTCGGCGATGGCGGCTTACGTCTTTGCCAGATATGAGTTCCCTGGTAAGCGCCTGCTGTATTACGGGTTCATCGCTGGTATGACGTTTCCGGTGTTCATGGCTGTCGTTCCGCTATTCTTCGTGGTGAAGAATCTGGGGATGATTTCGACGTACCACGGCCTGATCCTGGTGTATGTCGCCTACTCACTGCCGTTTTCGGTGTTCTTCCTAACGTCGTTCTTCAAAACGTTGCCGGTGGCGGTGGCCGAGGCCGCGATCATGGACGGAGCCTCGCACTACAGGGTGTTCTTCTCGGTGATGTTGCCGATGGCCAAGCCCGGCCTGATCAGCATCGGCATCTTCAATTTCATCGGTCAATGGAACCAGTACCTGCTTCCGCTGGTATTGGTACCGGACGAGTCGAAGTATGTGCTGGCCCAAGGCCTCGCGAACCTGGCGGTCAACCAGGGGTACAAGAGCGATATCAGTGGACTGTTCGCGGGCCTGACCATCGCCATCCTGCCGATCCTGGTGGTGTACGTGATCTTCCAGCGCAGGGTCCAGGCGGGGATGACCGCCGGCGCGATGAAGTAGCCGGAGGGCTCAGGGCGGGGCCTCGTCCGGACCCGTGCGGATGGCGGCGCTGGGCTCGGGGCGGGGTCTCGCCGCGATCAGCGGATAGCGGCACCGTGCGGACCGGAGACCACCTCACGCAGCCAGGAAAAAACGTTGCCGGGCGGGTTCAAATCGTGCAACCTACAAGGTATGTGCAAAAGTCTTTGCCTAATGTCGTGCCCCGGCAGCCGGGTGATGCCTCGGTGCCGATATAGGTCCTGGGCTGACATCGATATAGGTCCCGGGCTGACCTAAAGGACTCGTAGTGTTTCTTCATCAGCACCTTCGCCCGAGTTGAGGAATACACAGATGACTGCATCAGCGAACAAAAGTAGCCCGGTACCCGAGGGCTACAGCACGGTGGCTCCCTGGATTATCTCCAGAGACACGGCGGGACTGCTCGACTTCATCACGGCGGCGTTCGACGCGAAGGAGACGGGACGCGTTCCGAATGCCGATGGGACCATCGGGCACGCGGAGGCGATCATCGGTGACTCCGTTGTGATGGCGTTCGATGCGCGACCCGACTGGCCGGATACACCTGCTTTCCTGCGGCTATATGTCGAGGATGGCGACGCAACGTTCGCCAGGGCAGTGGCGGCGGGTGCAACGGCGGTCACCGAAATGACGGAAATGTTCTGGGGCGACCGAGTCGGTCGGGTGCGGGACCCCTTCGGCAACCTGTGGTGGATCCAGTGCAGGGTCGCGGAGCTGACGGAAGAAGAGGCATGGGAACGAGCCGGGCAACCAGAATTCGTCCAGGCCATGGAGTACGTTCAGGGCGCAGAACTGGTGCAGCCGCTTATCCCAACCCGGGCCGACCGGGAGTCGAGGGAAAAAGCTCCGGGACCCGGGAACAAACTTGCCTCGCCGACAGCTGTTTAAGAGCAACTACGAACTAAAGGACTATCGAAAATGTCAATCATAGAGGCATGGGGTCTCACAAAGACCTATAAATCCAAGAGCGGTCCGGTACATGCCCTGGACGGCTTGAACCTTTCGGTGCCGGAGGGAACGGTCAAGGCGCTGCTTGGTCCGAACGGTGCCGGGAAAACCACCGCGGTCAAGGTACTGACCACTCTGATCAAGCCGGATCAGGGCAGGGCGACAATCGACGGGATCGATGTGGTCGCCAACCCCAAGGCGGTCCGCCGGATTTTCGGAGTGTCCGGGCAGTACGCAGCTGTCGACGAGAACCTGACCGGTTTCGAGAATCTCGAAATGGTTGGCCGGCTGTACCACCTCGGGGCACGTGAATCGCGGCGTCGAGCGCAGGAACTGATTGAGCAGTTCGAGCTGACTGCCGCGGGTAATCGCCCGGTCAAGGGATTCTCCGGAGGCATGCGACGCCGGATCGACCTCGCCGGTGCCCTGGTGATCAATCCGAAGATCCTCTTCCTTGACGAACCGACAACCGGTCTCGATCCACGAAGCCGGCTGGCCTTGTGGGACATCATCAAAAATCTGGTCAGCGGCGGCACCACCCTGCTGCTGACGACGCAGTACCTGGAAGAGGCCGATCAGCTGGCCAACGATATTGCCGTGATCGATGACGGCAAGGTAATCGCCGAAGGTACATCTGATCAGCTCAAGGCAGAGGTGGGCGGTCATCGGATCGTCGTAGCGTTGGTGGATTCCGCAGACGCCGCCACCGCTCGTGAGGTGCTTGGCCGGCACGGCGATGGCGAAGCCACGGTGGGTGGGGACGGACGCACGGTCGAGGTTTCCGTCATCGACGGGCCACGAGCCCTGCAGTACGTGCTTGGCGACCTCGGTCAGGCTGGGATCCAGCTGCATGACGCAGGAATGCGCCGGCCGACCCTTGATGATGTTTTCCTGCGGCTCACCGGCCACAGGGCCGAAGAGGAACTGGCCGAGGACGAGGCCGAATTGGAGAAAGCAAAATGAGCGCCGCAACCTTAGTAGGGCCGGATTCAACCGCGATTGGCCGCTGGTTCTCGGATGGCTGGACCGTCACAAAACGAAATCTGACCAAGATCAAGCGCTCGCCGGACATGATCATCTTCGCGGTGCTGCAGCCAATTATGTTCGTGCTGTTGTTCAGCCAGGTATACGCGGGTTCGATTGCGGTCGAGGGCACCGATTACACCCAGTACCTGATGGCGGGCATCTTCGGACAGACCGTCGTGTTCGGATCGACGTTCTCCGGAGCGGCGATGGCGCAGGACCTCAAGGACGGCATCATCGATCGATTCCGTACCCTGCCAATGAGCCCGTCGGCGGTACTCGTCGGGCGCACGAACAGCGACTTGGCGCTGAACGGCATCTCGATGCTGATCATGATGGGCACCGGCCTGCTGGTCGGTTGGCGGGTAAACAACTCGCCGGCGGAATTCATCGGCGGCGTCGCACTGCTGCTGCTGTTCTCCTACGCCTTCAGCTGGGTGATGGCATTGCTGGGCATGAGCGTGAAATCGCCCGAGACGATCAACAACGCGTCTTTCATGATCCTGTTCCCGCTCACGTTCATCTCGAACGCCTTCGTGCAGCCGCAGAACATGCCTGCCGCGCTTGAGGCATTCGCAAACTGGAATCCGGTCTCGGCCTTGGTGCAGGCGGCGCGCGAGCTGTTCGGCAACCTTGGCACGGCGCCCGTCCCGGACACCTGGCCAATGCAGAACGCGGTGCTGACTGTGCTGATCGGCGTGGTCGTGATGCTGGTGATCTTCGTGCCGCTGTGCGTGCGGAAGTTCGAGTCAATCAGCTCCCGGTAACGCGAGCCGGGGTGCTGGGCGCAGGGTCCCATACGAAACGGTCCGCGCACTGGGCCAGTTCGGGCACTGGGCCAGTCCGGGCACTGGGCCGGCGTGCACTAGACCGGCGTGGGTCCCATACAAAACGGTCCGCTTTTTCGATGAAGTACGCACTTTGTGTGACCACCTCGTCGAGAGAGCGGACCGTTTGGCGGTTAGGTCTAACTCGCTCAGGGCTTGGCGCGTAGGCGCCACAAGGTTACGACTTCCGCGGCTCGGATCGACGCCAGTGGGTCTTGGCCGTCGAGCGCTCGCGGATGTCGAGGACTGGTGTGGAGGCGACCGGCCACACTCAGACCGGCCTGATCCAACATGTCGATGAATTGCTCGCGGCTGCGCAGGCCGAGCCGTTCGGCCAGGTCGGAGAGCACGAGCCAGCATTCTCCATGCTCGGTGAGATGGTTGGGCAAATCGCTGATCAGCCGGGACAGCATCTGGCTGCGCCGATCGAAGACTCCCTTTTCCAGCGTCGATGTCGGAGTTGCCGGCACCCATGGCGGGTTGCAAACCACCAGATCGGCCCGGCCTGGCGGGTAGAGGTCGGCCTGCAGGACTTCTACCTGGTTGGCCATTTCAAGCCGCCGCATGTTGTCCCTTGCACACTCAACGGCGCGTGGTTCGATGTCGGTAGCGACGACGTGTCGCACGCCGCGCCGGACCAGCAGTGCCGCGAGCACGCCGGTGCCGGTGCCGATGTCGAAAGCTGTGTCGACTGTGGTCGGCTCGAAAGCTGTGTCGACTGTGGTCGGCTCGAAAGCCGTGTCGACTGTGGTCGCCGCGGACACTGATACAGGGGCTCGGTCAACCTCGGCCGCTGTTGCTGGGGCTCGGTCGACCTCAGCCTGTGGCCACTCGGCGTTCGCGACCAGGTCGACGTACTCGTTTCGGGTAGGAGCGAAAACACCGTAGTGCGGGTGAATGCGGGCATCGAGCGCCGGAATCACTACGCCTCGCCGTCGCCACTCGCTGGCCCCGATCATGCCAAGCAGTTCCTGAAGTGAGACGAGCACTGGGCCCGACGAATCGCCGAAGACCTCCTGACAGGCAGCCTGCACGTCTGGCGCGCGAGTCAGGTCGATCTGGTAGGCGGGGCCGACTTCGATCAGCAGCATGCTGAGGATTCGGGTTCTATGCGCCTTTGCCTGGCGAAGGCGATGAAACGTAACTGCCGGAGTCTCGGCCGGCTTCACATCGATGCGGTCGAGCCGCCGCTTGAGTGCGTCAAGGAGTTGACGGGCGTTGACGAAGTCGCCTCGCCACAGCATCCCGGTGCCTTCGGAGGCCAGCCTCAGAGCGACGTCGGCCCGCAGCCGATCATTAACGATCTCGATCCGGGTCGGCGGCTTCGTGGTTCCACTCGTCAGCAAAGGCGACGATCGCTGCTGGCCGTTTTCGGCCCAGTCGATCAACACCAGATTTTCCTGGCCACTCGGACTCCCCAAGGCAAGACTCCAAGCGACGGTTATGGCTCCGGCAGAGTGCGGATGCCTGCCAGCCCAGTCTAATCGCTACCCTTCCGTCCGCCGCTGCCGGATCATCGGACGGTGACATTGGTGGCATGGGCCAGCACCAGCACGCTCATGCCGTGCAGTCGCAACTCACCGGCCAGCATCATCCCGGTCGGTCCACCACCGGCCACAACCACGTCAATCATAAAAGTCCCCCCTTCAACAAAGCTTGCATTGCGGTTCGTGACGCCGCGCCTCGGGGCGCTACGGACAACTGTGCTCCTGACCCAGATGTTCGTAATCGGATGGCGCGGCCCACCGGCGGTTCGGCGACTCTGCATGGCCGAAGCGACGCCAAGAGCACACATTTCGCTTCAATCCTTGATGGTTCAGTTTGATTCTGCGTCACGGCCGGGGTCTTGCCGCAAGGCCTCCGGGGCGCTATATCTTGATAGTGGCAGGGGAGCTCGTTGTGCTGGCAGAGCCAACGGAGCTTTGCACTCAGAGGAGAGCATCGTGACCGCTACCTACACTTTCGACGTCTTTTCCAGCCTCGACGGCTTCGGTGCCGCCAGCGGCAATTGGACCGGATACTGGGGCAAGCAAGGCCCCGAGCTACTCGACCATCGCCTCGCCTTGTACGGCGACGAGCAGCGGATGGTCTTCGGGGCAAACACGTACCGGGCATTCGCACAGATGCTGGCCTCGAGCACCGAGGAGTCGGAGGTGCGTGACCCGTGGGTGACCCGGATGAGGAACCTGCCGGCAACGGTGGTGTCGACCACCCTGGAAGGACCCCTCGACTGGCCGGACGCGACCGTGGTGAAGGGTGACGCCGTCGATGCCGTGGCCCGGCTAAAGGAGGAATCCGAGGTGCCGTTGCGTTCGCACGGCAGCCTGTCGATGAACCGGGCGCTGATGGCCGCCGGTCTGGTCGACCGCGTCCAAGTGACGCTCTTCCCTGTGATCACCGGTCAGACCGGACTGGACCCGCTATTCCAGGGCGCGCCCGACTTCGACCTCGAGCTGCTCGAGAGCCGGACGCTCGACGGCAACATCCAAGAGCTCGTCTACCGACCAACCCTGCACGTCTGAGCGATACGTGGCCGCCCTACCCATCATGCAGTCGATGGCGAATACCCTCGCGCCAACGACCAAGTCGTCGTCGTGTCGCACAACCAGAACCCGGGGGATGGCACCCGGAGGCGCCGTACCACTTCGCCACCCTGGTGGAAGAGGGAATCGCGCGAGCACAGGGAGTCCACGAATCTGTTTCCGGCTCCCAAAATGCGGCTGATGACAGCAATGCTACTATTGCTGTCATCAGCGATAGGCAGGAGAGGGTAATGGCGACACTGACTATTCGAGACTTGGACGAAAATGTTAAGGGCCGCCTGCGCGTACAGGCCGCAGAGCACGGGCGCTCGATGGAAGCCGAGGCCAGGGTGCTCTTGGCGGCTGCGTTGAGCGGACGGCGACCGTCCCGGGGTCTCGGCTCTTACATCCATGATCAGTTCGCCGAGATAGACGGAGTGGAGCTGGAGACCGCCCGGCGGGATGAACCGGCGCGGGCAGCGGACCTTGGAGCGTGATCGTACTTGACACGAATGTCGTGTCAGAACTAGCCAGAGCAACTCCGAGCCGGGAGGTACTTGACTGGGTTGATGCACGCGACTCCGCTGATCTGGTCATTACCGCCCTCACTGCGGCCGAGATCCGAGCTGGCGTAGCCCTGCTGCCAGATGGCCGCAGGAAGCGGGCGATCGAGTTAAAGATGGAGGCGCTACTCACCGAGACATTCTACGGATCTGTGCTTGCCTTCGACATCGAATCATCTTCCTATTACGCGAAGATCCTGGCCGACCGCAAACGGACGGGTCGGTCGATCAGCGCGTTTGATGCGCAAATTGCTGCGGTCTGTGGGCAGCACGGCGCCGCGTTGGCAACCAGAAACACAAAAGACTTCATCGACACAGGTATCCGGCTGTTCAACCCGTGGGGTACTGGCTGACCTCTGGCGAACCCGGGCTACAGGTCGATGTCGGCGAGGACAGCCAGTAAGTCCTTGACTCGGCTGTCCTTGTTTTCGGCGAGCATCTCGTTCGTCAGGAAGGAGAAGCCGAAACCGCGTTCCGGCCATGCGCCATGCAGGCCTCCACCCGCGCCCGAGTGGCCAAACGCCGGTCGCACCGGTCCGTAGGTGCCGATCGGGTCGTCGAGCTCGTAACCCAGGCCGAACCGCAACGGACGGTCGTTGATTGTGTCCAGACCCTCCGACCAGGTCTGGGTGGCGTCGCGCAGCGTCGAAGCTGAAACGAGTCCAGATCCGGGATCGACGATTCGCGAGTACAGCGACGCCATCGCATCGGCCGAACCGATCGCTCCGCCGCCGGCCATCTCGGCTCGGCGCATCTCGACCGAGTTGAAGACGTCCTTCTCGGTCAGCAGCATGGCCCGGTACATCCGGTCCACGATCTTCCGGCGTTCCGGGTCTTTGAGAAAGGTGCTGATCGCGTAGTCGTCGGCCTTGAACGTGGCTGCCACTCGATCGTCTTGCTCTTCGGGCAGGCCTAGCCAGACATCCAGCCCCAGGGGCGTCGCGAGCAGTTCAGAGATCAGCATTCCGGCGGATTTGCCGGTCACCCGTAGGAACACCTCGTTCATCAGGTTTCCGTAAGTCGATGCGTGATAGGCAACCTTCTCGCCCGGGATCCACAGGGGAACCTGCGCCGCCAGCGCCGTTGCATTCGCGGCGTTGTCGAGGAAACCCCACTCGCCTTCGGGCTCGGGATCCACGTACGGCAGACCAACGGAATGCGACAGCAGGTGAAAGACCCGAACATTTTCCTTGCCGCCAGCGCTGAACTCCGGCCAATACTCGGTGACCGGCGCGCGCACATCGAGCCGGCCCTGATCGACCAGGATTGCGGCGACGGTTGCCACCAGTCCCTTCGTTCCGGAGAACAACACCGCCAGGGTTTCCGGCGTCCACGCAGCGGACGGCTGCTGCCCAGCCTGACACCGGGACGTGGTGCCGCCATAAAGCCGAACGACCGGTTCGCCGCCGCGATAGACGGCGAACGCCATGCCACCACTGGCGGTTGAAAGGTGGCGGGCGAACACATCGCTCAACCGGGCGAAATCCGCCTCGGCCAGCCCGGCGTCGTTCATCGCGGTCACCTGCGCGGATGACGACGCGGCGGACGGACTCGACACGCTAGTCGAGGACGCCGCTGGTTCCTGCTTGCTCATGGCACTCCTTCTTTGCACTGTGCTGTTTCGTTGCACTGCCGGAGATATGAGCAACATGTGCAGCCGCTAACTGGTTCTACCGGGGTAGAACCGCTCAGATGCTGAGAACCAACCCGGTTTCGGTACCTCAGCTGCTGCAAATCTCGGGCTGGCGGCCCCGGTGCCGGAACGAAAGCACCGCTCCGGCGACACGGGCGTCCCATCGAGTTACAGCGAGGGGACGTTCGCGATGAGCTGCTGGGTGTATTCGTGCTGCGGATTGTCCAGCACATCGCCGGTGGCTCCGACGTCGACGATCTTGCCCTTCTGCAACACCGCGAGGCTTTGCGAGATGTGCCGTGCCAGCGCGATGTTGTGCGTGACGAAGAGCATGGCCATCCCGGTTTCCAGCTGCAAGGTGCGCAGCAGGTCGATGATGGACGCCTGCACGGACACGTCGAGGGCCGATGTCACCTCATCGCACACCAGCACGGATGGCGCATTGACCAGCGCGCGGGCAATGGCTGCACGCTGCCGCTCCCCGCCGCTCAGCTCGCCGGGCCGGCGGTCGGCGAACGACGCTCCCAGCTTCACCTGATCGAGTGCCTCGAGCACCCAGAGACGCCGCTGTTTCCTGGTCGATCCGTAGTTCATCCGCAGCGGGACCTCGACCGACTCCGCAATAGTTCGTCGCGGGTTCAGCGAGGAGAACGGGCTCTGAAAAACGTACTGGATGCGGCGTCGGTGGTCGGTGGTCCGTTGCCGGGTTCCGCGAGCCAGGGTAGTACCGTCAAGCGCGACCTCGCCGGAGTAGTTGTCGTTCAGCCCGGCAACGCACCTCGATAGCGTGGTCTTCCCGGAACCTGATTCCCCGAGCAGCATCATCGACTCGCCTGGATTCAGCTGGAAACTGATGCCGTCCAGGACTTTCAACTCACCGTAGGAGAGCTGTAGGTCCCGCACCCGGATGACGGAACTATCGGTGCCCGGCGTGACTATCGGGGCAGTCTCGGCTGGAGCAGCAGCTTCGCGGGGTACAGCAGCCCGGCCCGAGGCATCAGCCCCAGCCGCCGACCCCAAACCGGCGCCCGGGCCCGCCTGATGCCTGCCGACGGCGGGCGTTGACTCTGCCGAAATGACGCCATCGCTGATCATCTCCTCGGAGACGATCGCCTGTTCGCCGGTGATCGCGTCGACCTCGCCGATGCTCCGTTTGCCGGCCAGGTCGGGCACGGCCCGCAACAGCCGGCGGGTGTATCGATGCTGCGGTGAGTACAGCACCTGTTGGCAGTCGCCGAGCTCGACGACGTTTCCGGAGAGCATCACCGCCACCTGATCCGCCACCTCGGCAACGACGGCCAGGTCGTGGGTTATGTACAGGCCGGCAACGCTGTGTCTGCGGGTCATCTCGTCAATCGTCCGCAACACCAGGGCCTGAGTGGTGACGTCCAGACCGGTGGTCGGCTCGTCGAGGACCATAACAGACGGCCGGCAGGCGAACGCCATCGCGATCCCGATCCGCTGCTGCTGGCCACCGGAGAGCTGATGCGGATAGCGGCGCTGGTAGGCCGAGTCGCTCGGCAGGCCGACCTCGTCGAGCACCTCACTGATCCGTTGACGACGCGCGGTGTCGGACTCGCCGAAGCCGTGCACCTGCAGCACCTCGAGGATCTGGTCGCCCACCCGAATTGCCGGGTTCAGCGACAGTGCGGGGTCCTGCGGCACGTAAGAAATCGACCCACCCCGCAGGGCCCGCCGCCGGGATTCCGGCAGCGCGAGCACGTCGAAGTCCTCGCCGTCCCGATTCAGTCGCACGCTGCCGCCGGTATGGCTCAGGCCCTGCCGGAAGTGCCCGAGGCAGGCGAGCCCGGCCGTCGTCTTTCCGGAGCCGGACTCGCCGACGAGCGCCAGAATGCGGCCGGGAACCAGATCGAATGAGACGCCGTGCAGCACCTCTTTGCCGCTTGTGCTGGTGGCAACCCTCAGCCCGTCGGCACGCAGTGCCACGGAGGTCGGTGCGGCATCGACGGCCGTTGTGCCCGGGGTGGTCTCGTTGCTCATTTCGCGTCCTCCACATTCAGATGGGCGGATGCCCGAGCCAGTGAATCGGTGATCAGGTTCGCACCGACCGTGAGAATGGCAATCGCCAACACGGGCAGGATGACGCCCCACGGTTGGAGCACCAGGGCAATGCGGTTCTCATTGATCATCAGCCCCCAATCGGCGGTGGGCGGCTGCATGCCAAGGCCTAGGAATGACAGCGAGGCGACCGCGCCGATCGAGTACGTCATCCGCAAGCCCAGCTCGACCATGAGCGGGCCGGTGATGTTCGGCAACACCTCGAGAGTGAGGATTTTCCACCGTGGCACGGCGTACATTTGCGCCGCCTTGATGTAGTCCTCGGTGATCACCGAGACGGTTGCTGCCCGGGCGACGCGCGCGATCCGCGGCGCATGGGTCACCCCGATCACTGTCACCAGAACCCAACCCTGCGGGCCGAGAACGGTTATGGCCAGCAGTGCGAACACCAGCTGCGGCAGCGACAGCAGAACGTCATTGCCGCGCATGATGACGCTATCCAGCCAGCCGCCCTGATAGGCGGCGAGCATGCCCGCGATGACGCCCAGCACCATGCCGAGCAGGGTCGCCAGGGCCGCATAGACCAGGAGGCGCAGGCCGCCGTCCAGGAACCGGCTGAGGATGTCGCGGCCGAGATTGTCGGTGCCGAAGGCGCCATCGGCTTGGAACGGCCGGCCGGCGAATTCGGTGCTTGAGTAGCCGGTCAGCCACGGGAGCAGTAGAGGCCCGAGCAGGGCGACCAGGACGACGACACCGGTGAGCGCTATCCCGATCTTGGCCTGTCGCTGTCGAACCAGGCGTCCGAGCAGGCCGGGCGCGGCGCCGACTTCCTGGGAGGCGTTCTGTGGCGAGTCGAGGGCGCTCATCGGGACACCTCCGTGCGTAGTTTCGGATTGGTCAGGATGCCGACGATGTCAGCCAGCAGATTCACTACGACGTAGACCGCGGCAACCAGCATGGATAGCGTCTGCACTACCTGAATGTCACGGTTGGCGACGGCATCCACCAGCGCCTGGCCGACGCCGGGGTAGCGGAACAGGAACTCGACAACGACGATCCCGCCGGCCAGCCAGGCAAGCTGGATGGCGACCACCTGCGCGACCGGAGCCAGGGCGTGCGGCACGGCATGGCGCAGGATCACCTGACGTTCGGGCACACCCTTCAGCCGCGCCATCTCGACATAGCCGCTGTCGAGCACCTCGATCATGGTCGCTCGCATCATCCGGACGATGTACGGCGAGACGACGAGCACGAGCGTGACGGTCGGCAGGATCAGCTGGCTGGGGTAGGCCCACACAGCCTCGCCAGGCGGCGCCATCGTGACCGAGGGCAGGACGGTGAACACAGTGGTGGAAAACAGTGTGATCAGGGCGATGCCGACGACGAACTCGGGCAGTGCTGCCAGAACGAGGCTGAGGCCGGTGACAACATGGTCGCCGGTCCTGCCGCGGCGCAACGCGCTGTAGGAACCTACGAGGACGCCGACCGGGATGGCGATGACGGCGGCGAGCACCATCAACACCAGCGAGGCTCCGATCCGGCTGGACAGCAACGCGGCAACCGAGGATCCGTTCGCAGTCGAGGTGCCAAAGTCGCCGACGAACAGGCCGCCAAGCCAACTCAGGTAACGCTGCCAGACCGGGTCGTTGAGGTTCATCTGCTCGCGCAGTGCCGCCAGTCGCTCTGGGGTGGCCTGCTGACCCAGAATGGCCTGGGCCGGATCGCCCGGCAGCAGCAGAGTGGCGACGAACACCAGAATCGAGACAAGTAAGAGGATGACGATGCTGATCAGCAGGCGTCGGGTGATGAGTCGAAGCAGCATTACTTTTCGCCTCCCAGCCATACCCGGCGAAACTCGAATCCGGAAAGTGCGAGGCCGGTCCGGTTCGGCACCAGGCCGGCGACATAGCGCTGGTAGGCGTCAGCCTGATTGGAGAAGCCCCACACGATGTAACCACCTTCCTCGTATTCGATCGTCTGGGCTTGAGCTATCAAATCGTTGCGCTCGTCGTCGTCAATGGTCGCGACGGCCTTCTCGATCAGCTTGTTGAACTCCGGGTGATCCCAATGGGTCTCGTTGAATGGTGAGTCCTTCAGCGTGCTGGAGGAAACCTGGGGCAGGAAGTTCCGGGTGTAGTAGAAATCCTGGGCGAAGTCCCATTGCAGGTAGTTCTCGCCGAAGAACTCGGTGGCGTCGACCCGGCGGATCCTGACCCGGATGCCGGCATCGGCCGCCTGCTGAGCGAACACCTGGGCAGCCTCCACCGCGCCTGACTGAATCGGAGCGGTGACCAGCTCGACGTCGATGCCGTCCGGGTAGCCGGCGTCGGCGAGCAGTTGTTTTGCCTTGGGTATGTCCTGCACCCGCTGCGGCAGGTCGGCAGCGTAGCCGGGATCGTAGCGGGCGTAGAGGTCGTTGGCGACGGTGCCCTGACCGCTGAACACCTGCTGGATCATTTGCTCGCGGTCGACGGCAAGCCGAAATGCCTGCCGGACCCGGTTGTCGTCGAAGGGCGCCTTGTCGACCCGCATCGTGAATGGGATCCAGCTCCCGGTCTCCGCGTTCAGGATACTGATCCGGGGATCGGCATCGATCACCTCGATCAACGCCAGCGGGATCTGGCCGATCGCATCGACCTGGGTGGACAGCAGGGCATTGATCAGCGCGTCGTTGTCATCGAAGTTCAGAATGGTCAGTTCGTCGAGGTAGGGCTCGTTCTCACGCCAGTAGTGCTCGTTTCGCGCGAAAACGCTCTGCTGGCCGCCGGTGAACGACTTGAACCTGAATGGGCCGGTTCCGACCGGATTCGCGGGGTCGTAGTCGGCGGGGACGACGCCGAGGCTGTATTGGCCGAGGGTGTCGTCGAAGGCCGCCGACGGAGACTTCAGCCGGAATTCGACCGAGTGCTCGTCCACGACGACGACCTCGTCGAGGATGCCGAGGCTGGCGGCGCCGCTCTTCGGATCGTCAGGATCGGTGATCCGCTTGAAGGTGGCGGCGACGTCGTCGCCGGTCAGCGGCCGGCCGTCATGGAACTTGACACCTTCGCGCAGCGTCGCCGTCCAGACCTTTGCGTCTGTGGACGGCTCGATCTTTGTGGCCAGCAACGGCTGCAGCTCGAAGTTTTCGTCCCGGTACAGCAGTGGCTCGTACAGATTCACCACGCGGGCGATATCCGTCGTGTTCACCGGGACGTGCGCATCCAGGGAGTCAGAAGCTCCGCCGCCGGTGAGGCCAACCCGCAGGTTGCCGCCGCGTTGCGCCGGTCCGGTCGGGTCGGCCGAAACACCGGCCTGACTGCCGCCGCAGGCTGCGAGCAGGGAACCGACACCCAGGGCAAAGCCGGTGCCCAGCACCCGGCGGCGGCTCAGGGCGCCGGTCAGCTGGGCGAGCCGGACACGGTCGGCCCGGGCATGATCCAGGCGGGTCTGCGATGACGCGGAGGTGCCGCCGGAACCGGGCGGAGCGGCAGGATCGGGGTGGTTCGACACTGTATTCACAACCTCACGTTCTTCGAAATCGTCGGCGGCTGCTCTGGCAGTTCTGCCGGCTGGGCGGGCTTTGCCTCAAGCAGCTGGTTGAACCGTGCTGCTGGATTGACCTGACGGCCAATCCAGTCCGGAGGGTCGGACCGCCGATCGAGGCTGTGCTCGTCGATCCGGGCGCTGATCGCTTCCGGGAACGGCACCGCCCCGGCCGGCGCCTGGCCGACGTGCAGGGCGAGGAGTTCCTCGGTGGCGATCAGCTCGCCACCGAGGAGCATTTCGTGCGCCAGATGGAGCTTTTTCGGCCCGGCATCCACAATCGTCGTGGTGATGGTCAGCGCGGCTCCGAGCGACGCCTCTTTCAAGTACCGGATGTGTGCCTCGACCGTGTAAAGCGAACAGCCGGTCGATGCGCGGTATTCGGCATCCAGGCCGAGCTGTTCCATCACCTGATCGGTGGCGAAGCCGAAGGCCAGGACGTAGTACGCCTCGGACATATGGCCGTTGTAGTCGATCCAGTCCTCGATAACCGTGGTCCGGTAGCTGGGCAGCGTACTCATCGCGGACCCGCCTTCAGCTCACCGATCACTTTCCTGATCGCGATTATCGCCGCATCGCGCTCGGCAATCAGTTCACCAACCGTCCGTCCGTTCGCCTCGTCGTCGCAGCCTTCGACCACGGCGGCGCGCAGCTCGTCAGTCAGTTCGGGGGCGTCGAGGCGGGTCCACGGCGACTTCAGCGACGGCCCGAAATGGTCGAGCATGTGCGCCATGCCGCCTTCGCCGCCGGCAAGATGGAAGGTCAGCATCGGGCCCTGGATCGGCCAGCGCAGGCCGGGGCCGTCGGTGATGGCCCGGTCGAGCTGTTCGACGGTTGCCTCGCCCTGGTCGATCATGTGCAAGGCCTCGCGCCAAAGCGCTTCCTGCAATCGGTTGGCGATAAACCCCGGCACCTCGCGGTCCATCGTGATGACCGACTTGCCGATGTGCTCGTACCAGGCCGATGTCCATTTGACGGCAGCAGTCGACGTGGACTCTCCGCCAACGACCTCGACAAGCGGAATCAGGTATGGCGGGTTGAAAGGATGCCCCACGACCAGACGCTCAGGCGTGGCGGCCTGGGTGGCCATCTCGGTCATCGAGTAGCCGGACGTGGAGGAGGCGATCACGACATCCGGCGCGGTGACCGCGTCGATCTCTGCCAGCAGTGAGCGCTTCAGGTCGAGGACCTCCGGAGCGCTTTCCTGCACGAAACCCACACCATCGACTGCCTCGGCGAGGTCGGTGTGCACGGTGATGTTCTGTTGCGAGGCGCCGGGAGCAAGGCCAAGGCTGCTCAGGGCCGGCCAGGCCGCGGCGATCAGCCGGCGCAGGCGCGGCTCCGCCTCCGGTGAAGGGTCCCATGCCCGGACCCGGTAACCCTTGGCCAGGAAATAGGCAGCCCAGCCGGCACCGATCGTGCCGATGCCGATGCAGGCGACGGTCGTGACCTTGGCAGGCTCGGGAAAATCAGTGTGCTCGATTGTCATTCTGCGCTGACCTTCCGCTCGATGGCGAGGATGTCGCGCGCCTCGTCCGGGGTGGCGACGCTGGAGCCGAGGTCCTCGATGATGCCGACCGCGCGCTCGGTGAGTTGGGCGTTCGTTGCCTTCACGCCCTTGCTGAGGTAGAGATTGTCCTCGAGACCGACCCGGACGTGGCCACCGAGCAGCACCGATTGAGCGACCCACGGCATCTGGTTGCGGCCGATTGCGAACGAGGTCCACTGCGCGCCATCCGGCAGCATGTTCACCATCGCCTGCAGTAGCCCGGCATCGGCTGGTGCGCCATAGGGGATGCCCATGCACAGCTGGTACAGCGGCGGCGGATCGATCAGGCCCTCGGCCACCATGATGTTTGCGAACCACAGATGGCCGGTGTCGAAGATCTCCATCTCAGGCTTGACGCCGAGCTGTTGGATCCGTGCGGCGCCCTCGCGGAGCATGTCCGGGGTGCTGACGTAGACCTGGCTGCCCTCACCGAAGTTGAGCGAGCCGCAATCGATGGTGCAGATTTCCGGTCGCAACTCCTCGACATGCGGCAGCCGGTCGATGCCGCTGACCAGGTCGGTCCCCGGCAGCTGAGTTGTCGGCTCGTTCGGATCGAGCACCAAGTCACCGCCCATTCCGGCGGTCAGGTTGATCACCGGGTCGACGTCGCTCTCCGCGACGAGCCGGACCACCTCGCGGTACAGGCCGACGTCGCGCGATCCCTGGCCTGTCGTGATGTTACGGACGTGAATGTGCACGACGGACGCGCCGGCCCGCGCGGCGGCGATCGCGTCGGACGCAATCTGTTCCGGGGTGACCGGAACGAAGTCACTTTTGCCGGTGGTGTCCCCGGCGCCGGTCAGCGCACAGGTGAGAATGACCTTACGGTTCATGGGGTGCCTCCTCGGGTATTGCTGCTTGCGATTCGCTTGACTGTGAATCAACGGCGATTGATCGGTCGATGAACCGCTCGATGTGGTGTCGCATGGTTGCAGTGCTGGCCATGCCGGTAAGAACTTTGATGCCGAAACCATCGACAAGGCTGGTTAGCTCGGTGGCCAGATAGTCGGCAGGGACATCGACGAAGACGCCCTCTTGCTGACCGACGACGATCAGATCGAAAACTGTCTGATACCACCGCCGGTAGCCCTGAGTGTGGTTTTCTTTCGATGCGCCACCGGTCGCAACCTCGCTCCAGGTCTGCAACCAGATGGACCATTCCGCACGGCCGGTGTTTCCGGTGGGGAACTGCAGGGCCACGAGGTGCTTGAGTCGTGCGAGGGGATGGGCAATGGTGTGCAGTGAGGCAACCTGGCGGTCGAAGGCCAGCTTCACCGAGTACCGTAAGGTCTCCTCGAAGATCTCACGCTTGGTCGCGAAGTAGTAGTGAATGCTGGCGCTGCTGGTGCCACATGCCGCAGCGATATCGGCGATTCGAACCGAGTTGTATCCCTTCTCGGCGATCAGCCACCAGGAGGCCTCGATGATCTCGCGGCGCTTCTTGGCCTGTTCTTGGCCTTCACGATGCCGGGTCGGCAGTGACTTCGCGGTCGGAGTCGCCGCCGGTCCGCTGGTGTCGTCGGCCCCGGACAGCAGCCAATTGACCGTGACCCCGGCGACCTGGGCGACCCGGATCAGCTCCTCGGGGCTGAACCGGCGAGTGCCTTTGAGCGCCTTCGACAGTTTTGTTTCGTCCAGTCCGATCCGCTTGGCGAATTCCCGCTGCGGAAGTCCGGAACCCTCTATGCAGGCGCGGACCCTGGAGCGCGGGGAGTCTGTTTCGGGTCCTGGGGTGGTCATGGTTGTGACCTTAGCCAAAACTTGCGATTCAGGCAAGAAAATATGACTGACTGTCAGTTTAAATTGCGATTCATGCCGGGGGTTGGGCAGCCGGCATGTCGCTTACTTCCGGGCGGGACGCGAGTGTCTACGAGCGCGTTCCGTCACCGGTTTCGGGTAGCGCACAAGCTTGAGATCGGCTCGCTGCCAGTGATGCGGCGGACGGGGGAGCGGCAGCTATCGCTGTCGCTATTGTGCAGGCATAACTTACGTGCAAGAGTGAGTTGGACTACAGACCGGACGGCGTTCGGCCTTCGGACGCCGTCACGAAGAAGTGAGGTGTGCCGATGAAATTTCCTTGGCTTAAAGATGTTCTTACCACCAATGGTCCGTTCCTTTCGATCTACTTAGACACCACTCGCACCGACCCCGCGCTTGCCGCCGAGATTGATGCGCGCTGGGCACATCTGAAGGCCGAGGCGACCCGCGCCGGCGCGCCGAAGGGGATGCTGGACGACATTGAGGATCTGGTCAGGCAGCCGTCCGGGATGGGCGGCCGGCACGGGCAGGCATTCATAGCTACCAAGGACCGGTTGCAGATCGAACGGGTAATCCCGCTGCCGCCGCGCCAGGATGTGGCAGCGTGGTCGGATCACCCGCAGCTGCTGCCAATCATGCGGATCGCGGCCAAGGCAGTGTCGTACATCATTGTTGAAGTCGATCGTTATGGCGCCGATTTCAAGCTCCGCGCACCTGAGGACCCGCATCTGATCGGCAGCAAGGACGGACTGGGTGACGACTCGGTCGTTGAGGGCGGCCACGACGAGGTGCACAAACCGCGTAGCGGCTGGAGGGGCCACAAGTTCGAGGCGCGGGTGGAGGATTCCTGGGAGCGGAACGCGGACGCCGTCGCCGCGCGCCTGGACAAGCTCGTCTCCCGATACCGCCCCGATATGGTGCTACTGAGCGGAGACATCCGGGCGGAGAACCTGCTGAAAGAGGCGGTCAACCAGGATACGAAGACGCGGATCGTCTGTGTTCCCGGCGGAAGTCGGGGTGACAACGGGGACAAGCCGTCGTTTGCGGCCGCGGTCGCGACGGCGGTCGACCAGTTCGTCGAGCGCAAGGGGCAGGAACTGGTCGGGAAACTCAAAGAGGAACAGGCCCGGGACGGCGACGTGGTGAGCGGAGCGCAGGAGACGCAGGAGGCGCTGAAGCGCGGACAAGTCGAAACCCTCGTATTGGTCGAGGGCGAGGAGCCGGACTCAATCGAGGAGCTGCTGCGCACCGCCATACTCACCGACGCCGACATCCGGACCATTCAGCCCGGGCAGGTCCGGCTGCCGGAAGGTATTGGTGGCTTGCTGCGCTGGAAGGATGGCGCCACGCCATCCAACTCGATTGCCAGCCTGAACGGCGACCCGGCCAGAGAGTCGGCAAGCAGAGAGTCGGCAAACCGCTGAGCCTGCAGACAGCGGTAGGCGCTCGGTCTGCGACTCACTGAAAGCCCCGCCCAGAAGGCCCGGTGGCCGACGACAATCCGTCGATCACCGGGCCTCTTGCGTGTCTTGGACTGGGTATCTCAGCTGTGATGCGGCCGGCCGCTCAGTCGTGATGCGCCGGTAGGTCAAGCGTGAGTACCCGGCCCGGAAGGTCTCAGCCCTGGTAGTTGTACCCCGTCGGTTCCTCGCCGAGGTCGACGATTGCCGCGACCGGGCCGCCACCCTCCGGGCCCTGATGCGCGGCGGAGACCGAAACGAATACAGCCGGGTCGCCCGTGACAGCGGCGGCAACTCCTCCGACCGCCGCCTTGATCTGCCGATGCCAGTGCACATCGGAGTCGTCGAGCATTGCGTTGCGCCGTCCGCGCACCGCGCCATCCTGACTGGTTTCACACTTGAGGAATACATTGACCAGCCGCCCGTCGAGGTCGCCGGTCGCTGGACGGTCGGGTAGATCCAGGCCCGCGTCCTTGATCGCATTCCAGATCCCGTCCGCGTCCAGGGCATCTTTCATCACGGAATGCCCGATCCGGTATCGGCCGCCGATACCGCGGGCATTTCCGACCACGACTATCTGGGCCTGATCGAGTTCGACGCCCGAGGAGCACGAGGCGACCGCCGAGAACAGCTCACGGCTGTCCATGATGTCCTCGTCTTCGGGTTTGTCGATCTCCCCAAGTGCGTAGGCGATGCCGAGAGCCGTCGTGCCATTGGAAAGATCCATCGACTCCAGGGTGTGCTCGGTCCATACCTTGTGTCCGCGGGATTTGGCATCGCGGATGGTGTGGATAGTCAGTAGCGGAGTCTTGGTCTGCACGTAGTGCACGTCCGCAGGGTCGGTGATTCCGGCCTCCGCCATCGCTGCCTTCACCGCGGCGGCAACCTTCTCGACCATCGGCACGTAGCCGATCTCCTCCGGCAGAAGCTGCTCGGACATTGCGAAGCCGACAGTCAGCCGCGGCTCGTCGGTTTGCGGTGCCTTAGCCCGATCCACGGTCGCAAAGATCGTCGCATGCGGACTGATCACGCCGTCGGTTCCGCCGGACCAGACGATGGGGATCTGCCCGACCTGTTCCGCGCTGCGGCTGCCCTTGGCCTGCAGCACCTCGCGGAACGCGCGGTCGGCGATGATCCGGGTGTAGTCGTTGACTCCGCCATTGCCTTCGGTCTTGCCGATCACGGCGACGACCCGGTCGGCCTCCAGCACCCCGTCATCGATCAGCTCGCTCAGTCCGGACGCGTCGGCCACGCCGCCGAGGGCAACCTTCCGTACTTCGATTGGTTCCACCATGATGATCCTCCGTATCGCTTTTCGTGGTTCAGGTCAGTTCCGGTTGGGGTCTGGCCGGACCGCCGTGCCGATATCGCCGTCAACGGCGCGATCGATCAGATGCAGTTCTGTTATCACGGCAAGCCTTCCGCCGTCCTTGACGAACTGGGAGACGGCCGCAACTTTCGGACCCATCGAGCCGTCAGCAAAATGTCCTTCCGCCGCCAATGTGTCGAGTTCTGACGGCGTGGTTGGCCCTACGCTTCGAGCATGTTCGGTGCCCCAGCCGATGGCTGCGTTCTCCACATCGGTCGCGATGATCAGCGCATCGGCGTCAACGCCGTGCGCGAGAACAACGGCAGCCGTGTCCTTGTCGATAACAGCCTGCACGCCGTGCAGCCTGCCGTCGGTGCCGCGGGCGACCGGGATGCCGCCGCCTCCGGCCGCGATCACCAACTGACCGGCATCCAAAAGCGTTGAGATCGACTCAGCCTCAAGGATCCCCACCGGTTGCGGGCTCGGCACGACACGTCGCCAGCCGCGCTCGCCGCGATCTTCCCAGTTCTGGCCGTGCTCGATAAGCGACTCGGCTTCGGCTTGCGGCAGGTAACGCCCGATCGGTTTTGACGGTTTGAGCATTGCCGGGTCGTTTTCGTCGACGAGCGTACGGGTCACCAAGGTGACCGGGCGGGTGGCCAGCCCCTCGCGATGAAGAACGGTGTCGAGCGCGTTCGAGAGGATGAGGCCGATCGTGGCCTGGGTCGAGCCGACGCACCAGTCGAGCGGAACCGGCGGAACGACATCCGCGCACATCTCGTTCTTCACCAGCAGATTGCCCACCTGGGGGCCATTGCCGTGGGTTATCACTACCTGATGTCCGGCCTGGATCAGCCTGACGATTGCTTCCGCAGCCTCGGCGACGGCCGCGATCTGGTCGTCCGGACGCGCCTGCCCGTCGGGTGATGTCATGGCGTTGCCGCCCAGGGCCACTAAGACTCGCACAAGTCCAAGCTACGAGCCGGAACGCAGGCGCTGTCACAGTGAACAGTGCCCAACAATGACCGATGAACTGGCAATATCTGCCGGAGCCAACCGTGGCCAGTCGCCGACACCGCCGCGGTTCCAGTCGCCTACACCGCCGCGACTTAGAAGGACCGGCGCTGTGCGATGAGCGGACAGTCGAACGGATCGCGGGCGCGCAGGCCTACCTGATTGAGATAGCGGACCACGATCCCGTAGGAGTGCCAGAGCGTTGTCTCGGTATACCGCACCTCGTGTTTGGCACAGTAGGCCGCTATGATCGGTTGCGCCCTGCGCAGGTTGGGTCGTGGCATCGACGGGAACAGATGGTGCTCGATCTGGTAGTTGAGCCCGCCCATCGCGGTATCGATGAATCGGTTGCCGCGGATATTTCGGCTCATCAGCACCTGCCTTTGGATGAAGTCAAGCTTCAGATTCTTCGGCACGATCGGCATCCCCTTGTGATTCGGGGCGAAGGACGCTCCCATGTACAGTCCGAACAGTCCGAGCTGGATCGCCAGGAACACCGCGGCCTTGCCCGGTGAAAGCACCAGGAGTACCAACGCGAGATAGCCGCCGAGCCGGATGGCGAGAAACACGATCTCGACCCATCGGCGGTTCAGTTTTCCCCGGCCGAACACCCTGCGGATACCGATGGTGTGCAGCGAGATGCCCTCCAGCAGAAGAAGCGGGAAGAAGAACCAGCCCTGGCGCGCGACCAACCACCGGGTCAGCGGTGTGCGACGGGATTGCTCCTGCTCAGGAGTGAAGGCCAGTACCTTGAAGCCGATGTCGGGATCAGTCCCGGCCTTGTTCGGATTGCCGTGGTGCTTGCCGTGCTTGTGCTCCCACCAGGCATAGCTAAGTCCGACGAAGAGGTTACCCAGAATCAGGCTGATCCAGTCGTTCCACTTGCTCGACTTGAAGATCTGCCGGTGGGCGGCGTCGTGAGCTAGGAACGCCGTCTGCGTCAGCACCACGGCAAAAATCACGGCGGTGAACATCTGCCACCAGGTGTCGCCAATCCAGACGAAAAGCAGTCCGCAAGCCGCAAAGGTCAGCACTATAACGGACAGCTTGGTCCAGTAGTAACCGTAACGGCGTCTCAGGAGTCCCGCGGATTCCAACTGATGGGTAAGTTCTGCGAAGTCGCTGACTTGCTGGTTCTGGCCCTGAGCGGAAGGTCGCCGCGCTCCGGCCAATTCAGTTTGGGATGTGCTGACCATGATGTCCCCCTGGAAGCGGATTGATTCGCTACCGGGGGCTGGGGCAACTAGCTCGAGTATATCCGTGGAACCGGAATGATTCGCTGCCGAGGCTGGGACTTCGCTGGGTGTTTGGCCGGAGAGCGTGGCTGTCAGACCGTGATCGAGCGCTGCACTACTCCTTCGGCCACATCCCGGAGCCGGAGGTTGTTCCTGCGGGCATGTGTGCGCAGCCGGGCGAACGCTTCGTCCATATCGACGCCGTCCGTCTGCGAGACGACGCCCTTTGCCTGTTCAATCAGGATCCGGCTGGTCAGGGCTCGCTGCAATTGTTCGTTGACGATCGAGGTTTCGCTGATTGCCCTCTCCTGCAGGATGCCGATCGTGGCCACGTCCGCTAACGCCTGTGCAACCTCGGAGTCCCGGGCGTCCAGGCTTCCTTCGGTGACGCGAAAGAGATTCAGCGCACCGATGACGGTGTTGCGCAATCGCAGCGGGACGGCGTGCACTGAGCGGTAGCCCTGTTCAAGGGCTACGGCTCGGAACTGGGGCCAGCGGGAGTCAGGATCGCCCACATTCGTCACGGTGACGACTTTCCCCGAAACGAAGCACTCCACGCAGGGGCCTTCGCCGGCGTCGAGCTGCAGAACTTCCACCAACCTGCTGCGTTCGCTGGTGGAGGCGACTACCTCAAGATCGCCACTGCTGTTGGCCAGCACCAGCCCGGCGGCGGTGGCGTCGAGCAGCTCGGTGGACTGTTCGACGAGGGTGTGCAGCAACTCCACGACGTCATAATCGGCCACCAGTGTGTCTGCAAGCTTGACGAATGTCTCGTTGAGTCGGCTCTCACGGGTGGTCGCGGTCATGCCATCACTTTAACGTGGCGTCGTCGGGCGCACACCCAGCCAAGGCGCTCAGTTAGCCAAGGCGGTCAGTTAGCCAAGGCGGTCAGTTAGCCAAGGCGGTCAGTCTCGCGGGGGGCTCAGTCCGGTAGGGCGCTCAGTCCGGCAGGGCGGCGAAATCGATCCGGCGGAGAACGACGTCGCGAGCAACCGCGTCGACGGTTCGGCCGTTGGAAAACGCGTGCGCCTGCAGCAGCAGGAAAGCGTTGACCACTGTGGTGTCCAGTTGAACCAGGATCATGCCGGTAGCCTGATGTACTTCGCGCCGAGAGTGCGTGACGTCGTCGAACTCCGACGATTCGCCGCTTTCAGCGAGGAGTAGCCCCGGCAGAACTTGCCAGGCGACCGCGGTGGCCAGGCTGCCGGCATCCGCTATCTGACTTGCCGCAAGTGTCCCGGGTGTCGAGCGGTAGAGGCTTACCACACCAATTCTGATGCCGCCGAGAGCGAGTGGAAAGGCGAAGACAGCTGCTGCAGGCGTTTCCTGGACGGCGGTCCCGAACATCGGCCAGTCGATCGACCCCACCGAAGTATCTGGGATAAGTACCGGGTGTCCCGATGCCATTGCGACCCGGCTCGGGCCCTCGCCGAGGTCGAACTGCAGTTCATCGAGGCGCGCGGCCAATGAATCGCTGGCGCACAAGGTGGACTGCTGTGCTGCGCTCCCGGAGGCAGAAACTGCGGCACCCGTGATAGGCAGCGCTGTCACAAATGGCGCGCAGAGCCGTTGCAGCCCGCCCTCGGGAGCCGTAATGCGCTTATGCGCCAGGTTGTACGCCTGCCGGTTCATGGTGACGTCCGGCGCGGAATGTACGGGTCGGAGGGCGCGGCCGAGACCCTTGGCAGCGGATGTGGATCCGCGTGGCTGTTTGGCATATCGGAGCCTCAGGGTCGTTCGGATGGAACCGGGACGAACGACGAGGTCCAGATCGCACGCTGCCGAGCAGGGGCGGCACGCCAGTACTCCTGAGTATACTCCGCACGGCATGCGCGACGCTCTGGTCGAGCCATATGCGCCCCGCCATCCGGCACGACGCCACCGCATCCCGCGCCGCCACCTGGCTCAGCGCACCGCCATCCGGCTCAGCGAAAGGCCGGGATGCCCGTGATTGCCTGGCCCATGATGAGTTCGTGCACCTCGCTGGTGCCTTCGTAGGTCATCACACTTTCCAGATTGCTGGCATGCCGCAGCGGGGAGTAGTCAAGGGTTACCCCGTTCCCGCCGAAAATGCTCCGTGCTTCGCGGGCGATCTTGATCGCCTCACGAACGTTGTTCAGCTTGCCGAAGGAGATCTGTGCCGGCTGCAGATTGCCGGCATCCTTCATCCGCCCGGTGTGCAGCGCCACCAGGATGCTTTTCTGGATTTCGAGCGCCATCGTGACCAGCTTCTGCTGGGTCAGCTGGAATGAGGCGATGGGCTTGCCGAATTGGTGACGGTCAAGTGCGTAGCTCAGCGCGGATTCATAGCTGTCCCGAGCGGCGCCGATGGCACCCCAGATGATGCCGTACCTGGCCTCGTTCAGACAGGAGAACGGTCCGCTGAGCCCGGCGGCATCCGGAAGCATTGCCTCGGCAGGAAGCCGGACGTCCTGCAGCGTGACGTCGCACTGAATTGAGGCCCGCATGGAGATCTTTGCTTCGATATTTGTTGCCGCGAATCCAGGAGTGTCGGTCGGCACCACGAAACCGCGAACCCCGTCGTCCGTGCGTGCCCAGATGATCGCGACATCGGCGATCGACGCAAGTCCGATCCAACGCTTGGCGCCGTCGATAACCCAGCCTTCGCCGTCCCGCCGGGCCCTTGTCTGCATCGATCCTGGATCGCTGCCGGCTTCCGGTTCGGTGAGCCCGAAGCAACCGATCGCCTCACCGCGTGCCATCGGCGGCAGCCAGCGCTGTTTTTGTTCCTCGGAGCCGAACTTGTGCAGCGCACTCATCGCAAGTGACCCCTGCACGCTGACGAAGGTGCGGATGCCGGAGTCTCCGGCCTCGAGTTCAAGGCAGGCCAGCCCGTATTCGACGGCGCTTCTTCCGGCGCAACCGTAACCGGAAAGGTGCATGCCCAGGACGCCGAGATCGCCAAGCTCACGCACTATGTCGCGTGGGAACACCGCTCGTTCGTACCAGTCTTTGATGTTCGGCTTGATCCGGGCGTCGACGAAGGCGCGCACCTTGTCGCGTAGCTCCAGCTCGGTAGCGGAGAGTTGGGCGTCGATATTCAGGTAGTCGATGGCACGTTCCGGAAGTGAGCTGCTCGTATCGGTCATGCGTTCACTGTAAGCCGGGTGCCCATGCCGGGCGTCGGTGACCGAGGTCGACGGCCACCGGGAGAAGGCCCGGGTCAGGCCCTGGCAGTGAGCGGGAAGCGATTACCTTCGGTGTCCTCGAACAGCGACCAACGGCCGAATGGCATGTCGATCGGCTCCTGCACGAAGCGGACGCCACGTTGCGTCAACTGCCGCCAGGTCGCATCGAGATCATCGCAGTAGAAAAACACGGGTGTATTGGGCTGCCCGTCTGGAGCCTGCAGGATAGCGCCGTCCCGTTGTTCGAGTATCAGCACGGCGCCGTCCGGCAGTCGGACCTCGAGCCAGCGTTCCTCGCCGTATGACGCGTCCTGGGCCAGCTCGCAGCGCATTGTGTCGAGCCAAAACTGCTTGGCGCGCTCCTGATCTGCGACCCCGACCCGGACCTTACTGATTCCCTGCAGCATTTCCCGGTCCTCTCGTGACAGCTTCGTTCAGGGCGCCCAACTGGGGTTGCGCCCGGCCAGGCCGATCACTCGGTCAAGCAGGGGCGCCGACTCATCGACCGTGATGACCGGGCCGTAGATCGGCTCGCGATCTGCTGGATCTGTCGATTGCGAGAGTAGATCGAATGAGGCCTGAACCTGGTCCTCACCGGGGTTGAAGTGCTGGCCGGTGGCACGGGCAAGATCCCAGCCGTGCACAACCAGCTCGTTGAGCGCGACCGCGCCCATGATGTCGGCGGGCAATGTGACGCCGCCGGCCTCCGCCATCCCGTCCCAGGCGTCAGGAACCTGCCAGGCGGCGGCAACTGCTGAAAGTTGGGCCGACAGCTGCGGTTGCCATTCCTCGGCATCCGAGACCGGAACGGGTTCATCGGGCGCGACTCCGCCATCAGGCATCTGCTCCTTCCGAGCAGCCAGCCGGAAGGCAGTGGTCAGCCCGATCAGATGGCCCAGCAGGTCGCGCACGGCATAACGCTCACACGGTGTCCTGGCGTCCAGCTGGTCCTGGGTGATCTGCGGCAACAGCGCGGCCACCGACCGGCTGGCTGGTTCGAGGTCGAGCATGACGACATCCCCTGTTCGAATCAAGTGACGGTGATACGGGCTGCCCCCATGCTTACAGGAATAGTGAACAGCGTCCACAATTTTTCGGTGTTAGTTTCTCGCCGCCTACCGCTCAAGCAGGTCCGCGAGGGTGGCCGGCGCCCGGCCGAGTAGATGCTGGGTTATCTGGGAGCCGACACAGAACCCGTGCACGTCATAGTGGCGGAACATCTGGCCAAGCCTCGCCTTCTCGGCGTCACTGAGTCCAGTTCCCTGGTCCAGATTCCACTCCTGCACCGTACTGGTCCGGATGTCCACCGGTCGCCGGTGCGTCATAGTGCAGGCACGGGCAAGATCGTCGACGGAGAGCTGTTCCGGGCCGCCGAGCTCGTAGCTCGCGCACCGATGCCGCCCCGAATCGTCCAGCAGAACGGTGGCAGCGATTTCGGCCACATCCGCGAGATCAATGAACGAGAACCGGGAGGCAGGGGAGTATGGCAACGTGATGCATGTGGCCTCGCCATTCAGCACGCTGGAGAAGTTCTGCAGGTAAGCGCAGGGCTGCAGGATCGTCCAATCGAGGCCGGACCGCCGAACCAGGTCCTCGCTCGCGGCCTTGTCCATGTGATGCGGCATCGATGGGCAGTGTGGCCACGCTACCGAGTGGTAGACGAATCGGTGTACGCCTGCGTCCCGCGCTGCGGTGAGTGCCTGCGCGACCAGGCCGGGCTCGTCCGGACAGAGATTTGGTGCAATGAAGTACACGCTGTCGATGTCGGCGAAATCGTAAGGGCGGGAGACGCCTCGGACCTCGGCGACCGGCTCGGCCGCCCCTGGAGCAGCTGTCCGGGGAGTATCTGTGGCGGGAGTGCCTGCGCCGTCCGCCTGACCGAACTCCATCCGATCCAGAACCATCCGCACTGCAGCCATGACTGCCCGCCCGGTCTTCCCCCGGGCACCCGTGACGGCGATGCGCGGCGGCCGGGACCAGGAAGCGGTGGACGCAGCGGGGACGGACTTGGCTGCAGGATTGGACAGGGCGTGCCTCCTAGACGAAATCCAAGTCGGCGAAGGTGCGTCCGCCGGAGAGCCGACGATATCCCGGGCCGCGATCGAAGAAAGGTTCGTTGTCGTCGCGCGAAGCCCGCATCGAGGTGCGCAGCCGGTCGGACGCCGCTTCGTCCACGACGGGGTCGTCCCGGTCTCCGCCGACGATGACGCCGTAGGAATCCCGTGCGCCGTCCACCGAGACCTTCCCCCAGCGAACGTCCCGGGCGACCTCGGGATAAGGCCTGGTCAGCGGATCACCCCAGCCACCACCGCCGGTAGTCCTGATCCGGATGATTTCTCCAGCCCGGACCGGCTCGTCATCCGAAAGCGCTTCGACCTCGCGTGCGTTCGGCCCGCCCGGATCGATCACGACCTGGAAGGGCTGGCCAGCCTTACCGCCCTTCACCCCCCAGCAGGCCAGGATCGAACGGTCGGCTATCGACATGAAGTGGCCGTCCTTCAGCATCCGGATCTGCTTTTCATAGCCGAGTCCGCCGCGGTACCGCCCGGCGCCGCCGGAATCGCAGGCCAGGTCGAGCGCCTCGACCAGGAAGGGGAAGCGGCTCTCGGTGAATTCGCTCGGCAGGTTTCGCGAATCGGGGACTACATGGATGGTGTCTTCGCCGTCGGCATAGTGCCGGCCGCCGGAACCGCCGCCAAGCACCTCGCGCATCAGGTAGGGATTGCCGTCGACGTCATCTCCGTAGACCCCGGTGTAGCGGATGGTCTCCTGGTCCGCCGGCATCCGCCCGTCCACCGCTTTTGCCACCGCACCGGCCAGTACGCCGAGCAGACGCAGGATGACGAAGGTCCGTGCGTTCGTTGGCGCCGGAAAGACCGGCGTCAGCAGGGTTCCCTTTTCGGGAAACCTCATCTCGATCAGCGGGATGATGCCCTCGTTGACGTCGAGTTCCGCCATCCGTTCCGGGGTATCAGCGAGGTTCCGCAGGATCGGGGCCAGCCACTTGGCCAGAAAGTTGCCGTCGGCATAGTCGCCGCAGTGGTTGATCGGTCCCTTCGCCTGTGGGCCGGTGCCGGTGAAGTCGAGGATGAGCCGTTCGCCTCCGGCATCGTCGGGTCCGGTTTTGGTCAGCGTGATCCGCTGCGTGTGCAGCCGCGGTTCGTCCACCCCATCGTGTTCGGCGTAGTCCTCCCAGACATAGGAGCCCGCCGGGATCTTCGACAGGATCTCGCGCCGGTAGATGGCGGTGGTGGCGTCCATCATGGCGTCGAAGCAGGTCTCGACGGTTTGCACGCCGTAGCGCTCGAAGAGCTCCGAGAGCCGGCGGGCGCCCATCAGGCAGGCGGAACATTCGGCATCCAGGTCGGCGGCCAGTGAATCCGGCATCCGGGAATTCCTGGTCATGATCCGCAGCGCCGCCTGGTTCGGCACACCCTGATCCCACAACTTGATCGGCGGGACCATCAGCCCCTCTTCGAACACCGAGGTCGCGTGGGACGGCATCGACCCTGGTGTCGCGCCGCCGATGTCGTCGTGGTGGCCGAACGCCTGAACGAATGCCACGACGCTCGGCGACGATTCGCCTGGCCGGGTAGCGAAAACGGGCACCGTGACGCACAGGTCGGGCAGGTGACCGATGCCTCCCTCGGAGAGGTAGACATCGTTATGGAAGAACACGTCCCCCGGTTTCATGGTTTCAAGTGGGAAGTCCCGGGCGATCGGGTGCACCAGAGCGGAATACGAGCGGCCGGTGAGTTTGCGCAGATTGCGATCGTGGATACCGGCGCGGAAGTCATGGGCGTCCCTGATCATCGGCGACCTGGAGGTGCGCGAGATCGCGGTCTCCACCTCCATTTCCACGGAGGCGAGGAAGCCGGCGACGATCTCGACCAGCACCGGGTCAGGCGCGGCGGCATCGATGGGAGAGAGCCGATACGGCTTGCCGTTCACCGTCGTATTGTCGGCGGTAGCGCTGGTCATGGCGTAGCTCCTCTGACGATGCGAAGGTTTCCGTAGTTGTCCACTCTCGCGCTGAAGCCGGGATGGATCGGAACGGTTGAGCTGAACTCCTCAATCACCGCAGGGCCATCAACCACGTCACCTTCCCCGAGTTTTTCCCGCTGGTAGAGCGGCACTTCCTCCCAGCCGTCGAAGTAGGCCTGCCGGGTTCCGGATTTTGCCGACGCGGAACCTGAGCCCTTACCGATTGCCGTCAGACTTGGGCGGGTAATCGGTCCGATGCCGGTGACCCGCAGGTTGACCCACTCGACGTGCTGGCTGTCGTCACCCCGGAAGTCGTAGCCGTAGAGTTCCCGGTGCGCGCGGTGAAAGTCATCGGCAGCCTGGTTCATCAGTGCCGCGTCCATCGGCCCATCGCCGAGGGCAACCCGCACCTCGTAGGCCTGGCCGAGATAGCGCAAATCCGCCGACCGCTGATATTGATGCAGTTCCCTGCCGAAGCCCTCCTCCGTCAATGCGACCGAGGCTTCGGCGGTCAGCGAGTCGATGATCGTCTGCAGCGTGGAAGGTATCAGGCGATCGTGTCGGCTGACGTGGGTCTGCACGTAATCGTTGCGAACGTCGACGGTCAACAGCCCGAACGCCGAAAGGTTGCCGGGGTTGGCCGGCACGAGCACGCCGGCCAGTCCGAGGATGTCGATCAGCCGGCAGGCCAGCAGCGAACCCGATCCGCCGAACGTCACCAGGGTGAAGTCACGGACATCACGGCCGCGTTTCACGGTGATTTGGCGCAAGGCGTTGGCCTGGTTCCACGCGGAGATCTCAAGGATTCCGGTGGCACAGTCTTCGCGGCCAAGGCCGAGCGTCTCCGCGAGTTTGTCAATGCCGTGGATGGCGGCAGGCACGTCGAGCGGAATCTCGCCGCCGAGCAGGTGCGGCGGGATGCGGCCAAGCAGCACGATCGCGTCGGTAATCGTCGGTTCGATGCCGCCGGTGGCGTAACAGATCGGGCCAGGGTCGGCGCCGGCGGACTGCGGGCCGACCCGTAGGGTTCCTTCTGGCGTGGTCCAGGCAATCGAGCCGCCGCCGGCGCCGACGGTGACGACATCGATCATCGGGATCTTCGAAGGGTATGCGCCGACCGTGCCTTCCGTGGTCAGCGCGGGTTCGCCATTGACGACGACCGTGACGTCGGTGGATGTGCCTCCGCCATCGCAGGTCAGCACGTGGCTGATCCCCGCGGCGTTTGCCACCATGCCCGCGCCGAGCGCCCCGGCCGCCGGGCCGGAGAGCACAGTTGTGATCGGCTGGTTTACGACCTCCCGCGCCGAGAGCACTCCACCGTTCGACTTCATCACGTAAAACGGAACATCGCGGGTGGTGGCACCGGCGTTGTGGGAGCCGCCGGCATCGCGGGGGAAGCCGCCGGCGTTGTGGGAGCCGCCATCGTCACGAGTGCCGCCATCGGAGGTGAAGTCCCTGAGTCGCTCGGCGATGTTATTGACGTAGCTGCGGATGTTGGGCTTGACCGACGCATCGACCAGGGTCGTGATCGAGCGCTCGTACTCGCGGTACTCGCGCAGCACCTCGCTGGAGATGCTGATCGTCGCCTCAGGGTGTTCCTCGAGCACGATCTGCCGGACTCGCAGCTCATGGTCCGGATTGGCGTAGGCATGCATAAGGCAGATTCCGAGCGTGGAGATGCCGGCGGATCTGAAGAACCGGGCGGCATGCCGCACATCGTCTTCGCGCAGCGGCCGAAGCTCGGTGCCCTCGAAGTTCAGCCGCCCGCGTACGGTTTTGACCCGGTCGGCCGGCACGATCCGGTCCGGCTTGACCCAGAAGTAGGAGTTTCCGTAGCCGTCCGGAACTGATTGCCGTGCGATCTCAAGGACATGGGGATAGCCCTCCGTGGTGATGAAGCCGAGATCTTCAACCTTGCCTTCGAGGAGTTTGTTCGTTGCCACCGTGGTTCCGTGGCTGACCGCGGTGAGCGAGTCACCGCGCTCGCCAAGAGCCTGGAGCACCTTGTCGACGCCGTTCAGGAAGCCGACCGCCGGGTAGGCCGGGGTCGAAGGCGTTTTGGTGGTGACCAGTTCGCCGGTGTCCTCATCGACGGCCACGACATCCGTGAACGTCCCGCCGGTGTCGATACCCACCCGGATCCGTCTGGAACCCACGGAAGTCTCCTTCGCTACTGTGCTGATTCGTTTGGCTCACGCCTTGCCGGTTCGTTCGCCATAGCCATTGGACTCTCTGGGATGCTGCCCAGGCGTTGGCATCATCTGCCAACGCTTGGGAATGGGCTTCGGCAAAATAGCTGGGGCCGGCAGCTGGATCAGCACAGACCGCGATGTCACCGCCAGGACGCGAACGTGCACGCTCGCCTCCTGCCCGCAACGACGCGATTTCCGGGACCATTTGCCCTCCTGGTCCCTCGGATCCGACGAAACGCACCAGGCAGAACGTAGGCAGAAGTTCTAGCGTTGGAAGCGTCCGGCGCGATGAAGACCGAAAGGCAGGCCAATGCTGTTCGCCGCAATGCAGGCAAATGCAAAGCTGCTCGATCTCGAGGCTAATATCGCCGCGATCGATGCGGCCACCCGCCGGGCCGCGGATGCCGGCGCCTCGATCCTGGTAACTCCCGAGCTGTTCGTTACCGGATATTCGCCGCGCCGAGTCCGGGCTGCGTTGCGCCCGGCAGACCTGTCCGACCTGTCCGACCGGATTGACGCCATCGCCGCCCGGCACGGAATCGGGCTCGTTTACAGTCTCCCCGTGGTCAGCGATGACGGGAGCTGGCTGATCGGAGCCCGGCTTGTCGACCGGGACGGTGTTCCTCGACTGCGTTACGCGAAAGTTCATCTGTTCGGCGACGAGGAGAAGGCGAACTTCGCGCCAGCCGATGCGCCGCCAGAGATAGCCGACATCGACGGGATGAAGGTGTCGCTGGCGATTTGCTACGACATCGAGCACCCGGAAGTGGCGCGCGCCGCTACCCGGAGCGGAGCCGACGTGATCCTGGTTCCGACCGCGGTGCTCGCGGGGTACACCGACGTGCCACGGCTGCTCGTCAGGTCCCGGGCGCTGGAGAACCATATCGGCATCGTCTATGCCAACCACAGTGGCATCGAGGCGGACAACGAGTTTTGCGGAACCAGCATCGTCGTGGGGCCGGACGGCGTCGCGCTCGGCGAGGCAAGCCAGGGTGAAAGTGAGTTGGTCTTCGGCGAGATCGACCGGCCCGGTATCGAGGCGCAGCGCCGTGACGTGCCTTACCTTGAAAACAGCCGCCCGGACACGTACCGGAACTGGCAGGACCGGGTCAGCCTGCGTCGATGACCGACTGCCGGCTGCCGGTGAGGAACTCGCGCTCGACGGCATTCCGGCATCGGTCGATCGCAAAGTCATATGCCGACAGTGCTTCGGCGTCGCGACCCAGACGGCGGAGCAGATCGGCCCGGATGGCGTGGAACAGGTGATAATCGCCGAGATCGATGCGGTCAACTAGATTCAGCGCGACGTCTGCACCTTCGACCTCTGCGACGGCGACCGCGCGGTTGAGTGCCACGACAGGGCTCGGGGTGAGTGCGAGCAGCTGGTCGTACAGCCGAAGAACCTGGCCCCAGTCCGTGGCAGCTGCCGTCGGCGCGTCGCTGTGCACGGCGTTGATCGCCGCCTGGATCTGGTAGGGGCCGGGCTGGTTTCGCCGTAGGCACTGCCGGACCAGTGCCTGGCCTTCCGCGATCAGCGAGTGGTCCCATCGCGTGCGATCCTGGTCTGCCAGCAGCACGAGCTGCCCGTCCCTTGAGGTGCGAGCCGCCCGGCGGGACTCACTGAGCAACATGAGACCGAGCAGGCCTGCCGTCTCCGGTTCGTCGGGCATCAGCTCGACCAGGAGTCGCCCGAGCCGGATGGCCTCGACGCAGAGATCTGCCCTGGCGAGACCGTCGCCCGAACTCCTGACGTAACCCTCATTGAAAATGAGGTAGACGACGGCGGTTACCGCCCGAAGCCGGTCCGGAAGTTCGGCCTCATTCGGAATCCGGTACGGGATGTTCGCGTCGCGGATCTTCCCCTTGGCCCGGACGAGTCGTTGCGCCATTGTCGGCTCGGGAACCAGGAAGGCGCTGGCGATCTCCGCTGTGGTGAGACCACCAAGAAGCCGGAGCGTCAGCGCGACCTGGCTCCCGGTGGACAATGCCGGGTGGGCGCAGGTGAAGATCAGCCGTAGCCGGTCGTCGTGCACGGCGCCCTCCTTGGCCGGTTCATCGCGAGCATGCAACAGGGCCGCCTGCGCTTGCCGATCCTCGCGGGATGCCTCCCGGCGCAATCGGTCGATCGCCCGATTGCGTGCCGTGGTGATGATCCACCCGGCCGGGCTTGGCGGCAGGCCCGTGGACGGCCACCGTTGCACCGCCATGGCGAATGCGTCCTGCACAGCTTCTTCGGCGATATCTATGTTGCCGAAGCTGCGGATCAGAACAGCCACCGCGCGCCCGTACTCCTCACGGAAGACCCGTTCGATCTGCCCGTTTGGAACGCCAGGTTTGCCTGAGATCACCCGCACGACCCGTACTGCAGCGGCCTGACCTCGATCGGCAGCGTGATCGCCCGGGCAAGTTTGCGGCCCCACTCGAGCGCAGCGTCAAGATCGGATGCCTCGATCACCGTGAACCCGCCGATGTGCTCCTTCCCTTCGATGTACGGGCCGTCTGTGGTGAGCAACTCCTTATCCTTCAGCTGCACAACTGTTGCCGTTGCTGGAGGATGCAATCCTCCGGCGAAAACCCAGGCGCCAGCGGCTCTGATCTCGGCGTTCACGGCCTCGACATCCTGCATGATCGGATCCAGGAACTCCGCGGACGGCGCCTCTCCATCGGGCTGGTAGATGCTCAGCAGATACTGTGTCATCGGATTCTCCTCCTTGAGACAACCCCGGCTCCTTGCCGACGTTTCACCCCTTATACGAACGGCTTCCCCTCGGATCGACATCCGGGACGCGACACTGCGAGATTTTCCTAGTCTCCGACGAACCCGAGCGCGGCCAGCAAATTCATCCTGACATGCGCGTCGTTCATGTCGAGCTCAAGGAGCTCGCCGATCGAACCGATATGCCGTCGCACGCTATTCCGGTGCAGCCCGCTTGCCTTAGCCGTTGCATCCCAATTGCCATTGGCTTCCAGCCAGGTTCTCAGCACGTCAAGCAACAGGCGACGGCGATCCGGGTCGACATCCTGCAACGGCGCGAACAGCCGACGCGCGAGCATGTCACCGGCCTGATCTCCCAGCAGCCCGCTAACCGACCAGGCAAGTCCATCCAGGCTCACGGACGATGTGTCGCTGCGGCGGCTCGCGCTGATCGCCGCCGCCCGTTGATGCGCCTCAGGCAGCTCGGCCGCCGGGACAGGCTCGCTGATGATAAGCCGCCAGCCCCGGGCCTCGGCTTCCGAGATAACGGCTCGGTCGACATCCAGCCGGGTCACGGCGACGAACCTCTCGTCGGTCATTGTGACAAGCTTCGAATCGAAAAGCCGCCGTAACTCCAGCAGTTCACTCGCCGTGGTTTCCGCGCCGCCGCATGGATTCTGCAGCCGGGGATGTCGCCACTCACCGTGCACCACCCTCGCCTTCGAGGCGAAGGCTGCTGAAATGCTCTTGGCGAACAGCCGCTCAGCACTGTCGCGCAGCAGCGGTTTCTGCGTCACGGTTCGTTGCGTGAGCGTTCGAAGCGGCTGTCCGGAATCCGCGCCGCGGATCAGGCAATCGGGCTCGAGTGTGAGCGCCGCCGCCAGCTGCCCTGGCGCGAGGGACCCGCTGATCCGCTGCCGGGCCCGCAGCTCGAGAAGGCCGATCGCGGCCGAGACCAGGTTGTTCTGCGCTGGGGACAGATTCGTGTCCGCGCCAATGATGAGAACACCCAATGTGGAGTCGTGCAGGCTGCGCAGGGGATAGCCGTACACAGTCCGCGCGCCGGGCGTATCGAAGAACTTCAGCTCGATCCTCGGGCCGCCGCCGCCCAGAATCGAGTCGAGGATCGGCTGGAGCTGTGCTTTGGTCAGAAAACCTTCGCCGGATGCCGCGCGCCGACGCCCGCTGGCATCGTAGACCCGTGCCCAGCAGGGAATTTCAGTTGTCAGCACGCTTAGCAAGCCATGTTCGGGGCGTGCGGTGAGAACCGCACGCATCATCCGCCGGTTCGCCTCGGCGAGCGCCCGAATTGCCCTGGCATTCTCCGACTCCAGCAGCCGGGAGAACGTGACGCCAAGAGCTACGAAGGGCAGATCAGCCGGGATCCGGAAAAGCGTCAAGCCGTGCTCTTTGCAGGCGCTGATCAGCTGCTCCGGCAGCTCATCGTGATACGGCGTGACCCCAAAGCCGAGCGCGCTGACATTCGCGCCGACCAGCCGCCGGACGTAGCGGTCCACCGTCGCTGGACCGGCTCCTCCTTCAAGGAATGGCATCCCGGCGGTCAGCACCACCTCGTCGTCAACCAGATAGGGCGCCGGATCCGCAAGTTCGCTGGGCTCGACCCAGCGCACAAAACGCGGGTCGCCGACCTCGTGCACGACGGAGATCCGATCGGCAAACTCGGCCAGGAACGCCTTTAGCGAGACCAGGCCAAGCGGGGTGGCAGGGTCGGCTCCGGCGAGGGCTTCGGTGTGCTGTTCGCTGGCCATTACGTCCTCCGCGGTAGTGCAGTTCAACCTGCAGGATAGTGCTTTGGGCCCAAATGCACACTCTCGCCAAGTCGAGCCGAGCCATACCGTGGTCTGCGGAGCAAAAGTCTTGCCGGAAGAATGGAAAGTCAATGACGACAGTAACGAAAACTGACCGGCCGGGAACGCATCCTTTGCTGCGCAGGAAGCCGATAGCGCAGATCAGCGAGGAAGCCGGAGGCGGATCCGACGGCGGGAAGCTGGTCCGAAGCCTCGGACTGTGGCACCTGACCATGATCAGCGTCGGAGCAACACTTGGCACCGGGATCTTCGTCATCCTGGGCACGGCAATCCCGGACGCGGGTCCGGCTGTCTGGATTTCATTTATCATCGCCGGAATCGCCGCGCTGCTTTCCGCGGTTTCGTACGCCGAACTCGCCAGCCTGGTTCCGGTTTCCGGCTCCAGCTATTCCTATACCTATGCCACCCTCGGCGAGGGAATGGCGTGGGTGTGCGGCTGGTGCCTCGTGCTCGAGTACGGCGTTTCCGTTGCGGCCGTCTCGTCCGGCGCCGGCGAGTACATCAACGAGGCGATCTCGACCTTTGGCCTCGAGCTGCCACACGCGATCACCGCGGCGCCGGGCGCAGACGGCGGCATCGTCGACCTCCCGGCGATGCTGCTCGTTGTGCTCGCGATGCTGCTGCTGGTTCGCGGCGTTAAGGAAAGCGCCCTGGTCAACACGGTGATGGTCGTAATCAAGATCGTCATTCTGATCTTTTTCTGTGTCGTCGCGTTCTCCGCCTTCAGCGCCGGGAACTTCCAGCCGCTGTTCCCGATGGGAGCTGCCGGAATGTCCGCCGCGGCATCCCGAGTCTTCTTCTCCTACATCGGCTTCGACGCGGCGTCGACCGCCGGCGAGGAGGCCAAGAACCCGCAACGCGACCTGCCGCGCGCCATCCTGCTGTCGATGGTCATCGTGACCTCGCTCTACGTGCTGGTGGCTATTGCGGCAGTAGGCGCAAGGGAATGGACCTGGTTCCAGGGGTCAGAGGCTGCCCTGGTCGAGATCGTCAGGGAGAGCATCCAGCAGCCGTGGGTCGCCGTCGTATTCTCAATCGGCGCCATCATCGCGATCGCGAGCGTCGTCCTGACCGTGTTGTACGGGCAGACCCGGATTCTGCTCACCATGTCGCGTGACGGTCTGGTACCAAAGGTTTTCGGGAAGCTCTCCGCCAAGACCGGCGCGCCCGTCCAGGGGACATTGATCCTCGGTATCGCCATCGCCGTGACCGCCGCCGTCATCCCGCTCGGTGAGCTTGCCGATGCCACCAGCATCGGCACCCTGTTTGCTTTCGCGCTGGTGAACATCGCCGTGATCTACCTGCGCCGGAAGCAGCCGGAGATCAAGCGTCAATACCGGGTGCCCTTCTTCCCGGTAACGCCGCTGCTCGGCGCGGCGATGTGCGTCTACCTGATGTTGAATCTGGGTGCCTCCACCTGGATCGTGTTCGGCCTCTGGATGCTCGTTGGCGTTGGGCTGTATTACGCCTACGGACGCCGACACTCCCGGGTGGCTGCGCTCAGCGATGAGGAGTACCGTGCCCTCACGGCGGTACCTCTCCAAACGCCTGCCCGATCGACCGCTGACCAGCGGCTGTAGCAACAACCGCCGGGCGGTTCGGCGTTCCATTGCCGGGCAGCCAGGCGCACCATAATTTGTACAGATCCACCAGCGACACCTAAGGACGATCATGACTTCGGCCACCGAGTTCTCCGAGCCGCATGCCGGCGAGCCGCCGATCACTATGTTGAACCCGGACTTCCCGTTCAGCTACGACAGCTACCTGGCGGATTCAGCTGGGCTGGGCAGCGTGCCGGAGTCGGCGCTCGGAACTCCGGTTGCGGTGGTCGGCGCGGGACTATCCGGGCTGGTGACTGCCTATGAGCTGATGAAGCTCGGGCTGCGCCCGGTGATCTATGAGGCCGACCAGATCGGCGGGCGACTGCGAACCGCGTCGTTCGCTGCGGCGCCGGATGTCGTCGCCGATCTGGGCGGGATGCGGTTTCCGGTGTCGGGCAAGGCCTTCTATCACTACGTCGACCTGCTCGGCCTGGAGACTGCTGCATTCCCGAACCCACTGGACGCAGCCACGCCGAGCACCGTGATCGAGCTGGCAGGTCAGTCGCATTTCGCCCGGACGCCGGCAGACCTGCCGGAGTTCTACCGGGAGGTGTCCGCGGCATGGAAGTCCGCGATCAATGATGAGGCCAAGTTCTCCGAAATGCAGGCGGCTATCCGCACGCGGGACACGGCCGAGATCAAGCGGATCTGGAATTCGCTGCTCGAGGACTTCGATGAGCAGACGTTCTATGGCTTCATCGCCCAGAGCAAGGCGTTCCGCGATGCCGGCTTCGCGCATCGCGAGGCCTTCGGCCAGGTCGGGTTCGGGACCGGAGGCTGGGACACCGATTTCCCCAACTCCATTCTGGAGATCCTCCGGGTGGTATACACGGACGCCGACGACAGCCACCGCCGGATCGTCGGCGGCGCGCAGCGGCTCCCGGAGGCTTTGTGGAATCACGAACCGGATGACCTCGTGCACTGGCCGAAGGGAACCTCGCTCGCCTCGCTGCACGGGAAGTCGCCGCGCGCAGCTGTGGCAAAGATCCGGCGGGACGAGAACGGCCAGCTGGAGATCACCGAAAAGTGGGGTCGGACCGAGAGCTTTCCGACCGCAGTCGTCACCTGCCAGTCCTGGTTGCTGTCCACCAGAATCGACACCGAGGAATCGCTGTTCGCCCCGGAAATGTGGACAGCGATCGAGCGGTCGCACTACATGCAGTCGTCGAAGACTTTCGTCATGGTCGACCGGCCGTTCTGGAAGGACATCGATCCGGCCACGGGCCGGCCGGTGATGAGTATGACGCTGACCGACCGGCTGAACCGGGCGACCTATCTGCTGGATGACGGCGACGACCGGCCGGCGGTAATCCTGTTGTCCTACACCTGGAATGATGATGCGCTGAAATGGTTGCCGCTCAGCGCGGACGAGCGCGTCGACCTGATGCTGCACTCGCTGAAGCAGATCTATCCCACGCTCGACATCCGCAGCCATATCATCGGCGACCCGATCACTGTCTCGTGGGAAGATGACCCCAACTTCATGGGTGCCTTCAAGGCGAACCTTCCCGGTCAGTACCGGTATCAGCAGCGGTTGTTCACGCACTTCGCTCAGCAGGGGATCGACGAGCAGCGGAAGGGTATTTTCCTGGCCGGCGACGATGTCTCGTTCACCGCGGGCTGGGCCGAGGGCGCCGTCACGACCGGACTCAACGCTGTGTGGGGCGTCATAGATTATCTTGGCGGCAGCAGCGCCGAGGGCAATCCCGGCCCGGGCGAGTTCATCGACGAGCTGGGGCCGATCAAGCTGCGTTGAGCGCGCGGGGCGGCTGCGTTGAGCGCGCGAGGCGGTCCGCTGCACAGCTGAGCGGTCCGCTTTCTTGGCGTTGGTGCGCCTTATTGTGACGACCTTGCCGAGGTAGTGGACCGTTTCGCCTCGTCCGCCGGCCAATGCGTCCGAGGCCTCGACGTCGAATGCGGTTCGTACTGGAATCCATGCTAGACAAGAGGTAACCAAAGGGGTTTTAGTGAATGCGCTCACTCTCGGCGTCGTGTCGCGGTCAAGTAAGAAAAACGAACGCCGATTGCCGATTCATCCGGCACATTTCGAGCGAATCGATCCCCGCCTCCGGAGCCGCATCTTCCTTGAAACCGGGTACGGAGAAGAGTACGGATTCTCTGACGAACAGCTCGCGCCGTACGTCGGCGGATTCCGTTCCCGCGCAGGCCTGATCGCGGAATGCGACGTCATCCTGCTGGGGAAGCCGCTCGCGGCCGATGTCGCGCAACTTCGTGAGGGCCAGGTGCTGTGGGGTTGGCCGCACTGCGTCCAGGACACCGAACTCACCCAGCACGCCATCGATCGCCGGCTGACGCTCATCGCCTTCGAGGCAATGAATCACTGGACCGCCGGCGGCTGGTTCAGCCTGCATGTCTTCCACAAGAACAATGAGCTCGCCGGCTACTGCTCGGTGCTTCACGCCATGCAGTTGACCGGATCGACCGGAGATTACGGCCGTCGGCTGCGTGCGGCGGTGATCGGTTTCGGCGCCACGGCCCGGGGTGCGGTTACCGCACTGAAGGCGCACGGCGTGCACGATGTCGATGTGCTCACGAACCGGGACGTCACGGCAGTCGGCTCCCCGATCCATTCCGCCCGGATGCTGCACTTCGATCATGACGACTCCGACCCGCGGCGCAGCGAGGTGCACCTGGAAGACGGTGAGGTGCCGTTGGCGGAATTCCTCGCCGATCACGACATCATCGTCAACTGCGTTCTGCAGGACACCAACGCACCGCTAACCTTCCTGGTCGATCACGACCTCGCCGCGATTTCGCCAGGCACATTGATCGTCGACGTCTCGTGCGACGAGGGGATGGGTTTCAGCTGGGCCAAGCCCACCTCGTTCGACGCGCCCATGTTCGATGTCGGCGACAAGGTGCACTACTACGGGGTGGACCACAGTCCGTCCTATCTGTGGAATTCCGCCACCTGGGAGAACAGTGAGGCGCTGCTGCCCTATCTCGAGACGGTGCTCGCCGGGCCGGCGGACTGGGACGCCAGCGAGACGATTCGCAAGGCGATCGAGATTCGGCAGGGTGTCATCCAGAACCCCAACATCCTGTCCTTTCAGCATCGTTCCGCCGAGTACCCGCACATCAGCTAGGCCTTGCCCGGTGCCGAGCGAAGCGGCCCGGTCCCGGTGCGAGCGAAAGGTGCCCGCGCCGAGCGAAAGGTGCCCGCCTTCTCGGCGTCCTAAAGTGACGCCAGCTTCGAAGGAGTGGACCGTTTCGGGCCGAGGAATAGCGCGATCGCCAGCGCGGTGATGACACACAGGGCCACGTTCGAGGTGATGGCAATGGTGATGCCCGACAGCACCCCGGTGGTCGTTTCGTCGCCGAGGGTGTGAATCCGGGCCGTCACGATGGCGGACATGATGGGGATTCCGAGCGTGATTCCTACCTGCTGGCTCATTGTGGCCAGCCCGGTGGCAAGTCCCTGTTCCTCGTCCGGAAGGCCGGAGGTGGTGGTAACCATGAATCCGACGATGGCCATCAGATTGCCAATCCCGCCGATGAAGGTTCCCGCGAGCAGGACAGCGATCCACTCCGGATTCGTGTCGAGAAAGATCAGTGGAGTCGTCGCGGCAGCCTGGACCAATAGTCCTAGCACGATCGTGCGCTTGGATCCGATTTTGCCCACGACTCGTGGACCCACCATGCCGCCCACTACAGTGCCGATGCCGAGGACAGCGAAAGCGAGACCGGCCGCAAATGGGGTGTAGCCAAGGACGGTCTGCAGGTAGAGCGTCAGCAGGAACACCAGTGATGTTTCCGTGGCGAACGCGAGCATCCCGGCAAGGTTGCCCCAGGCGATGCTGCGTCGCGCCAGGATCGTGACCGGCACCAAGGGCTTCGGTACCCTGCTTTCGATCTTCCAAAATGCAACGAGGAGCAGCACGCCGGCGAGTAGCGGGCCCCAGGCCTGGGGAGCGGCCCATGAGGATTCACCGGCGCTCGTCAAACCGTAGACGATCGCGACAAGTCCGAGTGTCACGGTCACCGCGCCGGGAACATCAAGCCGGGCCCGGGTATTAGTTGTGGATTCCCTGATTACGAATGGCGCGATCAGAAGCACGGCGACGGCGACTATGACGTTGATGTAGAACGCCCACCGCCAGCTCAGCAGATCGGTGAGAACGCCGCCGAGGATGGCGCCGGTGGTGAAGCCGGCAGCCATCAGAGCACCGTTCAGGCCAAGCACTTTTTCCCGTACCGGGCCCTCCGGGAAGGAGGTGGTAAGCAGCGACAGCGCGGCGGGAATGACGATTGCCGTGGCAACTCCCTGGGCAACCCTGGCGGTGATCAGCAGGATCGGTTCCTGAGCCAGTCCACCGAGGAGCGACGATCCGCCCAGCAGCGCTATTCCGGAAAGGAACAACCTTCGCCGGCCGTAGAGATCCGCGATCCGGCCGAAGAGCAGGGTGAAGCCGGCAGCGAACAAAGCAAACGAGGTAGCAATCCATTGCAGGTGGTCAAGCGAAAAGCCCACGTCGGCGCCAATCGCAGGAAGTGCGACGTTCAGAATCGAGAAATCGACCGCGAGGGTGAACCCGGCGGTCAGGAGAACGGCGACCATCAGACGCTGTCTGTTCGTCATCCGCGGCTGGCTGCCGGCCGGAAGTATCCGGCCGGTGTTCTGGTCAAGAGTCGACATGACATCCAATTCGATGGGGGTACTGCCCGAAGGTGACGGGCTTCAACTCAACTGTCGAGCTATTCGGTTCAAGCAGCCAGACCTCCAGGCTTCCTACCTTCGCCGTGCCTAGCACTGACAGGGATAGGCAGATGTCTGCCCGCTATCGGACAATGAGGATATGGACGACATTGCCGCCACGGCCGACCTCGGGACGTTTCTTCGCACTCGCCGAGCGAAACTGACCCCCGAGGACGTCGGCATCAGTTCTTATGGCTCCCGTCGGGTTCCCGGCCTCAGAAGGGAAGAACTGGCCCAGTTGGCAGGGGTATCTGCCACCTACTACACCCGACTCGAGCAGGGCCAATCGACAAACGCCTCTGAGGCCGTAATTGACTCACTCGCCCGGGCGCTCGGCCTGAATGCCGATGAACGCGCGCATCTGCACGACCTCGCCCGGCCGGTTCGCGCAAGGCGCAAGCGTCAGGCGCGTCCGGAGCGGGTGCGGGCTGGCACGATCGGCCTGCTGAATGCGATGAGTGATATTCCTGCGGTCGCGGTAGGCAGGCGAAATGAGGTTCTCGGCTGGAATGCGCTCGGGCATCTCTTGCTCGCCGGGCACCTCGACGTGGACGCCCCGGAACGGCCGACAGACCGGCCCAACCTGACCCGGATGCTGTTTCTCGACCCGCATACACGTGATCTGTACCGGAACTGGCGCGAGGAGGCCACGCTTGCCGTGGCGTCACTTCGCTTCGTGGCTGCCCAGTTCAAGGATGATCGCGGGCTGGCCGAGTTGATCGGCGAGCTGACGCTCAACAGTCCCGAGTTCGCGGCGCTGTGGGCAAAGCATCCCGTGCAGCGCTGTGTGAGCGGAGTCAAGGAGTTCCGCCATCCGGAGGTCGGCGATTTCGAGCTGAACTTCGAAGTGCTGCACCTGCCCGACGCGAACGGCCAGCGCATCATCGCGCATTCGGCTGAACCGAACTCGCGGGCTTCGGGGGCATTACAGCTGCTCCGGGTGCCGGCGACTGATCTTTCCCGGAGCGCCGCGGACACCGCTCGGCGATAACGCGCGGCCTGGGCAGAACCTCCGGCCGGGCCAGGGCGTCTGCGGGGGTGGCATACCTGGCTGGGGCAGAACGTCCGGCTGGGTAGCATGAATACGCGCTGACAATCGACATCGTCGTACGATTAGGACGCCAGAGCATACTGCGACCGAATCGGGGTTTACTATTACTGACCTTTCCACGAACCACGATGTTTACTATCTGCCTCCCGAGGACGCCGATACCGCCGCTTCCGTCAAAAATGCGACGGCGGCCAGCGCTGCCCGGCTTTTGCAGCGCCCGGATGTCGTGAAGTTCAAGGGTCGCCTTGCGCTGGTGAACCATGGACTGACTCCGCATCAGGCCATGGTCGAGGACCTGCTGTTCGTGCGGCGTGTTCTTGAGGCCGCCGAACTTGATTATCTGTTCGTGCGGGGCAACGACGAGCGGCCCGTCATTGCGGTCGATGTTTCCGATCGCCAGACTTTGCGGGAAGCGCTTGTTGCCGCGTGCGCGGAGGAGCCGTTCTACGCCAAACCGGTCGACGTGAAGAAGGGGAAGACCGAACTTCTGGCCGACGGGTCCCTGTCGTCGAACTCAAAAGCCCGGATCTTCAGGCTGTTCAGGCCGCGCGTCGTGCCGGAAAGCGGCTTGTTGTACGGCCCGTCGACCGGTGTGCAGATCGAGCTGTGGTCAATGCATGACAGTGAAGAGATCGTCCTCCCGATCGAGAACTCGATCACTCGCCGGACGATTCGCCGCGAAGACATCGTGCGCGGGAGTGTTGAACGGTTCGGGCTGACCTGGCCGGCAATCGAGAACATGTTTGCCGATCACGCTACCGACATCAACTTCGACATCGACATGGTTTTTTCCTGGGTCGACGGGTCGTCGATCGAATGGCAGAAGGCTCGCGCAGCGCGGATGGCCGGCACCGTGGTTGGCGAAGGAGACGAATCGGAGGCGCGTTATCGCCAGATCGACGAGCTGAAGTACGCGCTGCGTTCGGTCTACATGTTCGCGCCCTGGATCCGACGGATCTTCATTGCGGCGGATTCGCCTCGTCCGTCGTGGCTGGCCGATCACCCATCCGTGACTTTCGTGCGTAGCGAAGACTTTTTTGCTGATCCGTCCGTGCTGCCGACGCATAATTCTCAGGCGGTCGAGAGTCAGCTGCAACATATCCCGGGGCTGGCCGAGCACTTCCTGTACTCGAACGACGACATGTTCTTCGGCCGGCCGGTTGGCCCCGACACCTTCTTCTCGCCCGGAGGCGTGACCAAGTTCATTGAGGCGTCGGTTCGGATCGGCCTCGGCGACACGGAGTTGGGACGCAGTGGCTATGAGAACGCTGCGCGGGTTAACCGCCGGCTGCTTCAGGATCGCTTCGGGCGGACGACGACTCGGCACCTGGAACACGCTGCCGCGCCACTGCGGAAGAGTGTTCTGCTGGAAATGGAACAGGAGTTCGCGAAGGAGTTCAAGGAGACTTCGGCCAGCACGTTCCGGGCGGCGTCGAATATTTCGGTGACCAATTCGCTCTACCACTACTACGCCTTGATGACTGGGCGAGCGGTGGTGCAACAGCTGGCCAAGGTGCGGTATGTCGACACGACGCTGCGGTCCGGGATCCGGAAGATGGACTCGTTGCTGGCGAAGCGCTCGGTAGATTTCTTCTGCCTCAACGACGGCAGTTTTCCCGAGATCGATGCGGCGGAGCGCGCCGAGCTCGTGACAGATTTCCTGGAGCGATACTTCCCGATCAAAGCCCCCTGGGAAGTCGACGCAGACTAGGCGTTTTGCAGCCTCGGGGCTGGCGAGCGGACATCCGGCAGACTAGGCGTTTTGCAGCGTCGGCGCTGGCGGGCGGACATCCGGCAGGTTAGGCGTTTTGCAGCGCAGGAACCGGCGCGGCATCCTCAATCGTTACGCCTGCCAGCTCCAACCGGGCTGCAGTCGCCTCCGGCGAGAGCTGCTCGCCGACGGTCGCATAGCTACCCAGCGGAACCACCGAGTGCACGATCGTGTCCTCGTAGACGTGGACCAGGTTGAAGCCCTGAGCGCCGTCCTGGCCGCGCTGGCCTCCGGCCGGAATTGCGAGGTCCTGGGTGTAGCACGTTGCCGAGGCAACCGATACCGGGATATTGGCCACGGTCGCTGTAGTCGAATAGTGCAGGTGACCGGCCAGTATGGCGCGGATGTCGCTGCCCCGGATGACGTCGGCGAGACGCTTCTGCTCGCGCAACTCCACGAGGGCTGCAAGGTCGAGCACGCTGGGCACCGGCGGGTGATGCAGAGCGAGAATCGTGCCGTCGGGCGCCGGGGTCAGAAGTTCTTCCGCCAGCCACTGCAACTGGGTTTCGCTGATCTCGCCATGGTGGTAACCCGGCACGGTGGAATCGATCGTGATGATCCTGAGGCCGTTCAACCAGTAGGTATTGTCCACCGGCATTGGGGAAGCAGTCTGACCGAGCAACTCGGTGCGGAAGTTGCTCCGATCGTCGTGATTTCCCATCGCCCAGATGACCTGGGAGCCGAGGCGTTCGGCGACCGGTTCGACGATTGCACGGACCTTTGCGTAAGCATCCGCTTCGCCGCGGTCGGCGATGTCGCCGGTGAAGACCATAGCTTCGGGGCGGGCGTTGGAGGCTTCCAGCTGGTCGAAGATTTGCTGGAGTCGTCGTTCGCTGTCGACCGCTCCATACAGCGGTTGCGGTCCGCCGAGCAGGTGAGTGTCGCTGAGGTGCAAGATGAAATGGTTCGGGCGGGGGTGTTCGGCCGTCCGGGATATCATCGGTTCTCTTTTCGAATCGTGATGACTTTCGGTGCCTTGCGACGTTGCCCTGGCATGTTTCAACGCTATCAAACCATTACGAAGCGGCGGGCAAGTGAACGCAAGTCGGCGCGCCGGTAAAGACCGGTAGTATTTGCGCCACGTTGCACAGCGCATCTATGCAAGTCATTATTCCCGGACTTCCTCACGGAGGGGTTTCACACTTGCCGGCACGCCTGCTGCGGTCAGCTTCGGAAACTCACAGTTGAACTCGCCCCGGTAGCCGAAGAGGAAGCCGTAGCGCGGGTTCCTGACTTCGAGACGGATGGTGAAGACTTCACGTTCCGAATCGTAATTCTCATACAGGTCGGCCTTGCCGGTGAAGGCCGGCGGGAAGGTGAAGCCGGCTCTCCCTTCGTAGAATCGCTGCGCATCCGAAGTTAGGTGCAATGACCCATCTGCGAGGACCTCGAGATCTAGGTCCGTAGCAAGATGCTGATGGGTGCCCAGGTAGTCAATCACCTTGCCCGTTCGCTCGCCGTAGATCATCGTCGCGTCAAACCGGCGGAACTTGCCGGGACGGACCTCCAGGGTTCGGACGAAAGAAACCGTCTTGCGGCCGAAACTGTCAATGTAGGGATAGTTCTCGATGATGAACGGGATGTCGTCGCCCTGGTCCGGGAACAGCAGATTGCGAAATGCGCCCAACCGGAGGAACGGCACCGTCCACCAGGCTCCACGGCGGACCTGGGAGAACCTACCTCGGCCGATACAGGCATATCCCGCGTCGACATCGACTCCGAACCGGCGCTGCAACATCGGGTGTAGTCGCTGGAACTCCGGGCCAAGTGCTTTTTCGAAGATCGAGCTCATCGTTCGACGTGTGCCTTCCTAGGCTCGGAATATGACGGGATCGAAATCCCCGGGTCGGCGAGTGTGGCCAAGCCGTCGGGAGCGCGGCCTGATCTGGTGTCCGGTGGACGTCGAAGACAGCGACCGGCACGGGGGACTGCAGGCGGTGTCGGCAAGGTGAAGGCTGCGGTCATCGCCGTTACCCCGGCCGCTATTGGAAACACCCTTCGCCGACTTCGGAGCGCCGTTGAGATCAGGCCGATGCCGCTGGCCAGGAGAGCGGCGCGGGAAGTCGCATCGACGAGCCAGGCGGAACGGGCCTTGGCGGGGTCGATGCCGGATTCGGCCCAAAGTCGCAATCGATCAAAGCTCAGCGCAGTGGCCCAGCCAAGTGCCGGCCGGATGACACGGCTGTCGAGCAGCTTCCCGATGCGGCCCATCCCTGGCTCGTAGTTATAGCCGGTGAGGAATCTGACCCCGTCTGCGGTGGGAATGTATCGCCAATAACCGGCACCAGGGCCGATCGGGGAGAGCCAGTCATCGGTAGTGAACTTCAGCACCGAGGTTGCCTGCCCGTCGGCCCGCTGGTTGTTGCCGATGGATGTTCCGGTGCCCGAAATGGTGTGAAAGGGCAGCCTGAATGCATAACGAAATCGCAAGAGACCGCCGGTGCCGTTATTGCCAGGGTTGCCGCTGCCGCCGTTGCTACTAACGTCATCGACGCCAGCGTTGCTACTGTCGTCATCGCCAGCTGGTGTGCTGGCCTGCTCGATCGGAGTTATCGACGAGAAACGCAAGTCCCAGCGAGGATGGAGCTCTGTGTTCTGGCTGAGTTCGAAGATTCGGTCCTTGCTCGACCTGATCAGAATCTCGACATAGATCTGTTTGCGGGCGACGCGGTCACTGCGCTCGGGTGCTTCACGAGCGCGCTTCGGCCGGGAGCGATCAGGCCGGGTCTTCGGCCGGCAGCGGTCAGGCCGGGTGTTCATTCGACCCCTTCTCCTGGGTGACGACCCGGTACATCGTCTGGACCATTCCGCCGGCGAGCACCTCTGTGCGCTCGTGTTCGAGTTCGACGTCGTCCGGCAATGGCCCGAACAGGGTGATACCTTCACCTATCAGTACGGGGACCCTCGATAGGGTCAGCTCGTTAATCAGCCCGGCGTTGAGAAAACTGCGGACCGTGCGGCCGCCATCCACATAGACCCGTCGATACCCGGCAGCATTGAGTGCGGCTACCGCTTTATCGAACCCGGCATGCACGATAACTCTGGGATCGGCATCAGCCGACAGCGTGGCACTGATCACGTGCACAGGGCGATCCAGGTACGGCCAGGACTCCTCATCGGCGATGGCATCGTAGGTGCCCCGCCCCATCACTAGCGCGTCGACGCTTTCCATGAACGGGGTGAACCCGGCATCCCCTGCGACCGTGCCGCGTTCGATCAGCCAGGCCAGGTCCCCATCGAGCCGAGCGATGAATCCGTCGACGCTGAGGCCGAGGAACACGCAACCGTTGAATGTCGAAGCAGGTGTTGAAGTCATGGCAGAACCCTAGCAACGGGGTGTGACAGTCGTTTCGTGCCTCGCCCCGGCGGATCGGAGCTCCAGGCCTCAGCGGGACATTGACATTGGGTCTATCAAGAGCGAAGGAAACCGCCTAGCCAGCAGCATGCAGGGCGCCCAGTTCCCGTTCGACCGCCGCGAAACATGAGTCCAGTGCTCGACGCGGATCGAACGCGTACTGCCCGTCGCCGAAGAGCTCGAACGTAAGATATCCGTCGTACCCGATCGTCTCAAGGCCTGCGAGGTACTCGCGCAATGGCAGTTGGCCTTCGTCCCAAGCGAGGTGGCCGGTGGGTCGTCCGTCGATGAGATGTACATGACGAATCAGTGACCCAAGGTTCTCGTGGTAATCGGCAACCGTCTCACCTGCGGTCGCCATGGCGACCGTATCAAGCGCGCCACCGACGTTCGGGGCGCCGATATCCGCAATCATCCGGCGGAGGGTTTTGGAGTCGTTCACGAGGTTCGATTCGACCCGCTGAAGTGGTTCCAGGATGCATCCGACGCCAAGTTCCTGGGCTCGGCTTGCGATCTCGCTCAGCGCATCGACGGACCGCTGCCAGGCGGCATCCGTCCGCTCGTTTTCGAAGCCCCGCCCGGGTGTAAGAAACAGGTATGGCGCTTCGAGTTCTGCGCAAACTTCTGCCGCACGCAAGAACATGCCGATGCTTGAGCGGCGCATCCATTCGACGGGCGATGCGACGTTCACTGGGTAGGCTACTTGCTCGGGTGTGACGCAATAGGCATGCAAGCCCCTATCCGCCATCAAGTTACGGATGTGAAGCAAATCGTCGGCGGCAAGCTCCGGGATATGTAATTGCGGCGCAATGCCCCACAGTTCGAGCTGCTCACGGCCAAGGTCGGCCATGTCGTCGAGGAACGTCTCCAACGGCAGGTGCTGATAAGCGAAGTTCGAGCCGGCGATTTGGGCTGTAGAGAGGGTCACGTCGCGCCTTCCTGTCAGGCCGAGCTGGTTGCTGATGCCGGGGACAGGCCGCAGCTCTCGGGGACGGGGCGCAGATCCAGGCGGTGCCTGCGCCCGCGATCACGGTGCTCATTTTCCGATACCGTCGGCGAGTCCCTTGATGAAGTAGCGCTGTCCGAAGAAGAACAGCAACACCACAGGGATGGCGGCGATGACCATTCCCGCAAAGACGACAGGATAATCTGTTCCGTGCTTGCTCATCAGACTCGTGAGTCCCACAGGTAGAGTCTGCACTCCGGTACCGCTGGTGAACACCATGGCGAAGAGATACTCGTTCCACGAAAAGAGAATATGAAGGATGACGGTGGAGACGATGATCGGTTTGCACATCGGCAGTATTATTCGCCAGAACGTTGACCACCGGCTCGAGCCGTCGACTTCAGCGGCCTCATCGATCTCGCGCGGTAGATCGATCATGTAGGCGCGGATGAGAAAGGTCGTGAACGGGATCCGGAACGCTGTGTAGAGGATGAGTAGCGCCCAGAACGTGTTGTAGAGGCCGAGGGTTTGAAACATCTTGACGAGTGGTACGAGCGCCACCGCGGGTGCGAGCATCAGGCCGCCAAGGATGAGTGTGACTACCGTGCGGTTGAACGGGATGTTCACCCGCGTGAGGCCGTAGGCGGCCCACGCGCTGATGAAGACTGTCGCGATTGTCGACGTCACGGTGACCAGAACACTTGTCATGAGGTAATTGCTCACCCCGCGGTTCCAGGCCTTGGCGTAGTTCGCCCAGCTCCAGTCCAAAGGGAAGGCGAGGGGGTTGTCAAAGAGCTCAGCATTCTCCTTGAAACCGTTCAAGATCATCCATAGCAACGGATAAACGACAATGACGACAAGACCGAGCAGGAAGGTCCAAATGAAAATCTTGCCGATGACTCCGAGAAAATTGAGCCGTGTCACCATTCGACCTTTCTCTTGTGCGTGATCCATAGCTGGACCAGGCCGATAACGAGCGTGACGAGGAAAATGACCATCGCGATTGCTGCTGCGTAGCCGAAGTCGTTGCTTACGAAACCACTGCGGTAGAGCCAGGTGACCAGCACCTGAGTCGAGTTGTTCGGCCCGCCGCTTGTCATCACCATCACCTCGTTGAAGACTTGGAATGCGCCCGAGATGGTGACGATCATCATCAGACCCGTCATTTCGCGTACCAGGGGCATAGTCACCATGAAGAACCGCCGACCTGGGCCCACGCCGTCGATGGATGCCGCTTCGTGCAGTTCGGATGGGATCCTCTGGATCGCGACGGCGAAGAGCAGAGTTGAGTAGCCGAACCCCTGCCACTGGCTCATCGCGATGATTCCCAGCATCGCCGTGCTTTCCTGTCCGAGCCACGGTTGTGCCCACCCCTCCAGTCCGATCACATCGAGAAGGAAGTTGATCAGGCCGAGATTCGGCTCGTAGATGAAGTAGAACAACAAGCCGGCGACAGTAAGGGAAATTGCTGACGGGACGAAGTAGATCGCCCGTAGGGCCCTTCGCCAACGGTCGCTGCGGATGCTCTCGATGAGGGCCGCAAGCACGAGTGCCCCGAACACCTGGAAGACGACGGAAATTACCGAGTAGAGCAGATTGTTGCCCAATGCCGACCAGAAGATCGGGTCGTCGACAAGCTTCCTGTAGTTTTCGAGGCCGATGAATTCCTGGGAGCCGCTGTAGATGTCCCACTCGACCATGCTGAAACCGAAATTCTGCACGAGAGGGAGATAGACGAACGCTCCGAGAAGCGCCAGGGCCGGGATTGCCCAGGTGAAGCTCCATGCCTTGTTCCTGGCTGTCTGCATCGTGTCCTCTTTCCATCAGTTTGTCCCGTGTCCTTTGGGCCAGGGCGGTCAAACGCAGACCGCCCTTGCCCAAAGGATTATCGAGCGGAATCAGACGCAGTTCGCACGCTCTCGAGCACTTTTTCGGGTGTTGAGCTGCCGCCGATGATCGCCTCGCCCCCGGCGAGCCACGCTGCGGCTACGTCTGGGACTGTCACGGTGTCCAACCAGATGACGATCTGCGAAGCCTCGTTTACCTGACTGATGCCCTCGTACACGGCCGCGCTGGAGTTCTCGTTCGTGACGGCACCGATCACGGTGCTTGGCTGGCCGTACGGCGGTGAAGCGAGTACCGCTGCATTTTCTTTAGAGGTGACGAACTTCATGAAGTCCACGGCGAGGGCTGCGCGGGGAGACTTGGCGTTGACCAAATATCCCTCCGGCGCACCCTCAATTGCGTCGGGGTCGCCAGCCGGATCGCTAGGGACTGGCAACTTGAACACGCCGAACTCATCGGCCGTAATCGCATTGCCCTCGGCAGTCACCGTGTCGAATTCGAGGACTTCCTGGTAGTACATGGCCGCTTTCTCAGCAGAAAACGCTTCTTGTGCAGTGGTGTAAAGCACTCCGTTGGTCCCATCGCCGGATTTCGTGCACTGATCGACAAGGGTCTTGAACTCTTTGAGGGATTTCTCGTAGCCGGGGTGGTCAAGGGTGGCTGTTCCCGGCACGAAATCAGCTTTGAGAACGTCGGCCGGAACGTTATAGGCGAACAGCTGCTGGAGGTAGTGCAAACCGGGCCAGCCGTCCTTGTTGCCGAACGCGATCGGTTCGTAGCCGGCGTTCCGGATTGGCGAACAGCTGTCGATCATCTCCTGAAATGTTGTCGGGACCGGAATGCCCACTTCGTCGAAAATGGCCTTGTTGTAGCCCATAAACTTGCCGTTGTTGTAGAGCGGAACCCCGTAGTACTTGCCGTCGTACTTGAATGCATCGAGCGATGCCTCGCCGAATGTCTTGCCCCACTCCGTGTCGGGTCCGATGACTTTGCTGAGATCGGCAGCGAGACCGCCTCCGACGAAGTTCTCTGCCCAATCGCCTGTCCACGAGAAGTAGATGTCGGGTAAGGCACCAGATGCGGTTAGCGTCTTGGTTTTGTCCTTGATGCTCTGATCGGTCTCCTGGATGAGGTCGAACTTCACATCGGGGTGCTTTTTGGTGTATTCGGCGGCGAGGTCTTCGAAGTACGGCTCGAGCGGGTCTCCTGCAAACTTGCTCAGGATGCTCAGCGTGCCTGAATACTCCGGCTCAGCCGTGACATCGACCGGCTCGCCGGATCCGCCGCCGGTGCAACCGGCGAGCAGAAGGGCGGATGTCGCGACGAACGCTGCAGCGGTCAAACGTGTTCGTGTGTGCATGGGTTTTCCTTCATCTCTCACAAAGAGCGGAAACCTGGCCGGCGCCTCGGTCGACGCGTCCTCCGTCCGCCATTGGACTTGGGTGTTGCACGTGGTGCTTGGTGTCGCCGACTATACAGATAATCTGAGACCGGTACCAGCATCTACGGAAAAGTATTTGCTAGAACTAGCAAGGCCTATATTGACGGGGCTGGAGTCAATGTGTCAGCATCAATCAAAGCTGATACCGGTACCAGAACTAGTAATTTTCCGGTTCAGTGATCGCCCATCCCCCTGAAAGGACGCAATGATGCTCGGATTCGACGAATCGGAATTCCTGAAGCAAACCGCGAGCGCGGTCGGCCTCCGCCCACAAATCGAGGACCTGGTCGACAAGCTCACCGCGAAGGGTTTCGACAATTTATTCCTGATCGGCGCAGGGGGAACCTACGCCGCCATGTGGCCCTATGAACACCTCGCCAAGCGCCTGTCGACCATGCCGGTCAAATCCGTGATCGCTGCAGAACTCCTGGTCACTGGTGACCAGACGATGACCAGAAACTCTGTCGCGATCTTCACCTCGGTCTCCGGTACGACGGATGACAGTCTGCGCGCTATCGATTACTGCAGGGAGCGCGGTGTCTTCGTGATTGCTTTCACGGGCTACCCGGAATCTCCCATTGCAGAGGCGGCAGACATTGCCCTCGTCTCGGAGCCGAAGACATGGCCATTCGACCTGCAGATGCTCCTATTCATGACCCGCCTGTTCCACGTTCGAGGCGAGTTCGCCGGCTACGAGAAGTTCGCTGATGAATTCATGAACATCCCCGAGATCCTCGTGGAGGTCGCCAGGCAGGCAGAGCCAGTGGCGTCCGCTTTCGCCGATGCGCACAAAGACACGGACTACTATTTCCTCGTCGGCGGCGGAAATCTCTGGGGTTTCACCTATCTGTATTCCATGTGCATCCTCGAGGAGATGCAGTGGCTGCGCACCACGCGAGTGCACAGTGCCGAGTTCTTCCACGGTTCGCTGGAATTGCTCGAGGAAGGCACGAGCGTGATCCTGTTCCAGGGCGAGGATGAAACACGGGCCCTTACCGATCGGGTTGAGAAGTTCGTCAGGAAGATCAGTAAGGATGTCACGGTCTTCGACACTAAGGACTACTCGCTGGAGGGAATCAGCCCGGAGTTCCGCGGGGTGATCGCGCCTCTCGTTCTCGATACGGTGACGGGGCGGGTCAGTAAGCACCTCGAGCGCGTACGCGAGCACTCCCTAGACCTGCGTCGGTACTACCGCGTGGTCGAATACTAGCTCTGCAGTAGCCCATGTTCGGTCGGTCATTTCGTGTACGCCTTTCCGGGCATCCGCGCACCGGCGGATGCCCGGAATTCACTATTCGGAAGGAAAGGCCATGAAGGTTCTTGGGTTCGGTGACAACATTATTGATTGGTTTGTCGACCGTTCGATCGTTTACCCGGGCGGCAACAGCGTGAACTTCGCGGTCTTCGCGCGTCAGCTCGGTGTTGAAGCGTCCTATCTGGGAGTGTTCGGGTCAGACGCAGGAGGAGCTTTTCTGCGGCAATCGATTTCGAGCGAGGGCGTGGATCTTAGTCACTCGGCAGTGCGCGCAGGGAAGAGTGGAGTCTCGACGCTCACCGTTATCGACGGGGAGCGAACTTTCGGTGGCTGGAACGGAGGAGGAGTGACAGTGAGCAAGCCCCTGCAGCTCGATGATGAGCTGCTGGCGTACGTGGCCGACTTCGACCTCGTCCACTCCAGCGTCTACTCCCGATCCGAGCCTGAGTTGCCGAAGCTCCGGAAAACTAGGACTCTGGTGAGCTTCGACCTGTCGAGCGAGGATGAGTTCAGAAGCGCCGATTATCTCGACAGGGTGGTGCCGTTCGCGGACCTCGTTCTGTTCTCGTGTTCGGATCTCAGTCCTGCGCAGACCCGGTCGCTGCTCACGGACGGAGTTGCGCGGGGCGCAGGGCTGGCGCTTGGCACCCGGGGAACGAAGGGAGCTATAGCCTATGACGGGCGGTGCTTCGTCGAGGGTGTCGCGCAGCCGCTCGAAGACCCGTCCCTGATTGTCGACACCATGGGCTGCGGTGATGCCTTCCTTACCGCTTTCGCAGTCACGTTGCTTCGTACCGGGTGGTCGCGTCGTAAGCCCCCATCGGCTGACGCAATCTCGGCGGCGCTTCGCGGGGGTGCTGGTTTCGCCGCGTCGCAGTGCCTCGTTGAGGGTGCGTTCGGTCACGGGACCGACGATTCTCTCGTGCCAGCTACGATGTGACAAGCCAAGCTTCCTATACACCCCTACGATGAGATGGACTACCTGATATGGCCGCGGATCGTGATCGGAGCTGGAGTCCACCGACCATTTCCGAGGTAGCGGCCGAAGCAGGTGTTGGCCGGGCATCGGCCGCCCGAACGCTCGGGGGATACGGCTATGCGAGTCCCGAACTGCGTGACCGGGTGCTCGCCGCGGCCGAAAAGCTCGGCTATCGCACTAACGCCCTGGCGCGCAGCATGTCCACTGGGATCAGCCATACCCTCGGCGTGATCGTCGCCGACATCGGCAACCCCTTCTTCGCGGGTGTCGTGCGTGGCATCAGCGACACGTCGCGCGCACGCGGCTTCGACACCATCGTGCTCAGCACTCATGAAGAGCTCGACGAGGAGAAGGCTGCGATCGGCGTGCTCGTCGACAAGCGCGTGGACGGCATCATTATCGCCTCGGCGGCGCTTGGCCGGGACGCCGTCGACCACATCACCGGCACAGTCGATCGTGGTGTGCCAGTCGTACTGCTCGATCGCGCTATCGAGCACCTGAATCTTGCGTCGGTGGTGACCGACAATCGTGAAGCAGCCAGACGAGCTGCCGAGTTGTTCATCCAGAACGGACACCGCCGGATCGGCTTCATCTGGGGTCCTGCGACAACAGAGCCCGTCACCACTCGGCGCGAACTGAGCGCCGCTACCTCGAACAATCTGTGGAGCGACGGAGAGCGGCTGCGCGGCTATCTTGACGCGCTCGATGATGCCGGAATTTCGTTCGATCCTGCTCTGGTGATGACCGAAGAGAAAACCGAAGAGAACGCCACCCATTCGGTCGCCCGGATGTTGGACCTCCCCGCCCCAATCACGGCAATACTCTGCAGTGAAACCGACGCGACGACGGGCGCGCTCAGGGCAGTCCGGGCGAGTGGCTTGCGGTATCCCGACGACGTCTCGATCATCGGCTTTGACGACAGCTCGTGGGCAGCGGTCATGGACCCGCCGCTGACAATGATCGAGCAGCCAATGCTTGAACTCGGAAACCGGGCAGCCGAGATTCTTCTCGACGAGATCGACGGTGGGAACCAGACGCAACTGATGCACACACTCGAATCGCGCTTCATCGAGCGATCGTCGGTGACGGGGCCGCCTCCGCTCCGTAGCCGAAATCCGTAGGCCTCTCGCCCGCTTTCCAGGAAGTGCGGGGGCACTGTGATTACAGCGACTCCATCGGCCGGATGTCGGCGTTACGGTTGAGCAGTGAACGCTGATGGAGGCATTCCGGATGCTTGAAGGAGTTGTGCTGGGACCGATCCCTCACTCGTACTATTTAAACCTAGCCTCGGAAATTTCAGTCCCTACCGGTAACCCGGCCTCGATCACGAGCGAGGGCAGCAATGGCCATGCCACGCGCATCACGACCCCATATGCCCGGCTACGGCTTGCTGCCGGCCAACGAAGGCAGTGGACTATTGCCATGGTCGTGGGCGGAGAACAAGCTGCGAAACAGCCACGACTACTGGATCGCTACGTCCTGGCCGTCGGGCCGGCCGCACCTAATGCCGGTATGGGGTGTCTGGCTCGATGAGACGCTATGGTTCAGCAGTGGCAGCGTCTCGCGCAAGGTACGAAATCTGTCCGAGCGCCCCGAGTGCACCGCCGCGATTGATGATGCGGTGGATCCGGTGGTGTTGGACGGCATTGCCGAAATCCGCGGCGCTGAGCAGGATCGGCAGCGTTTCCTGCGAGCGGTGAATGAAAAGTACGGCGTCGACTATGGGCTCGATTTCCTGGACGGCATCACCGCGCTTTGCCTGCGAGTACGACCTGTCAGCGCCTTTGGGCTGATGCAATCGGATTTCGCAGGCTCGCCGACTCGATGGACATTCGGGGAGTCGGATTGAACGCGAGACACCGAACGCATGGTGTCACGGACGATACCATGCGGGGATGGCGATGACATTGCGGTTGCGTCGCCTTGTGACCATTGGCTAACCCTGAGGGGCGTTCTCCCACAGTCCCATCACATTGCCTTCCGGGTCCTTGAAGTATGCGGCAAATCCCATCTCGCCGACAGGTTCCTTAGCGACAACGGTCGAGCCGCCGAGCTGCTCGATCTTCTCCAGTGCGGCATCGATACTCTCGACGTCGACGGTGATCACCGGTCCAGCGGCGAGTGTCTCGTCGCGTTGCACCATGCCGCCGTTGACGAAGCCTGGCTCGCCCGGCATCCCCTGATCTGACGTCGGGCCCGAGGTCACCGCCGTGTAGCTCAGTTCAGGCATCTCCTGGATTCGCCAGCCGAATGCATCGGCGTAAAAACTGCGGGCGCGATTTCCGTCATCGAAGGGAATCTCAAAATGTACTACTCGTCCACTCATTACGGCTTCCTCCTGATCAGTGGTGAACACTTTGGATCGATGGTAGGCCGCTGGTGCGCCTCCGTCTACGGCGAATGTGGCTTGGGTTCTATGGCAGTGCCAGGCTTTAGTCCGCAGTCCGCAGTCCGCAGTCCGCAGTCGTGCCGTCATGCGGATCTCGTCGGCATTAGTGCTGGTCAGCAGTGTTTTGCCGGCGTAGCGGGCTGGGGCTGCTGTACCGCGGCTCGTACGAGCAATGCGAAGTAATATAGAACGGATTAGGTGTCTAGTCTCGTGCTAGTTGCAATGACTGTCAGTGGTGGCAGTTAGTGTGTGGGGTATGGAAGATGGTGAGGGGCCCGAGGGTGGTTCCGGTGGCACTGATCGGTCTGGGTCGGTCGGGGCGCTGGTCGGTGAGCTGGAGTCCGCGCGGTGCGCGTTGGACGCCGCGGCCGCTGCTGCCGGGACTGTTTCGGCTGCTGTTGCGGTGGGGCGGGGTCCGGCTGGGTTGGGGTTGGCTGCTGATCGGGAGGTGCTCGCGGTCGCGGATCTGGTCGAGGGACTGGCGCGTCGGGTGGCTGGGTTGCAGGTTCGGCTGGCCGGGGAGGTCGAGGCCCGGCAGATCGCCGAGCGGCTTGGGGAACGTTCCACGGTGTGTCTGTTGCGGGACCGGCTGCGGATCAGCGCGGGGGACGCGAAACGCCGGCTGGATGTCGCTGCGGCCGTCACGGCCGGGTCGTCGTTGACCGGGCAGCCGATCCCGCCGGTGTGCCCTCAGGTGGCGGAGGCATTGTCGGGTGGGCTGATCGGTGTGGATGCCGCGCACGTGCTGGCGGAGAAGTTGTCGGTGATCCGAGACAAGGCGACTACTGCTCCGCCGGACGTGTTGGGGTCCCGCACCCCGGACCAGGTGGCCGGGCAGGCTGAGGAGTATCTGTTGGGTCAGGCTGCGGGTTTTGATCCGGGGTTTGTGGCTCAGTGCGGTGCCCGGTGGGTGGCGTTGCTTGACCCGGATGGCGCCCGGCCGAGTGAGACTGAGTCCCGGTTGGAGCACGGTTTGTGGTTCGGTACGGCCCGGCGTAACGGGTTGGTGCCGTTCAAAGGAGCGATGACCCAGGCTCAGCAGGAAACCCTGCTCACCGCCGCCGGCCCAGCGACCAGCTCGCGCCACACCAATGGGACGGACGCCAGCTGCGATACCAGCAGCGGCGGCGACACCGCGAGAGATAGCGGCAGCGATAGCGACGATCGGAGCGCGAGCGGCGGCGACGGAGCTGCGACCGCGACTCCAGTCGGGACGCCGGATGGAGCGCCTACCGCCGGGGAGAAGAGCCCGCGTCCGGCCGGGTACCCGGCTGAAGATGCGTCAACTGCAGCGAATGCAGCCGACGACGCAGCCAGCGGCACCATGACCGCGACACCAGGGACTTCACCTTCGTCAGCTGCCGCCCCGGCCGAGGATCCGGCGGGAGCCGATTCGCGGTCGTATCAGCGCAAGTTGCTGGATGGGTTGATCGGGCACTGTGCGCGGGCATTGAGAACCGGTGCCGTGCATTCCGGGGGTACCGCCGCCAGCATCATGGTCACCATCGATTACGACACCCTTTACGCCAAAACCTCCGGCCACGGCGTGTTGGCCCATACCGGACCCGTCCCGGTCTCGACCGTGCGTGAACTGGCGTGTGATGCGAACCTGATCCCGGTCGTCCTCGGCGGCACCGGCCAGATTCTGGACGTCGGCGCTACCCGGCGGTTGTTCACCCCGGCCCAACGCCGGGCGATCATCGCCCGTGACCATGGGTGCATCATGCCCGGCTGTACCGCGCCGGCCAGCTGGTGCGCCACCCACCACGTCCACTACCACTCACACGGCGGACCGACCTCCACCAGCAACGGCGCATTGCTCTGCGAACACCACCACGGCGTGATCCACCACGGCGAATGGACCATCACCATGCGCGATGGCGTTCCCTGGGTCATCCCACCAGCCTGGATCGACCCAAACCGGACACCCCGCCGCAACCACTACCACCACCCACCACCACTGGAATAAAGCCCGGTGACAGACAGGTGGGCAAAAGCTCACCCAGACCTCTAGGTGCGCACGACCCGAGAGGCAAGCGAGCCTTGACCGTCACCGCCTAGAGTGACCCCTCGGGCAGGTGGCTGCTCCGAATGGCTTCGCGTACGACGTCGGCGAGGTTGCCGTTTCGTTCTAGTGCTGCGCGCTGTCGACGCGCCCCGGTTCCGCGGCACATAATCCGTTCAATCATTTCGTCAACGAAGGCTTCATCGCCGGAGTCGATTAGTGCAGGGCGGACGTAGTCCACAAGCGAGCTGACTGCATCTGCTGCCGAACAGGGCGTGGCGCGGACTGGATGGAGCAAATCGCCCTCGAGTCCCCATCTGCTTGCCTGCCAGGCCGCCATTCGCAGGATGGCTACCGGAACGTCTTCGGGTGGATGGCCTGTACGCCACTGCTCTGCGGCGGTCTCTACCAAAGCCCTGCTCAAAGCCGCCAGGAGAACTGTGTCATCTGCGCATAGGCAGACATCGCCCACTCTGATTTCGACGGTTGGGTATGCCCGGGACAAGCGGGCGTCGAAGTACACCATTCCCTCATCGAACAGCACCTCGGTTTTGAGCAGTTGATCGATGAGCAGACGATAGTTGTCCGTCGACCCGAGGATCTCCATCGGCCCGGTCGCCGGCAACCGGTTCCACACCTGGGTGCGGAAGCTTGCATAACCTGTGTCCCTGCCGTTCCAGAACGGCGAATTGGTGCTCAGGGCTGCTAGTACGGGCAACCAGATACGGATCCGGTCCAGGACCGCGACGCCCTCTTCGACCGAGTCGATGCTGACGTGCACATGGCAGCCGCAAGTCAGTTGTTCGTCTGCGGTCAGGCCGAACTGGGCGTGCATCATGTCGAAGCGGGGCTGCTCGGTGCCGTGTGGTGCGGCAGGCAGCGGAGCTGTGGCCAAGGCGATCGCCCTAACGCCCACAGCCTGGGCATAAGCGTCCGCCCGCGCCCTGCCCGCACGAATGTCGGCGCCAAGCTCTTCGACGCTGGTATGTATTCGGGAGGCGATCTCGATTTGTTCCTGTTGAAACTCCACGGTGATCGTGCCCGCATGCCGATGGGACGGCAAGGCGAAGCCAGTAACTCCATAGCCCAGGCCGACGTCGCTACAGTCGGAATCGGCGGACGAGTTGCCCGGTTCGCCACCCGATTCTTTACCGGCGTGTGCGAGTAACGCACTCGCCGCGGGCACGATCGCTCCACTGCCTTGATCAACCAGCAGGAGTTCTTCCTCGACCCCGAAGGTGCGCATACAGGCCGCCGTATCCGTAGATGCCCGACGCGGACGACGTCATGGCTGGTGTTCTCATGGTGCGACGAACCGGAACGGAAGTCCACGATTCCCATTAATTCAGCCAGGCTACGAGCCGAGACACTGAGGCAGCAGCGAGTGGATTTAGCCAGGAAAGCGAGCCGAGCCGCTGAGGCAGGAGCAAATCAGCCCAAGCGGGGCAAATATCAGCCTGCGAGGCGGTTCGGCGCCGTCACGCGGCTATTCCAGCAGGCTGGTTCCGCAGTTCGGTTCCGCAGTTCGGTCGCGCAGTTCGGTCTCGGAGTTCAGTCCCGCAATTCATCTGCGTCGCCTGCCGAGCAACCCGCCGACCAGCACCCCCGCCAAGGCAATCGTGGCTCCGGTGACGGCCCCGGCGAGAAAGCCAGTAGTTCCTGCGGATGCAGCAGTCAGCCCGGAAAGGGCGGTGCGTGGGTTGCTGGTTCGGGTTGCTCGCGCGGATGCCGTCTCCGAGCTTGTGCCAGATGCTGCCGGAGCGCTGGAAGCGCCTGCGCTGCCGGTCGTTTCCGGGTCCACGGGTTCCGGGATCCCGTCCGCCATCACGTGGTCGACCGTAGTAAAGAACACCGCCGCCATCTTCTTGGCAACGGCAGTAATCATCCGCTGCCCCACCCCGCCCACCATTCCGCCAACGACGGCATCCGCGTCGTAGCTCAGCAGGGTGCCGCCATCCTCTTCGGCCAGGCGCACATTGACGATCGCCTTGATGGTTCCAGGCGCTCCGGCGCCCGATGCCGTCAGCACGAACGACTCCGGTCGTTCCTGCTCCGAGAGGGTCACCTCACCGTCGTAGCTGCCCTTGATCGACGCTACGCCCGCGGTGACCTTCAGCTTGTAGTGGTCGTCGCTGACCCGTTGCAGGGTCTGCACTCCCGGTATCGATGCCGCCAGCACTTTAGGGTCCTGCAACGCATCGAACACCTCTGCAGGGGGAGCAGACAGGTTTGCCGAGCCGGCGATTTTCATGAACTCTCCTTCGTTTGGGGTGCCTGCGGTCCGTGCGGTTGAGCTGCCCGCGGCTGAGGCGTTTGGGGTGCCTGCGGTCCGTGCGGTTGGGATGCTTGCGGCTCAGGCGATTGTGGTGTGTGCGGTTCACGATGCGCGCTCGCCGGCTGCCCGGACTGGGACACCTGGGCTGCCTCAACGTCTCGACCGGCACGGATCGCCGGTAGCTCGCCACGTTCACTAGCCTGCCGCAAATCAAACAGGTCCGACGGCGAAATCGGCATGGTCCGAATCGGGAAACCCTCGGCATCCTCGATCGCCGCCGCAATCGCAGCCGATGCCGGGATGACGCCCGCCTCGCCGGCCCCCTTCATGCCGAGCGGATTGAGCCCGGATGGCGTTGTGGTGTGGTCGGTGTCGATGTGATCCGGGACTTCCGTCGCGTAGGGCAGCAGGAAGTCCATGAAGGAGGCGTTGAGCATCTGACCATGCTCGTCGTAGACGATCTTTTCGTACAAAGCGCCACCGATGCCCTGTGCCACTCCGCCGTGAATCTGACCCTCGACGATACGAGGATTGATCACATTGCCGCAGTCGTGTACCACGGCGTACTTCAAGATCGTGATTTCAGCGGTGATCGGGTCGGTCTCGACGATCACCGCATGAGCGCCAGAGGCAAAAGTGGAGCGCGGCGGCGAATAGTAGCCGGTGGCCTCCAGCCCTGGCGTCTCACCTTCGGCGATCGGGGGCTTAGACATGTCGATGTTGCCGGTGCTGAATTGCGTCGCCTGCTTCGATGCCTCATCGAAGGCGTAGCGGAGCGGGTTCGACAGTACTGCTGCAACGCCGAGTGGAATGCTGTCCACTCCGCCGGGCTCGGCGCCGACCCTGCAAACGTGCCCGCCGCGCAGCTCAAGCTGTTCGACCGGGATCTTCAGTGCCTGGCTTGCCACCTGCTTTGCCTTGTCTGCGACCATTTGGGCTGCGACGTGGAAGGCCGAGCCCGACATCACAGCTCCGCGGGAAGCAAAGGTGCCGACCGCGTAACCGAAGCGGCGGGTGTCGCCGGTGACTATTTCGATATCCGACACGGCAACGCCGAGATCGTCCGCAACTATCTGCGCGAATGTGGTCTGGTGGCCCTGCCCCTGGGTGGTCAGCCCGGTCGCCGCCTTGACCTTGCCGGACGTTTCGATGACGACGTGCGCTCCCTCGTACGGTCCCGGACCGGTGCCCTCGACGTAGGTGCCGGTGCCGATGCCGATCCGGCGTCCCTCAGCGCGTGCCTCCTCCCGGAGCTTCCCGAATGTGTTCCAACCGACCAGCTCCTTCAGCTTGTCCATCCCGGCCTGGTAATCGCCGGTATCGTAAATCAGCGGCCGACCGTCCTGGAATGTGAGGTGGAAGTCGTACGGCATTTCATCCGGCCGGATGAAGTTGCGCTCGCGCACTTTTATCGCGTCCAGGCCCAGGAATTGCGCGATCGCGTCCATTGCGCGCTCCATCGCAAAGACTCCCTGCGGTCGCCCGGCACCTCGGTATGGCGTGACGATCACGGTGTTCGTATACAGCGAGTAGGCGTTGACTCGGAACGCCGCGGGCTTGTAGGGCCCGAGCACCTGGGTGGCGGTGTTGATCAGCACGATCAGCCCGTACGGGATGTACGCGCCGTGATCGTGCCAGAACGTGAAGTCGAAGGCGAGCAGCCGGCCGTCGTCGTCGAACCCGACCGTCACCTGCTGAATCTGTCCGCGCTCGTGTGCGCTCGAAATGAAGTGCTCGCGGCGGTCCTCTGTCCACTTCACCTCTTTGGCGATACCGGCCAGTGCCAGGCGTCGGGCCGCCCAGGTCACCATCACCTCCTCGGGCCAGGGGTGCATAATCTTCATGCCGAATCCACCGCCGACGTCGGGCGCTATGCACTGGACCTTATTCAGCGGCATTCCCAATCGGGCGGCGATCGCTGCCCGGACCGAGGTCGAAGTCTGCGTGGAGGTCCAGAAGGTCAGCGAGTTCTCATCGGTGTCCCAGCGGGCGAAAACACCCTTGCCTTCCATCGGCATCGACGCCGACCGTTCAATTTCTAGGTCCAGCGTCAGGGTGTGCGGTGCCTTCTTCAGCTCGGCATCGATGTCGCCGAAACCATGTTGCAGGTTCGCAGCGACATTGCCCGGCACATCCTGGTGTACGAGATCCTTCGCGGCGCGCGCGGTTTCGAGGCCGACCACAGGGGTGAGGAAGTCGTAGCTCACCCCGATCTGTTCGCAGGCGTCTTCGGCGATGTACCTGTTCCTGGCGACCACCATCACGATGGGTTCACCGACGTGTTTCACCTCGTCGCGCGCGAGGGGATAGCCGGTCCGGGCATGCGTCAGGCTGGGGTGCGGGATCAGCAGCGGCATGTTCTCGGCCATGGCCGGTGAGTCGTCGAGCAAATCCTCGTACGTGTACACCGCGACGACGCCGGGGACTTCAAGGGCTGCCTCGATGTCGATCCCGGTGATCTTCGCGTGTGCGTGGGGCGAACGGACAAATGCGACGATCAGCGCATCCTGGCCGAGATCGTCGAGGTAGCGTCCATCGCCGACCAACAGCCGGGCATCTTCGGAACGCGCTATCGGCTGGCCGAAGTTCGTGCCGGTTTTCGCTGCCGGCCCGGCTTTCGTGGTTTCCGTTCGGGTTGTTGTCGAGGTACTCATGTCCGATCGCCCTTTCCTCCGACCGGCGCGGTGTTTCCTCGGACCTTGTCGTCCAGCGACAACGCTGCCAATTCGTCATCCCCGCCGAGCGGGGATAACCCTGCACGTTCGCGTCGGATCTCCGCCGCGCGAAGCACCGCGGCCTTGATGTTCTGATAACCCGTGCAGCGGCACAGGTTTCCCGAGATGGCCTCGGTGGCTTCCGCACGCGTTGGCGAATCATTCTTCTCGAGGTACGCGGCAATGGTGGTGACGAACCCGGGCGTGCAAAAGCCGCACTGCAAACCGTGGCATTCCACGAAGGCCTGCTGCACGGGGTGCAGCGTGCCGTCGGGATCGGCGAGACCTTCCACCGTGGTGACATCCTGGCCGTGCAATGACGCCGCCAGCAGCAGGCACGATCTGACCGGCTCGCCGTTCAACAGAATCGTGCACGCGCCGCAGACTCCATGCTCGCAGCCGACATGGGTACCGGTCTTCCGTAGGTAATGCCGGATCGCGTCCGAGGCCAGTGTGCGTGACGGCACGAGGATCGTCTGCGGCACCTTGTTGAACGTTAACGTCACGGCGAGGTGTTGCTCGCCGGTCTCCTCGTACAGTTCGGCAAGCGTTTGTTCGGTGGTTTTCCCCGCCATAGTGCCCTACCTCGTTCCGCCGGTTGTGCCGGAGCGCCCTGTCGCATTCGACGCGGACGCCGAATCGTCTGCGGATTGCGAGACTGCGCCGCTGTCCGGGCGTGGCTCTGTGTCGCTGTCTTCACGTGGCTCTGTGTCGCTGTCTTCACGTGGCTCTGCACCGCTGTCCGCGCGTGGCTCTGCGTCGCCGTCCGGGCGCTGCGTCCGAGCTGCGGCGTTACGCAACGCGTCCCGAGCCGCCTCATGCAGCACGCGGGCGGTCAACGCGGCTACCAACTGCGATCGGTAGCTGCTGCTGGCGTGAATGTCGGTCTCGGTTTCGATCGTGTCGCGGGCCAGGTCGCCGGCGGCGTTCCAGCGTGAGTCGTCGGCATCTGCTGGATCAACCCCTCGAAGCACCTCAGTGAAATCCATCGGGGTGCCAAGCTCGCCGGCGGAAACGTAGCAAGCCGTGGCGGTGCTCAGCACGCCGTCCACGATCCGGACCTGCGCCGCAACCCCCGCCACCGCGTAGTCGCCATGTCGGCGCGCGATCTCATCGATCGCCGAGCCTTCGTTCGGCGCCCGGCGAGGAACGGTGACGGCGACGGCAATCTCGTCCTCGGCCAGACCGCATTCCAGCGGACCGAGGAAGAAATCCGTAGCCGCAATCTCGCGGATGCCACGCTGTGACTGGGCGCGCACGGTGCCGCCGAGCAGGCCGAGCACCGCGGGCATCTCGGCGGCCGGATCGGAGTGCACGATGGAACCGACAGTGGTTCCACGGTTGCGGATGGTGGGGTGCGCGACCAGTTGCAACGCCCGGCGAAGCAGCGGCTGGGCCTGGTGTGCGTCGTCATCCGCGAGCAGCGCCGAGTGCCGAACCAGCGCACGAAATGTGACGCCGTGCCGATCGATCGATATCCCGTCCTGTTCGGGCAGCATGTTGATGTCGATCAGGTTGGCCGGCGCGGCCAATCGCATCGAGAGCATCGGGATAAGTGACTGACCACCCGCTAACACCTTGGCCTCGTGGCCGAGGCGCGCCAGAACATCGCAGACGGCCGCGATGCTTTCCGGCCGATGGTAGGTCAATGCGGAAGGTTTCATGTCCAAATTCTGCCGTTGTGCTTACGTGCTTGCGTTTAGTGCCTTCAGTTAGCCGAATATGCGAACCCGGACTAGCGCGACCTTTCGTCCGTCTCCGGTTCGACACCCGGACTAGCGCGACCTTTCGTCCGTCTCGGGCTCGACACCCGGACGCGTGTCGCCGTCGTCGACCTTGTAGATACCCTTCTCGGTCAGGGTAACCCCGACCGCCTCCGGCTGCAGGTGCTTCGGCGCGATCGCGCGGCTGAGGTGGTACATCACGATTACGACGATGGTCCCCAGCGAGATGCCACTGAGCGAGAACTGATCGCTGAACTGCAGCGATGTGTCACCGATCGCGATGATCAGGCCGGCAGCGACCGGCACGAGGTTCAGCGGGTTGCCGAAATCTACCTTGTTCTCCCGCCAGATCTTTGCGCCCAGAAGGCCGATCATGCCGTAAAGCACGACCGTGATCCCGCCGAGGACGCCGCCGGGAGTTGCAGAGATGAGCGCTCCGAACTTCGGCGAGAAGCCGAACAGGATGGCGACCACGGCGGCAGCGGCATATGCGGCGGTCGAATACACCTTGGTGGCGGCCATCACGCCGATGTTCTCCGCGTAGGTCGTCGTCGGCGAGCCACCGACCGAACTGGCAAGGGCCGTGGCCACACCGTCCGCGGCGATTGCCCGGCCCATCATCGGGTCGAGGTCTGCCCCGGTCATCTCGGACACCGCCTTCACATGGCCGGCGTTCTCCGCAACGAGTGCGATGACGCCCGGTAGCACGAGAACAACCATGGCCAGGCTGAAGGACGGCGCATGGATACCCACGACGCCGTTTGCCTCATCCGTGAATGGCGGCAAGCCGAACCACGAGGCGCTCATCACGCCATCCCAGTTCACCCTGAAATGCGTTGTCACTTCGCCGGCGGCGGCGTCGAAGGCGGTGATTTGGCCGGTTGTCAGGTCCAGAATCCAGGACAGGACGTAGCCGAAAACCAACGAAAGGAAGATGGCGATCCGGCCTAGGAAGCCGCGCAGCCCGATACTCATCAGAATCAGCGCCGCCATCACGATCAGCGCGACCCATTGGTCCTGGGGCCAGTAGGTGTTGGCGACGACAGGAGCGAGATTAAAACCGATCAGCATCACCACGGCTCCGGTGACTACTGGCGGCAACACCTTGTACACCACCCGACCGCCCATGAAGTGAATGATCAGGCCGATGACGGCAAGCACCAGACCACTGATCAGGATGGCCCCGGTGACTTCCGCCGAGGTGCCGCCCTGCGCTCGAATGGCTGCAACCCCGCCGACGAACGCCGCCGACGTGCCGAGATAACTGGGAACGCGGCCCTTGACGATGAGCAGGAAGATGATTGTGCAGAAGCCCGAGAGCATCACTGCCAGCTGCGGGTTGAGGCCCATGATGATGGGAAAAACGAACGTCGCGCCAAACATCGACACGACATGCTGGGCGCCGAGTCCCACCGTCCGTCCCCAGCTCAGGCGCTCGTTCGGAGCGACTACATCACCTGGCCGGATCGTCTTGCCATCGCCATGGAGCTTCCAGATTGGCATGTCGCTGCCTTTCTCCCGTGAGGATTTGGCCTCAGCCCGTGTTGTGCGGGCCTGAATCCCTAAAGACTTCGAAGGTGCAGTGTCAGCCTGGCGATCACCGGGCCAGCTGGTTCGAACGGTAGCCGACTGCTTTCGACGCCCGCGTGGTACAAACTTGCCAACCACTACGCCTGGTACTTGTCGCACTTTGTCGCAACCGGCCGGGCTGACGTGCTGGATTGCACATCCGTCGTGCCGGTTCCGTCGCGGATGTGGCAAATCGGTGCAGGGTACGCGAACCAGTAGCCGCGAAGTGCGCTGAGTTCGAGAACCAGTAGCCGCGCGAATTGTATGGTGGGCTTCATGCCTGATCTGCTTGAAGAGCTGTGGCCGCCCTATGGACTGAAGATCAGTTGCGGCCCGCTCACTCTGTCCCCGGTCCAGGACGGTGACTTTCTCGCTCTCGACCGGCTGGTGCAGTCCGGCGTGCACGATCCGAACCGGATGCCGTTCTTCGTTCCCTGGACTGACGGCGAGGCGGAAGACGTCCGTCTCCGGCTGCTGCAGTACCACTGGTCGCAGCGCGCGGCGATGAAGCCAGAGTCGTGGGCGCTTGAAACCGCTGTCCGGTTCGACGGCGTGATCGTGGGCTGTCAGGCAATCAAGACGAAAGACTACCGAGTCACCCGCACCGGTGAGACCGGCTCGTGGCTTGGCTTGGAACATCACGGCAAGGGCATTGGAACGCTGATGCGTCAGGTGATATGCGCCTTCATGTTCGACCATATGGACGCTGCCGAGGTCACGTCGGCGGCGTTCACCGACAACCCGGCCTCCCTCGCGGTGTCGCGCAAAGTTGGCTATCGCGACAACGGGACCGATCGAGTCGAGCGCAGGGACGACGAGCTGGCGATCAATCAGCGCCTGGTTCTGACGCCCGACTCTTTTGTCCGGCCGGAATACGAACTCACTGTGCAGGGACTGGCTCCGTTTCGGAAACTACTCGGCCTGGACCGCACTACTTCAGCCGGTCCTAACGTACGGGGCTAACGACGCCCGGACTAACGGCCTCTGGCCGAGGTAACGGGCAGAATGCTCTGGACGTACTCCCGCTCAAGTAAGCGACGGGAGTACGTGATTAGCCGCGCGATCCGAGCGGCTTTCCGTTTCGCTCGGCAATATGACGCGGCGCGGTGAGCGCAGGGTCGAGCTCGGGCGCGTTCTGTGGTGCTCCCCAAGCGGTCGTCAGCGGGAGAACCCCGGCCCAGATCCCGGCCTCGGCGTCCGGGCTGTCGCCGTCATCCGGCGGGCCGAACCGCAGCTTGACCGAGGCCTCATCGAGGGAAAGCGCGAGCAGGGAGGTGGCTGCCAGCTCCTTCCGGTTGGGCTGCCTGGCATGCTCCCATTGGCCGGGTGCACTCTGCTCGGTAAGAATGCGCAAGCCCTCGAGCTTCTCTTCCGTTTCTTCGACCAGGCGTGGAACGCCGTAGATCATTGCGCTGCGGTAATTGACCCCATGCTCGAAGACGGAACGTGCAAGCACGAGCCCGTCGACATGTGTCACCGTGACACACGCCGAGGCATCGGGAGCCTCCACGAGACTGCGGCTTGCCACCGAACCATGGATATAGAGAGTGGTTGCGGTCGCCCCGTACACCGTGGGAACCACCATGACGCTGCCGCGGACGACGACGCCGAGGTGACAGATGAACCCGGCACGCAAAATCGAGTGCAGATCCTCAGGGTCGAGGCTTCCCTGTTCCCGGAGTCGACGGTGATTTGTGCGTTCCGTGGCAGACAGCAGTTTCTCGGTGCGCATGGCTTCCACTCCGTTGTGCCCTTCTCATCATTGAGTCGATCCGGTACCAAACTCGCCTCTGGCGACTGATCTAGTGCGTAGTGCGGCTAGATGACACTATATACGTTGTAGATTTCCGATACCGCCGCGGAATTAGTGGGCGCGGCCGAATCTGAGCTTGCAGCTTTGGAGCTCTTGGAGCTCTTGGAGCTCGACCAGTCTCCCTGCATGTCGCCGTCCGGCTAGTGCGCGCGGCCTGCCGTCTGGCTAGCTTGCTCGGTCTGCAGTGCGGCAGGGGTATTCGGCTGCGCTCGGCCTGCAGTGCTGCGGCGGTTTGCTCGGCTGCCGCGGCGGGTGCCACGCGGCCGGGTTGTCCGACTGCTAGCGATTAATGCCGCGCATCGAAAGGATCTTCAATGCCAGGGACAAGTCAAGACGCAGCGTCGGCTGGCTGGTGAACGGTCCGAGCATCCGCTCCAGCTTGCTGATTCGATAGCGCAGCGTGTTGTAGTGGAAATGCAGGGTACGAGCGGTTTCGGCGACATTGATGTTGGTCGCCAGCAGCAGTTCCAGAGTGCGGCGCAGGTCTGTTGCCTCGGGAGTGTCCTCGGCAAGCTCCCGGAGGGTCTCTCGAGCAAACGACTCCAGCTCCGCTTCATCCTCGACCAGGCTCAGCAGCCGATAGACGCCGAGCTCGTCGAAGTGCGTGACCGCCGCTCCGCCGGAGATCTGCCTGCCTACCCTCAGCGCCGTGCGGGCCTGCGAGTACGCCATCGGGATCGATTCGGTTGATTCGCAGCTTCGGCTGATGCCCACGCTGAACGGCCGACGCCCGCCGCCGCCATCGCCCCGCACAACTCCCACCAGGTCCACGACCTTCTGAGTGGTCTGCTCCCGGTGGGCCGCACCCATGATGATGACGGTTTCAGTGGTGAGCGCTGCAACCGCTGCGCCTTCATCGCGGTGGCGCAGCGCTCCGGCGAATGCCTGAGCTTGTCTTTCCACCAGGGGGCGACGCACAGTGGTCTGCTCATCGACCTGATCCACCGGGTCCGGCTCGATAACGACGACGGTCAGCTCCCGGTCCAGGTCCCAACCGAAACTCCGTGCGTGCGTTACCGCCTGCGGGCCTGGTCCGGCTCGGCCAAGCAGCAGATCGCGAACGTAATCGGCGCGGTACTTCTCCTCGACGGCGGCCACCGCCCGGTCACGGGTAATCACCAGCGCGCAAACCGATGATGCCCGGTCGAGCGCGTACAGGTCCTCCTGGCCGAGCGTGCGGTCGAAAGCGAATGCCGCCACTCGGCCATGATCGACGTGACCGGCCAGCACCGGCGCCACGGCGACCGAGTCGACACAGGCCGACGCTGCACCGGCGGATTCTGCGCCGGCCGACGTTGCACCGGCCGATTCTGCACTGCCCGATTCTGCACTGGCCGACATAGCGCCCGACGAGTCGCGGGCCGCAGACACCGTCCCGGCGTCCCTGCGGGTTTGCCGCTTCACCTCGGTGGTGGACCTTGACGTTCCGTGGGCAGCCGGGCGGACCACGGGCAGCGGGTGGACGCCGAGCGCGCCTTCCAGCGCATCGGTTCGCAGCCGGCCGGTGCCGTCGAGAGCGGAGGAATCGCGGATCGCAGCGATCTGCTCCTCGGTTCCCGCGATAGTTATCTGCCGACCATCGGGAGTCGTCATCATGACGCCGGTGTTCATGGCGTGGGCGATGGCATTGCTGACCGCCTGCAACTCGCCGCCGGCCAGCACGATATCGACGAGGCGCCGCTGCAGCTTCTCGGCGTAATTCATCACTCGGACATGGCGGTTTGCCAGGTCGATGGAACCTTTGGTCAGCACATCGTCGAAGGACACGTCGGCGGGGATCGCGATGATCGGGAAGCCGAGTGTATCGGCCATATCGAGCGATTCCTGGGGGACTTCCTCGATGTAGCGGCCGAGCTTGATCCCGATTGCCGCAGCGTCCTTTTCGTGCAGCGCGGCTATCAGGGAAGTCAGGCGCTTGGGGTTCTTTCGAATGGCGTATCCGGCGGTGAGCAACAATTCGTTGGGTCGGACCCACCGCTCGATGTCGGGCACTTCCATCACGTTGAACCGGGAGACTTCGCGACCGGCTCCGGACTTGCCGGCAAGAATCTCGCTACCGCTCAGAGCTTCGGTCGCCAGCAGGCCGGCAACCGACATATCGTCCGGAAGCAAGGCCTTAGCGCCGGGGGCAAAATCCTGATCAAATGCCGCCGAACTATCCATTTGTGTCCAGTCCCGTCCCCTTGATATTTGGCAACTTTCTACATACTAGCCCCGAGAAGAGTCGCCTAACTTAGGGATGGAAATGGCAGGCACCGGTCCTGCGCCCGTTCAGATTGCGGCAGCGGAGGGAGTGGAGAATCCACGTGGATACGCTTCCCGTCGACTGCGCTGACAGTGTGCCAGCCGCGTTTTCGAGCCGGCTTCGCCAGCTCGTGGACCGGCAGGCCTCGGCCCGGGTAGTCGTTACCTCCCGAAATGCGGCATACGCGCGGACGGCGGGCCGTGAGGTTTTCGCCATAGTGAACGGTCGTGCTTATCCGCCGTCGAAGTCCATCGTGCTGCCTGGTTCGGCAGATGTCTCGATGCTGTATCCGGCTGGCACCCGAGTGCGATTTGTCCCGTCCGCGGAGTCCGATGGCGTGGCTGGTGCAGGCATGGTCGGCGGCGGGTTCGCTGGCGCAGGCTGGGTGAATGGCTCAAATGGTCGTCCCGGAAGCGGCTTGTTCAGCTCGATGGTGCGAGTGGACTCCTGGTGGCAGCCGCAGTCCATCCGGCGAGGTGACGTCGACCAGCGGGCAGCCGACCGGCTCCGGCGGCTCGTCGATGCGCGGGCGCCAGAGTTCTGCCTGGCGGGATTCGAATCAGCCGCACTGGACATCGTCCGGCGGCAGATCGGCATCGCCGCCGACTATTGGGCATCGGGCCATGTCGACGGTTGCCGGTCGGCCTTGTTAACGCTGCTCGGACTCGGCCCGGGGTCGACCCCGGCAGGCGATGATGCGGTGGCCGGCTTCCTGCTCGGGCTGCGAGCGTTCGCGGCAAGCCCGGCAAGCCCGGCAAGCCCAACCTGCGAGGCCCACCCGGCAAGCTCAACCTACCCAACCTACGATGCCCACCCGGTATGCCCGGTAGGCGGGACGAGCGTGCTCGGCTCGACCCCGGCAACGCATGTAATGCGCGCGTCCACGTCCGGAGCAGCAGGCGCGACAAAGCCGAGCGTGATATCGCCATTCGATTCGCTGGGCGCCGAGGTGGCCGAGGCCGCCGCAGACCGGACCACAATCGTCAGTGCGGGGTTGCTGCACGAGGCAAGTCAGGGGTACTGCGCGCCCGAGTTGATTCGCGCCGTCGAGACATTGACGGCTGGCACACTGACGCCTCGGACCTTGACGGCCGAGAGCACCCGGCGAGACACCGACGCCGCATTCGAGCGGCTGCTCAGCATCGGACACACCTCGGGACTAGCCACTGCCCTCGGGCTGCTCGCGATCGCCGAGAAAGCCCTCTCCAACCAACCCGGACCATACGCCACCCCTGCTACCTGCGCATGAAGGAAAGGACATCATGGGCGAGACCTTCGTAGAAGCCCGAAGCGGCTCCTACCACGATTCAGTGACGCTGTTGCGGCTAAGCAAAGACGTCGCCGCGGTTCCCGGTATCCGTGCGGCGCAGGTCGCGATGGCCACGCCGCTGAACCTTGATGTGCTCTCGACGATGGGTTTCACCCTGCCAGTCGTCGGTCCGGACCAGTTGCTGATTGCGCTCGAGGCCGAGGAAGGTACGCATGCCGCTGATGTCTTCACTACCGCCGTTGCCGAAATCGAGCGCCGGTTAGGCGCTAAGCGCAATGGCAGCGGCGCGGTACGGGCCGACCGTCAACCACCTCGCACGGTGTCCGCCGCGCTGAGGGACGTGCCGGCCCCACTTGCGCTGATATCCGTGCCCGGGCCGAACGCAGCCGCCGAGGCCTGGGACGCACTGGACAACGGTGTCAACGTGATGCTGTTCAGCGACAATGTCAGCATCGCGGACGAGATTTCGCTCAAGGAAGCAGCTCGCGAACGTGGGCTACTCGTGATGGGACCGGATTGCGGTACGGCCATCGTCGGCGGGGTCGGGCTTGGTTTTGCCAACGCAGTGCGACCAGGACCTGTTTCGGTGATCGCTGCCTCGGGTACCGGCGCCCAGCAGCTGCTCGCTTTGCTGGATGCCGCGTCGATCGGCGTCCGGCACTGTATCGGCCTCGGCGGGCGTGACCTCGGCGCAGGGGTCGCCGGCCGGGGCGCTCTCCAGGCACTCGATGTGTTGGCCGCCGATCAGGAGACGGAGGTCATCGTCGTGGTGTCGAAACCCGCGGATCCTGCCGTGCTCGAATCGCTTCGGGTGAGGGCGGCAGACCTCGGCCAGCCCCTGATATGGGCGGTACTCGGGCCGGACCAACCGGACCTCAGCGAGGCAGTGCAGGACGTCTGCAGATTTTTGGGCACCGAGGTGCCGGAATGGCCGAGCTGGAATCCGGTGTCGAACTCGGACCCAGAGCTGCCAGGGAGCGCGACGAGGATCGACGGCTCGGCACTCGTCGATGCCACGCCGGGCACCGACGACTCGGAAACCGGATCCAAAACTCCCTCCGGTACCCTGCTGCGCGGGCTGTATGCGGGCGGCACCCTGTGCGACGAGGCGCTCGCCATAGCGGGGCGCACCCTCGGCCCGATCGCCTCAAACGTCACGCTCGACAGTTCCTGGCCACACCTTGAGCTCGCCGGGGCAAGCGACCTGAAGACGGCGTTCAACCAGAACGGTCACAGCATCGTCGATCTCGGTGACGACACCCTGACGTCCGGCCGGGCGCACCCGATGATCGACGCCTCGCTTCGGCTGGACCTGTTGGACGACGCGGCCGCCGATACCCGGGTCGGCGTAGTGTTGTTTGACGTTGTGCTCGGCTACGGCGCAGCCGACGACCCGGCGGGCGAGTACCGGCCTGCCATCGAGGCAACTCTGGCGGCGCGCGATGATCTTGGCGTCGTGATCGCGCTGATTGGCACCGCCACGGATCCGCAGAACTTGTCCCGGCAGGCTGAGCAACTGAGCGCGGCCGGTGCCCACGTGTACCTGTCCAACGCGCAGGCGGCCCGGGCCGCCGTGCAGCTCCTAGTTCACCGGCAAGTCGCAGACCACCGGCAAGATGCAGGCCCCCGGCAAGATGCAGGCCATCGGCAAGTTTCAGCTGGCGCCGGCACCCAGTCAGTCGAAGGAGAACGCTGATGACTCAGCCGACTTTTGTCCCATCCGTCGCCGACCTCCTGGCCGGACCGGCAACGGTGGTCACCGCCGGCGTTAAGGTATTCGATGAGGCGCTTGCCCAGCAGGGAGTGGCTGTTCGCGCCGTGGATTGGCGGCCGCCGGCCGAAAAAGTGGCGGATGCCGTCGCCGGGGTGGCCGCCGATCCGCGCCGTGCCCGAGCCAATGAGCAGGCACTGGCCGCCATGAAGGCAGCAGGCGCCGTGCTGGCCGACGTCCGGCCGGCGAGTGAGGTGCTCGGCCTCGAACCAGGCACCTTTCTGCACGCGGGGCCACCACTGACCTTCGACCGCGCATCCGGGCCGATGAAGGGTGCGCTGATCGGCGCGATGCTCTTCGAGGGGCTCGCCAGCTCGCCTGAACACGCCGAGGCACAGCTTGTGACGGGAGAGCTGGATTCCGGTAAGCCGATAGTGCTCGACGCCTGCCATCACCACAACACGGTGGGTCCGATGGCTGGGGTAGTCAGCCCGAGCATGTGGATGTTCGAACTTGTCGACCCGGGTTCAGGTCGTAAGGCGTACTGCTCGCTGAACGAGGGGTTGGGCAAGGTGCTGCGCTACGGCGCTTATGGCGGAGAAGTGATCGAACGGCTCAACTGGATGAAAGACATCGTCGGTCCCCTCCTGCAGCAGGCCGTACGGCAGCGGAACTCAACGCCGGCCGGACCTATCGACATCCGCGGTATCACCGCGCAGATGCTGCAGATGGGCGATGAGGGGCACAATCGCAATCGCGCCGGAACCATGATGCTGGTCCGTGAACTGGTTCCCGAGCTGCTCGATCTTGGTGCGAACCCGGCTGACGTTGCCGACGTCGTCCGGTTCTGCAACGTCAACGACCACTTCTACCTCAACCTGGTGATGCCGCAGTGCAAATTGGCGATGGATGCCGGGCGCGATGTGCCCGGTTCGACGATTGTGGTGGCGATGGCCCGCAACGGTACTGACTTCGGCATCCAGGTCTCCGGCACCGGTGACCGATGGTTCACCGGCCCGGCGCAGGTTGCCGAGGGGTTGTTCCTGGGGAATTTTGGCCCGGACGACGCGAATCCAGACATAGGTGATTCCGCGATCACCGAGACGGCCGGAATCGGCGGTTTCGCGATGGCCGCAGCGCCGGCGATCGTTGCCTTCATCGGCGGCGACTCGAATACCGCGGTTGACGCGACCAACAGGATGTATCAGATCACGGCTGACGAGCATCCGGTGCTGCAGATCGCCTCGATGGGCTTTCGCGGCGTTCCGTTCGGGATCGACGTGCTGCAGGTGGTGCGCAGCCAGATCCTGCCGCAGATCAACACTGGAATCGCCGGCCGGGTAGCCGGCACCGGCCAGGTCGGGGCCGGGCTGGTCAACCCGCCGATGCAATGCTTCACCGAAGCTATTCACGCCCTGGCGGAGAACATCTAGCCGAAATTAAGCCGCGGGGTTCGACAATTGCGGCCGCTGACTCGCCAGTAACCCTGGACATCTCACAATGTGAGCGATTTCAGGGCCTTCGGGACGGCTAGCTGCCGCAAATGTCGGCCCGAGACAGCGCATTGGGTCGGCGGCGCGACCGGGTGCCGCTCGGTCGGCTACTTCCGGCGGTCCGGCGCGATGAACCGGCGAATGACGGTGTCCCTGAACTTCGTGAACGGCGGATAGACCAGTCGGAGGGTGTCGGGATTCAGCGGTTTGGTCAGCACAGCCTTCTGGTGCGAGAAGGCCTCGATCGAATGCACGCCGTGATAGCTGCCCATCCCGCTGTGTCCCACCCCGCCGAACGGCAGTTGCGACACGGAGAGATGCATGGTCGGCGCGCCGATCACGATGCCGCCCGACGACGTCTCCCGGACGAACTTCTTCCGGACATCGCGCCGGTTGGAGAACAGGTAGAGGGCAAGTGGCTTGTCCCTGGAATTGATGAATCGCACAGCCTCTTCGGCGCCGTCCACGGTAACCAGCGGCAGGATGGGGCCGAAGATTTCCGCGCTCATTGCGGCCGATGACGGGTCGGCATCCGGAAGCACCGTTGGCGCAATGTAGCGTGCTTCCCGGTTAGCCTGCCCGCCAATTGCCGAATGTTCGGGCAGTAGCGCGGTCAGCCGATCGTAATTTCGCTCGTTGATGATCCGGCCGAAGTCCGGGCTCGTGGTTGGATCGTCGCCGAACATCTCCCGGATGGCGGCATCGAGCGCGGGTACCAGCCTGGCCTGCACCGCGGCGCTGGCCAGGACGTAGTCCGGCGCAACACAGGTCTGGCCGGCATTCATGAACTTCCCCCAGGCGATCCTTCGGGCGCTGACCGTGATGTCGGCGGAGTCGTCGACGTAGACCGGGGACTTTCCGCCGAGTTCCAGGGTGACAGGAGTCAGATGCTTCGCCGCAGCTTCCATCACGATCTGCCCCACTGCTGCGTTGCCGGTGTAGAACACGTGGTCGAACCGCTGCTCAAGTATCGCCGTGGTTTCAGCGACGCCGCCCTCAACAACCTGAACCGCCCGCCGATCGAGGTATTCCGGCAACCACCTGGCGATTGCGCTCGACGTAGCCGGGGCCAGCTCGCTCGGCTTCGCCAGCACGACGTTACCGCTGGCAAGCGCCCCGACCAGCGGAGTGAGCAGCAATTGCAGCGGATAGTTCCATGGAGCGATGATCAGAACAACACCGCGCGGCTCGAACACCGTGCGAGCGTTGGCGGGTTGCAGCGCAAGAGGCACCCGTCGCCGCCGCGGCCTGAGCCAGCCGCGCAGATGCCGGAGCGTGTGGTCGATCTCGTTGACCGTGAAGCCAACCTCGGTCAGCCAGGCTTCCGTCGCGTTCTTGCCGAGGTCGTCCTGCAGCGCCCGCTCGAAGTCGGTCCGACGTTCGATCAACATTCGGCGCAGGGCCTTGAGCTGTCTTATTCGCCAGGCGACCGGGCGGCTCAGTCCGGTCCCGAATCCCGCGCGTAGCGCGGAGACCACTGCCTGCGGATCGGCGGTCTGCGACCTTTCATGCTGCATGGCGTTCCTTCGAAGTTCCGGTACCGGGATTGGCTGATTCATAACCTGTGAACCTATCGCTGAGTTTCATGATGGTTGCGGACTGCGGACTGCGGACTGCGGACTGCGGACTGCGGACTGCGGACTGCGGCGCTGGCGCGCGACCCGTAACGTCGACGCAAGCCGGACTGCGCACTGCGGACGTGGCGCGCGACCCGTAACGTCGACGCAAGCCGGACTGCGGACTGCGGCCCGCCTCAATCGCCCAGCACCCTGGAAAGGTATCGGTTTCCGAACCTCCGAGCAGGGTCGAGCCGATCGCGGACCCGCAGAAAGTCCTCGAAGCGAGGGTAGACCCCGGCAAGATAGTCGGTGCTGGCATAGTTCAGCTTCCCCCAATGCGGCCGGCCTCCGTACTCCCGGAAAATGTTCTCGACCGCCTGAAAGTACTCATCCGGACGCTCACGGAAGTAGCGATGCACAGCCACGTACCCAGTCGACCGGCCGAAGGCAGTGGACAGCAAGATGTCGTCCGCCGCGGCGGATCGCACCTCGATCGGGAACGAGATATTCCAGCGCTTGCGTTCGATCAGCTCGCGGATCCGGCGTACTACCTCGCTGACATTGCCCAGCGGTACGGCGTATTCCATTTCGGTGAAACGGACCGAGCGGTTCGACACGAATACGTCGTGTGACGGGCCGCTGAAGGATCGGCTCCCGGTCAGCCGGGCGGCCAGGCGATTCACTCGTGGCGTCAGCCCTGGTGCCCGGACCCCGAGTCGGCAGGTCAGCGAGAAGAGACCGTTGGCCAGCAGTTCCTCGTCCAGCCACTTGCCGGCCAGGCTGAGCGGTCGGGTTGGCGTATCGGCCGGACGGCGGATGTTGGTCTTGGTCAGCGCTGCGCCGGTGTGCGGGAACCAGTAATATTCGAAATGGTCTACATCCGCACTGCGTTCGGCGAAGCTTTCCAGCACCTCGTCCAGCGGTTCCCGACGTTCGGTGGCCTCAAGCACAAAGGCGTCAACGCACTGCACGGTCAGCTCGGTGACGACCCCCAACGCTCCGAGACCTAGGCGAACCGCGGGCCACAGCTCCGGGTTGTCGCTGGCACTGACCGGCAGAGCCTGACCGTCCGCAGTCACCAGCAGAACCGCGCGCAGCTGGCCGGCGAGCCCACGAAATGTCGTTCCGGTGCCGTGGGTGCCGGTCGAAAAAGCGCCGGAAATCGTCTGCCGATCGATATCGCCCATGTTCTCCAACGCCAGGCCGTATGGCTGGAGCAGTTTGCCGACCTGGTGCAGCGGAGTGCCTGCCCGGAATGTCGCCTGTTTGGATCCACGGTCGACGTCGACGAGACCGGATATCCCGGACATCACCAGTTGGACGCCAGCCGCCTCGGCGATGGCGGAAAAACTATGTCCGGTGCCAATCGCCTTGACCGAATCGCCGGGGGACCGGCTCAAAATGTCCTGAACATCGGCGGTGCTGCCCGGCCGCTCGATCCGCCGGGGCGTGACGGCCACGCTGCGGCCCCAGTTACGCCACAAGGCCGGCGGACCGGCGTTGGTTGTCGTGGTCATAGGAATGCGTAGCCCTCTCCGCGGTAGGTGTGAACCCGGTCAACGATGTCGCCTTCGCTGACCACGACTATCTCGTTAACGTGCTCGCACAGTTCGCCGGCCTTGGTATGCCGCAGCCAGACCCGGTCTCCCGCAGCGAGCCGGCCGGCTCCGGTCAGCGGGGTCTGCACCTCTCCGGCCATCTCGGTGGCGATCATCTTCAGCCCTCTGGGCCAGGCCACCTGCGGCAACCGGTCTTTGGCGGGCGGTCCGGAGGCGATCCAGCCACCACCGAGCAGCGTGGCGATATCCCGGGTTGGTTTGCGGACGACATCGAGCGCGAAGGAGAATGCCGGCGCTGGGCTGAACTGGCTGTAATTGTCGAAGAGGTGCGGACCGAACAAGCCGCTGCCGGCGGCGACATCCGTGACAGAGGGGTCCGATGACGTGCGCTCAAGCGAGCCCGTGCCGCCGGCATTCACGAATTCGAGCGGACTGACGTTCCGGATGGCGGCAATCGCCGCGCCCCGCCGCTCGACCAGCTCCGACCACGATGCACGCTGCAGCGCCGTGACGATGGCGCCGTAAGCCGGACGCCCCTTGGGGTGGTTGGCCAGTCCGGCGATCTGCGCCTCATAGGACATCACGCCAACCAACCGGAAGCCTGGCCGGGAGGCGATTACCCGCGCGGCCCGCTCGGCCTGCGTTGCACTGCGGATCGGTGACCGCCAGACTCCGATCCGCGGCAGCATCGGCACCACGTAGGAGGCGTCGAGTTCAAGTGCCACCCGGATGTCGGGCCGGTTCCTCGGAGGAATGACTGCGTCAACCAAGTCGAGGTGGTCCGGGGAGTCGACCATAAGAGTCACCCGGGAGGCGAGTCGCGGGGATGCCCCCAGCCTGGCGATTGCCTCACGGTCGGCCGTCGGGTAGGCGACGACGACATCCTCGTGCCGCTGGGCCAACCGCAATGCCTCCGGCAGGGTGAAGGCCAGAATCCCGGCAAATCCAGGCAGCCGGAGCACAGCGTCGATCACGGCATCGACCCGCACCGACTTGCTCGCCAGCCGAATCGGCATCCCGTTTGCCCGGCGGAGCATGTCGTGCGCGTTGTGTGCCAAGGCGTCGAGGTCGAGCACAGCGAGCGGAGCAGGCAGCTGTGCCGTCGCGCGGCTGTGCGTCGGCCAGTACCGGGTGGCATCGAGCCATGGCCTGCTGGCCGGGGCGGTCTCGGGTATATGCATCATGTAGTCCTCCGGATTGGCGCCAGCGCCGCGGCGCCGAACAGTGAAAACACGGCGCCGGCAAGAAACAGCATTGAAAATCCGCCGGTGATGGCGACCAGCCAGGCGCCGAGCATCGGTGCGAAAGCCTGCGGCGCCATCGCCGCGATGTTCATGATGCCGAGGTCCTTGGCGCGGTCCTCGGCGGCGGGAAGTACCTCGGTGGCCAGAGCGAGGTCCACCGAACAGAAGCAGCCATATCCCAGGCCGAGCAGCGCCGCGGAGAACAGCGCCGTGCCGAGGCTCGGCATCGCTGCCAACAGGATGGAGGACAACGCCTGCAGAATGGCCGACACGACAATGAAAAGACGTCGGCGGCCGAATCGGTCCGAGAGCTTGCCGCCCCCGATCGACGCGATCACCACGAAGACCGTATATACCGAGATGAGCAGCAATAGGTGGTCGTCGGCATCCGCGTCGCCGAGCCCGTAGATCAGAAAATAGAGCAGCAGGCCGGTGCCGAGTGCGTTGCCCGTGTTGACCAATGCGCGGCTGAGCAGGACCCAGGCAAAGTTCGGGAACCTGACGGGGCTGACCCACATTCCAGCGACAATCCGGCGGAACGTGAACGCGGGTTGGCTGATCGCCGGCAATGGCGCGTCAGGCAGCAGGACCACGGTGGGCAGGCCGACGGCGAGCAACAGCCCGGCCATCAGCAGGTAACCATCGCGGATTGACAGCGAGAGCAGAACGACAAGTCCGACGCCGACGATGACGCCGATCGCCTGTGTCGAGCCGATGATTCCGGAGGCGAAGCCGCGCTGGTGCAGCGGTACCTGATCGGCTATCAATGCCATATAGGCAGCTGATGCCATGCAAATTCCGACCGAGACAACAACCCACGAGACCGCGATGGCGGGAACGGACGTTTCGAAACCGAGGCTCGCCACGCCGAGTGCCGCAATCAGCAGCCCGCTGAACATCCACGGCCGGCGCCGGCCGAAGCGGGAGAGCGTTCGGTCGGACAGCGCACCCGTGATCGGGCCGGTGATCATGGCGGCCACCCCGCCGCCGGCAAACACCAGGCTGAAGTAGATCACGCCGTCGGTCCACAGGGCCGGCCCGTTCGGGGCATCGACCTGTTCCGGCAGCAGTAACTGGGTGGGGGTGAGCTGGGCGATCCAGATCGCGAACCAGGCCAGAAAGTACAGCACGATCCAGCGGGCGCCGACCTTTGTAATCGGCACCGCCAGTGCGGAACTTGTCCCAGGTTGAGTGCTGGTCATGATGGTGATTGCCGGGTTGGCTCCGCGTACGCGGAGCCGCCGGCAGCGGCGGCGGTCGGGTCTGTGTTCGTGGCGGAGTCGCGGGCAACGGCGGCTGGGTGCGTGGCGGAGTCGCGGGCAACGGCGGCTGTGTTCGTGGCGGAGTCGTGGGCGGCGGCTGTGTGCGTGGCGGAGTCGCGGGCAGTGGCGGTGGGGTCGGCATCAGGCGTTGCGTGCGTGGCGATGGCGGACGCGGCGTGCCTTACGATTGTCTCGGCAGCATCCCGGTTACGGGTCGCCAGCCAGCACAGCGTGATGCCGTCGGTCAACGCGATAACGAAGCGGGCGAGCTCAGGCAGCGGAAGTCGCCAGGTGCAGCCGATATGGCTGGCGACGGCGGTTAACATCTGCTCGGCCGCGGAGTAGTACTCCGCGTACTGTCGCGCCGGCAGCTGTCCCAGGCCGGCGGTTCGCAGCGCATGCTGCGTCAGCTCGATCATCGCCTGCTCCCGTTCCGGACATTCGACCACCGCGTCAAGGAATGCGGTGAGGCAGCCCTCGAGCGTCTGTTCGAGTGAGGTGCCGGGAGTGAAAGAGGCCCTGGCCGCATTGGATTCCGACGCCGTCACCCGGATGACCACTCGCGCCATCAGCTCGTCGTGCGATTCGAAGGCGTAGTGGAAGCTCGCCAGCGACATCCCGGCCTCGGCGACGATTGCCCGGGTGCTCGCGGCGGCAACGCCCTTGCGCTCGATCAGCCGCAGCGCCGCATCGATCAGCAGCTCTCGGCGGTCTGCGACCTTGAGCCGGGTCATGATTGCCGACTCGCCGCAATTAGTTCGCGAAACCAGTCCGCGGACGCCTTGGCCGTGCGCTCGCCGGTGCTGAAATCGACGTAGTAGAGGCCGAAGCGCTGAGTGTATCCCTCGGCCCATTCGAAATTGTCGAGCAGCGACCACACATAGTAACCGCGCACGTCGGCACCGCGTCGCAATGCTTCGTGCACCGCGCGGATATGCCCGTCCAGGTAGCCGATCCGGCTGGTGTCTTCGACTCGGCCGTTCTCCGGCCGGTCGGGGAAGGAGCAGCCATTCTCGGTGATCACGATCGGGGGCAGTACGTCCGGGTAGCGATCCGTCAGCTTGACCAGCAATTCGGTAAGTGCGGCGGGCTTGATCGGCCAGCCGAATCCGGTCACCTCGGTGGCATCGAACGGCACCTCATCGAAAGGCAGGCCGAGTGCCGCGGCTTCTGATCCGGCGGCCGGTGCGCCAATCCGGGTCGGGTTGTATGAGTTGACGCCGTAGAAGTCCAGCGGCGTTGCAATGATGTCGACGTCGCCCGGTCGCAGGCCGGGAAACTCGGGGAAGCCGAACGCGGTGAGGTCCGGGTAGCGACCGAGTAACAGCGGATCGGCGAATACCCGGTTGTAAATCATGTCGTAGCCTTCGGCCGCCAGCCGGTCCGGCTCGGAATCCGAGGCGGCTACGACCAGGGTGTGGTTGTTGGCTATCCCGACTTCCCGCACGCCGCGCTCGCGGAGGGCGGATGTCGCCAGTCCATGGCCGAGCAGCTGGTGATGGGCAGTCGGAAGCGATTCGAAGAGCAGGGCCCGGCCCGGGGCGTGACGGCCGGTGGCGTAGCCGAGCAGAGTGGTCATCGCCGGTTCGTTCAGGGTGATCCACCGGGCTACCCGGTCGCCCAGCCGGTCGGCGACCAGGCCCGCGTAGTCGGCAAACCGGTAGGCGGTGTCCCGGCTGAGCCAGCCTCCGGCATCTTCGACTGGCGTCGGCAGATCCCAGTGGAAGAGGGTTGGGATGGGAGCAATGTCTCGGGCGAGCAGTTCGTCGACTAGTCGCTCGTAGTAGTCCAGGCCCTTTAGGTTCACAGCACCGGAGCCCGCAGGCTGTACTCGAGGCCAGGCCACCGAGAATCTGTAGTCCGAGACGCCGAGACCGTCCAGAAGTGCCACGTCTTCGGGGTAGCGGTGGTAGCTATCTGCCGCGATGGCGGCGGTCGATCCGTCGATGATTTTTCCGTCCGCGTTCGAGAAGACATCCCAGATGGATTCGCCGCGGTCATCCTCGTCGAGGGCACCCTCAATCTGGAATGCGGAGGTCGACGCGCCCCAACGGAAGTCGGCTGGGAACACCGGGAAGTCGGGAAGGTCGGTTTTGTCCTGCGGGCTGAAAGCTGTCACGGCACACGCACCTCGTTGTGGTTGCACGACTTCTTACTTGCACGATTTGTGGTCGTGCGGCTCCGGGGAACGTAAGAAGATTGTGGCAACTCTATGTGGGACGATCGTCCCAGTCAATAGATTTTGCGACTCCGGGTGGTTACTTCGGGCGCCACTTCAGGCGCTACTTCGGGCGTGGGGAGGGCGGGAGGTTACTTCGGGCGTGGGAAAGGCAGGCGCTACTTCGGGCGTGGGGAGGGCGGGAGGTTACTTCGGGCGTGGGGGCGTTTGGCCAGCGTCGATGATGCTGGTTGCGCAGAACTTCAGCTTTGGGACCGTGGTGCCGACCCGTTGTCGTACCGCCGGACCAGTAATGCGGAACTGCCAGCAGCCAGGACGGTGACCAGGGCGAGAGTACTGACTGTCGCAACCAGATCCGGCAGGCCGGCGCGGGTCTGAGCGGACAGTGAAGTCAAGCCGTTGAGCAGCGCCTGACCTGCCGCCGATCCGCCGCCGAGCAGCTGGGCGAAGCCAGCCGCGGGGAGTGCCGTGCCAAGGGTGAAGACGATGCCGATCAGCCAGCCAATGGTGCCGACCGCCGCCTGAATCGCCTGCAGGGTGATCGCAATTCCGGCGATCACGCCGCAACCGTAAGCCCAGACAAGTGACGGCATCTCGATTGTCGAACCAGTGGCGGTGGCGAAGCCCATGAAGCAGGCGGAGACCACCATGGCGACAAGGCTGGAAGTCAGCCATTGCAGGATCAGCATCCGTAGCCGGGGAACGTCGGGCACCGAAACCTGGCGCCGCCATGGACCGAGAACGAAGACTGCCATGCCCGCCCGGAAACTGACCAGCCAGCCGACCACGAGCGCGGTCACCAGACCCGCGCCGACCAGCATCACCGAGTAGAGGACGATGCCCTGGCCTGACCCGGAACCACCTGCGTCCAAGGTCGAACCTGCCGCGCGATCGGCCGTCGAACCTGCCGCGGGATCGGACGTCGAACCCGGATCGCCGGCGGCGTCATCGGACAGCGCCGTAGGCGGGCTGGACTTTGGCTGCACTCCTGGTTCCGGTGCGGCGCCTATCCCCGGGACGTTGATGTTCTCGACCTTCGTACCGACGAAATCGACGAGCTTCTCCAGCTGAGCGTCACTGACCTGGCCGTATGTATTGCCAGGCCCAGCCATCTTCTCCGCGACGACGCGCATGTTCTCCGCCATCAGATTGAGCGTCGGGCCAAGCGTCTGCCGCTTGAACTCGTCGAGCAACTTTCCGTTGTTCGCGCTCAGCATTGGGCCGGCCAGCACCGTGAACTCCGGCTGAGCAGCATCGCGGTTATGCGCTACGTCGAGCATGTAGTCGGCAACGTTCCGGGAGAAGTCCGGGTCGAAAATCACTGCCATCTCGGCGTCGCCGGCCTCGACCATCTCCCGAGCGGTGCTCTCAGGGTAGGTAGTGCCGAGCACCTGGTAACCCTCAAGCACTCCCGTCTTGATGCCCTTGGTGATTTCAGCTCCGAACTCGAACCACTCTGGCCGGGCGCTCATCACGGCGGCCAGCTCGACCGGCCGATCATGATTCACGATGGCCACCCGCAACGGAATCCGCTCCGGTTCTGGGGCCGGTTGCACCTGTTCGGGCGGGGGAGCGGCCGGTGCCGGGGTGGCCGAGCCGGCCACCATCCCGAGCAGCGCCGCCAGCAGAGCACAGGCGGCAAGGGTGACCGCAGACGAGGTGACGAAGAGCCGGACGGTCATTCTCGCGGCGGTCGGCACACTTCGAGAGTTCACTGGTTCCATTCGGTAAGTTGTTCCGGGGTGTCGATGTCGATTCCGGAACCGATATCGGCGCACTCAATCAACCGGACGTCATCGGCCCGGTCGCGCAAGTAGTCTCGGGCGCCGGTATCACCCTGTGCTGTTTCGATGATTCCACCCCAATGGTCGCGGCCCAGCAATACAGGATGCAGCGGCACACCGTTGTAGCTGGCGCGTGCGAGCGCCGACTGCCCGCTTGCGGCATCGAGCAGGCGGTGGACCACCGCCGAACTCACGCCAGGAGTGTCCACCAGGGTGACCAGCGCGGCATCCGTGACACGGTCGGCGAGCAGGTGCCGGAGGCCTGCGCCGAGCGAGGCTCCGATCCCTAGCCGCCAGCTGTCGGCGACAACCAGGTCGGGCGACGCCGCCCGATCGACGGAGTGTTTTGCTCCGGGGAATTCCGCGCCGACCCTATCGGCTTCGGCTCCGAGTACGACAACGATATGGGCGACATCGGCGGCCCGGAGCACGTCGTAGCTGTGGCGCGCCCAGCTGATGCCCTCCTCGGTGCGCAGCAAGGCTTTCGGCTTACCCATCCGACGTCCCGCGCCGGCGGCGAGAATGATCCCGGCGGTCGTCATCGCGGCACCGAGCCGAACGGCCGTCGGTCGGCTATCACAATCGGCGTGCCGGCTTCGCGGCCTGAGGAACTCTGGCGTGCGGAACTCCGGGCTTTTGTCGTGAGGGGCAGGGCCAGGGCAAGTGCGTGGCCGGGTTCGTACCAGGGCAGGGTCTGGTCGAGGATGTCCCGCATGACCGTCCTCTCTCTAACGTCAGTTGAGTACAAACTACCTGTCTGCCGGTGCCGTTCCACACGAAGGACACGAAGTCGGCCTGCCGACGCGCCGTCCCGGGCCAGTACGAAGTTGGCCTGTCGCCGTCCCGGGCCCCGGCCATCGGGGTGGCAGCCGGATCGTCGGCGCGACTAGGGTGAGTTCATGGCTGATCATCTCGCTCCCGTCGCACCCAAGAAGCCCATCGAGCGCACTTTCCACGGCGACACTTTCGTCGACGACTACGAATGGCTCCGGGACAAGGAGAACCCCGAGGTGATCCGACACCTGGAGAACGAGAACGCCTACACCGACGCCAATCTTGAACATCTCGCCGGTCTCCGGGAGGACATCTTCGGCGAGATCAAGTCGCGCACCCAGGAAACTGATCTATCCACGCCAGTGCGCCGCGGCTCCTGGTGGTACTACTCGCGGACCGTCGAGGGCAAGCAGTATGGAATGCACTGCCGGGCGCCAATCCGGAATGACGACGACTGGACGCCGCCGCGGCTCGAGCCAGGAGTGGCGGTCGAAGGCGAACAGGTTCTGCTCGATTCAAATCAGGAGGCCGAGGGACATGACTTCTTCTCGCTCGGCAGCTTTACGCTCAATGCCGAGGGCACGCTGCTCGCCTTTGGTGTGGATACAAAGGGCGATGAGCGTTACCGGTTGCGTTTCAAGGACCTGACGACCGGGGCATTGCTGCCCGACGAGATTCCTAACACCTTCCCCGGTGTGGCGTTCGACGCCGCAGGCGACTACCTGTTCTATTCGACCGTGGACGATGCCTGGCGACCGGACACTATCTGGCGGCACCGGATCGGCACGTCCGCCGATGACGACGTGAAGGTCTTCAAGGAACCAGACGATCGGTACTGGATTGGCATTGGGCGCAGTCGCAGCCGCGAGTACCTGATCCTGACAGCCGGATCGAAGATCACCTCCGAAGTCCACGTCCTGGAAGCCGCCAACCCGAACGGCGATTTCCGCGTGGTCTGGCCGCGGGTCGACGGCATCGAATACAGCGTCGAGCATGCGAAAGTGGCGGGAGAGGATCGCTTCGTCATCCTGCATAATGCCGACCAAGCAGACTTCAGCCTCATTGATGTCCCCGTCGCCGACCCGTCCGGGCCGCGCCGCCCGGTTCTTCGCGATAGCACGGGGATGCGATTGGAGGGTGCCGATGCATTCGACGGTCATCTGGCGATCAGCTACCGGCAGGATGGGCTCACCAGGCTTGGCGTTGTGCCGCTCGGGGACGAGGGGTACGGCGAGCTGAACCCGATCAGCTTCGATGAAGCGCTCGGCAGCGTCGGCATCGGCGGCAACCCGGAATGGCGGCAGCGCACGTTGCGCCTCGGGTACACCTCGATGGTGACCCCGATGACGATCTGCGACTACGACGTATCGAGCGGCGAGTTGCGCGAACTGAAGCGTCAGCCGGTCCTCGGCGACTTCGATCCGGAGCGGTATGAACAACGCCGCGAGTGGGTGAGCGCGGCGGATGGCGCTCGGATTCCACTGTCGATCGTGTATCGCAAGGATCTGGTATCGCCAGGGACCCCGGCCCCGTTGCTGCTCTACGGCTACGGCTCCTATGAAGTCAGCATCGACCCGTATTTCTCGGTGGCCAGGCTGTCGCTGCTCGATCGCGGGATGGTCTTCGTCATCGCGCATGTGCGTGGCGGCGGCGAGATGGGCCGGGCCTGGTACGACAACGGCAAAACGCTCAGCAAGCGCAACACGTTCACCGACTACATCGCCTGTGCCGACCAGCTGATCGCGAACGGATGGACGACGGCTGACCGGATGGTGGCGAGCGGTGGCAGCGCCGGTGGTCTCCTGATGGGAGCGGTCGCGAATATGGCGCCGGACCGATTTGCCGGCATCCTGGCGGTCGTGCCGTTCGTCGATGCCCTGACGTCGATTCTGGACCCCGACCTTCCACTGACAGTTATCGAGTGGGACGAGTGGGGCGACCCGTTGCACGATTCGCAGGTGTACGCGTACATGAAGTCCTATACCCCGTACGAGAACGTCACGGAACAGAAATATCCCAGGATTCTCGCGGTGACCAGCCTGAACGACACCCGGGTGCTCTACGTCGAGCCTGCCAAATGGGTGGCGAGGCTGCGCGAGGTCGACGCCCCGGTGTTGCTGAAGACCGAGATGAGCGCCGGACATGGCGGTGTCAGCGGCCGGTACGAGAGCTGGAAAGAGACCAGTTACGAGTTTGCCTGGGCGCTCGACACGGTTGGACTTGCTGGCGCCGGCAGCCAGTAACCATGTCGCAAGCACTGCTGGCAGGCCTGTGGGGCCTGGTCGGCGGCGCCGCGCTGCTGATCGGATCGGCGATCGCCTGGTGGTTCAAGGTGCCAACCAAGGTCACCGCGGCGGTGATGGCATTCGGCGCGGGAGTTCTGATCTCGGCTTTGACCTTCGAACTGGTGGAGAAGGCGGAGGAACAGGGCGGCTTGCTCGCGACCCTCGGCGGCGCCCTGTTCGGCGCGTTCGCCTACCTCGGCGCAAATATGGTGCTCGCCAGGCATGGCGCGCGGCATCGCAAGCGTTCCGGCAGCCAGCAGCCCTCTGAAGCCGATCAACAGGGCTCCGGTACCGCGATCGCGGTGGGCGCGCTTCTGGATGGCGTACCGGAGTCGATTGTGCTGGGTCTCGGCCTGGTCGGCGGCGCAGCGGTCAGCCCGGCGATGCTGGTGGCGGTGTTCATCTCCAACGTTCCGGAAGGCTTGTCGTCGACGTCGGGAATGAAACGCTCCGGACGCCGGGCCGGATACGTCTTCGGCGTCTGGGGGGCGATCGCCGTGGTCAGCGGGCTGGCCTCGCTGATCGGCTATCTGGCGCTGCAGAGCGCGCCAGGGGAAGTTATCGCGTTCATTACAGCCACGGCTGCCGGCGCGATTTTGACCATGGTCGCCGACACGATGGTGCCGGAAGCCTTCGACGAGGCCGGCCAGTACTCCGGCATCATCACGACAGTCGGTTTCCTCGCCGCATTTTCCGTGCACGTGGTCGGCGGATAGCAGCTACCCCTTGTCCGCCCCGGTGGTCAGTCCTTCGGTCAGGGCACGCTCGGCGATGCCGTACAACACGATGATCGGCACGGTCAGGATGACGGAACCAGCCATCAACACTGTCTTTGGCACCTCGATGCCGCCTGACAGCTGAGCCAAACCAAGCGAAACGGTCCACAGTTCAGGCTCCGCGGCGAGAAACAGCAGGGCGAACAGGAACTCGTTCCAGGCGATCATGAAGACGTAGAGCCCGGTGGACATGATCGACGGCATAGCGAGTGGGAGCGTTACCCGGCTCAGGGTCGCCAGGCGACCGGCCCCGTCGATGGACGCCGCCTCCTCGACACTTTGTGGAATCGCCTGGAAGTAGGTGCGCAGCATGTAGATCGATACCGGGACGGTCTGGGCGATGTAAACGAACATCAGGCCGAGCAGCGATGTCTGCAAACCCATTTTAGCGAAGGCGATGAACAACGGCACGGCCAGCACAATGGTGGGGAACAGGTAGACCGCCAGGAACAGCGTGCTGACCGTCGTCCGCCCGGCGAATTTAAGCCGCGCGACGGCGTAGGCGCCCGGGATCGAGATCAGCAGGGTCAACGCGACGACGACGAGCGATACTATCGCCGAATTGCGCAGGAACCGGGAGAAGCCCTGACCACCGTCGTCGACCGAGGCAAGCACGGTCCGGTAAGTGTCTATTGTCAGGTCCTGGGCGCCGACCCAGATTCTGCCCGGCGCCAGCAAAAGCGACTCGATCGGTACGAAACTGAGCACGGCCATGTAGTAGAACGGGAAGACCGTGGCGATGATGAGGAACGCGATCACCAGCCAGCGCAGGACCGCCAGGACCTTCTGTTCCGCGGTCAGACGATTCACGCTCGGTCCTCCTTCCGAACGAAGAACCTGATGTAGACCAGAAGGCACACAGCGAGGAACACGGCCAGCACGATCGACTGCGCGGCGGCGCCGCCGACGTCGAAACGCCCGGTGAGCGTGTCGTACACCCGAACGGCGGCGACCTCGGTGCCGGCGCCGCCTCCGGTGAGCAGGTAAACGTCATCGAATTTGTTGAACGTCATGATCAGGCGCAGAACGGAGAGCAATGCGACCACGGGGAGCAGCTGCGGCAGGATGACGTAGCGGAATCTCTGAAGGGCGCTCGCGCCGTCCACGATCGCCGCTTCCTCGATGTCCCTCGGGACAGCCACCAGCCGGGCGGTGATGAACATGAAGGCGAAGGGAAAGTAGCGCCAGATTTCGAACGCGATCACGGTGATGAGCGCGTATGGTGCGCGGCCGAGGAAGTCGATCGGCCGGTCCCAGCCGAGAAACTGCTGGCCCCAGACATTGACGATGCCATACTGCGGATTCAGCATGATCTGCCAGACGAATGCCACCGCGACAACGGGCGCCACATAGGGCAGCAGCATGGCCGCGCGGACCAGGCCACGGCCTGGGAACGGCTGGCGAAGCGCGAGAGCGGCAACCAGGCCGACCACGATGGATCCCACCGTGGCGGCCACCGAGTAGACGACGGTGTTGGCGATCGACTGCCAGAAACCGGCCGCAGTGAAAACCCGGACGAAGTTCTCCATGGTGAGGCTCTGGAACGGTCCGGCATCACGGATATCGAGCAGTGAAAGATCCTGGAACGACAGCACGACATTCCACAGCACCGGCACAATCACGACCGCGATGACGATCACGGTCGTCGGCAGCACCATGACCAGACCGTCACGGTTATCCCGCCGAGCCCTGGTGTTTCGCCGTTTGGCAGTCGGGGCTCGCTTTGTGGGTGGTGCGGGAGACAGCGGTGTTTGAATGCTCATCTCAGTGACACCTCGATGTCCTTGACGGCGGTGGTGGCGTCTTCGGCGGCCTGATTCGGATCCTCACCGATCGCCAGCGCGGAGAGCACCCTGGGAATGGCCAGCTCCGCGACTACCGGGCCGAGTAGATCGCCCTGTCCCTGTGGGATTGCCCAGCGGTCCAGCCTGCTGGTGGCCTGGGTAATCTGATCCATCGTGTCCTGACCGTAGATTTCGGCAAGCGACTTCTCGGTGTTCACGCCGGCCGGCATGCCTGCCCACGCGGTCAGAAACTTTTCCGGATCGTCGGGAGTTCCCTGGCGAGCCGGGTACTTCCCTTCCGGCGCAATCGCGAGGGCTGCCTCATATCCGTCGGACATCATGTAGTTGACGTAGTCGATCGTCCTGGGGCTGGCGTCCTTCATGATTCCCCACGAGGGGATGTCGCCGTAGCCGGCCGGCCCGCTGCCGTCCGGGCCCTGCACCGCCGTGACGACGCCGGAATTCTTGGCCAGCCATTCGGGGTCCTCCTGGCACTCCTTGCAAGTTGGCCTGGCATCGTCCCGCAAGCCGCCGAGCTCGTCCAGCAGGAAAGTGGACCAGATGATCATTCCGGCCTGGCCGGCGAAGTACGTCGCGCGGGTCGAGTCGACGGTCTGGGTTCCTTGCGGGGAGTTCTGCTGCGCGAGCTGGGCGTAGAGACTGAATGCCTCTTTGCAGTTCGGGCTGTCCAGCCGGACGGCACCGGCCTGATCGACCATCTGGCAGTCGTTGCCCAGTGCCAGGGATTCAAATGTCTGTTGCGTGAACGGGTCGGCAGGGTCGGTCGCCAGAGTTATCCCGTACTGGTCTCCGGACGTGAGGGTCTTGGCGGCCTCCCGGATGGCGGCGTATGTGGTCGGCGGCGCCAACCCATGCTTCTCGAAGAGGTCCTTGCGATAGACCAGGATCTGGGTCCAGAAATCCGACGGCACGGCGAGCTGGGTCGAGCCCTTACGCGTGAGCTCGATCGCTGACGGTTCGAAGGTATCCGGGTCGAGATCGGCCACAACCTGCTGCGCTGCGCCGGTATCCAGCAATTCCTGCTGGTTCAGCTGCCGGACGTAGGCCAGTGGAAGTCCGGCAATCAGGTCTGGGACGGTTCCGGAAACCGCAGCGGACACGATCAGCGACGGGAGTTGATTCTCCTGAACGGCGACTTCCTCGACGGTGATTCCGGTTTCCGCGGTGAACTTTTCATTGATTTTCTTGACCGCGGCGATCCGATCTGGCTGGCTATCCAGATTCCACACGGTCAGCTGCTTCGGGTTGCTGGCAGACTCGGCGCTGCGACAGCCGGAAAGGCCGGCGATCAGCAGGCAACAGGCGATGGCGGCCGCACAACGGCGGGCGGGCGAGATCCTCATGGGCCTCCCTGGGCGTGAGAGCGTTACTGTAGTGAAACACGATTCCGGGCTAGGGTCTTAGATGACGCGGAAGAATTCACCGATTGGATAACCATTCAGATGAGCCGAAACCCATACGAAGACCTCCCCGAGCTTCCGGAATTCACCCTGACTTCGGATGACATCGCGGATGGCCAGCCGTTGGACACCAAGCAGGCGAGCGGAATCATGGGTGCCGGCGGCGATGACGTCTCACCCCAACTCAGTTGGAGCGGATTTCCAGCCGAGACCAAGAGCTTCGCCGTGACGGTTTACGATCCTGATGCCCCGACCGCTTCGGGCTTCTGGCACTGGGCGGTCGCCGATATTCCGGCGAACGTTTCCTCGCTGGACCCCGGTGCAGGCGACGAAGGCGGCTCAGGGCTGCCGGCCGGCGCTGTTCAGCTGGCCAATGATGCCGGTGCGAAACGCTACATCGGCGCCGCACCGCCCGAGGGGCACGGTTCGCACAGGTATTTTGTTGCGGTGCACGCACTTGACGTCGAGCGGCTTGATCTGCCAGCGGATGCGACGCCCGCCTTCCTCGGCTTCAACCTGTTCAGCCACGCGATCGCGCGGGCCGTTATTCACGGCACGTTCGAGGCGTAGTAGCGGTTTGCGGCGGGTCGAGGCGTAGTTCCGGGGTCTTCGGGGGCGCGGGTGGGCCAGGCGGAGGGTCGCGAGCCTCCCGGCCCGGCCGAGGGTCGCGAGCTTCCGGCAGGAACGCGCCCTAATACGCGCGCGGTCCTGCACAACGCTCGCGGGCTGGAGAGTGGACGTGCACAGTGTTCGCGGCCCTCGACGTAGGCGGCTGCTTTAGCAGGCTGGCCAGGCTAGCCGCCTAGCCGGCGACCTGCTTAACCTCTTCGACGATGTCCTTGTCGAGCGCGGCGCGCACGCAGGCAGCGGCGAATCTGGGCAGATCATCCTTGCCGACCAGGCCGGAAAGTGCCTTGGCCGAATCCGGCAGGCCAAGTCTCTTTGCGCCGTCGAGCACCTTCTTGTCCAGGTACGGCGCAAGTTCCGGCCAGACGCCCTGCGCCTCGCGGCAGAAGATGCCGGCCCCGGTCGGGCCGATTCCGGGAAACAGCTGCAGCCCCTTTATCAACTGTCCGGTGCCTTCAGATTCCCGCCGCAGTCGGCGCAGGTCGCCACCGAACTTTTGCTGCAGCAGCTCGGCACCCTCGCCGAGCATGGTTGAGGTGCGCTCGTCATAGCGACGGTAGTGGCCACGGCCCAGCGCATTGACTCGCTGCTGCCAGCTTGCGGCGGCCATCTTTTCCGGTGTCTTGTAGCCGGCGGAGAACAGCTCACGCGCGGCAGCCACCGCAATGTCAGCGGAGATGCGCGCCGATAGCAACGTGGACAGTACCAGCAATTGATACAGCGGAGATGGCGTGTCTTTGAGGCCGATTTCCGCCTCTTCCGCGTAAGTTTTGCCGTGTCGCTGCAACAGCGCCGCGACGGTCTTCTCCAGCGGCTTGGTCATGGAAGTCAGCTTTCGATGGGCAACCCTTTAACGCGACCATACGCCGACTGTCCACTAACGAGACCATACGCCGACCGTTCACGAAGCAGCGGATTCCAGTCTTCGCGGATTGCCGGAGGCCTGATTGCTCGGAGGCCTAATTGCTCGATCGCTGGGAGGCAGAGCAGTCGTTAGTGCGGCTTTGAGCCTCCCGCTGGGAATCAACCCTCCCGGCCGAGGCAGAATGCCTCCCGCTGGTCCGCTGCCTGGATCAGCCCTACTCGAACTCGGCGAGTTTTGCCTTCCAGAAGTCACGCCAGTGGTCGAGCTGTTCCGCGGATTCCAACCGCTCATGCTGCAGGCTCAGCGCGGCCTTTCCGGGTGCCTTCTGGTAGATGTTCACGTTGACGCGCGAGCCGTCGGCCAGACCGCACCGCCAGTACCGCCATTTATCGGATTCGCTGAGATCGGGACCACGGCTGATCGAGACTCCGGAGAATTCCTCAGCATCGCCCAGCAGCGTAATCCACCTGTTTCTGGCCTCGTCCATGCTTCCGTTCACCGTCTTGCTCACGGAGGTCTGGAATTCGCCGTCGCAGTCCTGACCGGGCTGACGCCGTCCGATCTGCTGCTCGTAAGCCACTGTGACCGACTGCGCCCACCACCCCCTGGCTATACCTTCGTCGTTCAGCGCGGTGGCGATGTCCTTGTGGCTGAGCCTGCCGGCATTGATGCCGGCCAGGAACTCCTCGACCTCCGCCCACGGCATACCGATTCCGGCCTCAATGGCTTCTATGTTCATCGTGCGGACCATCTGACCCTCCGGTGCCGTTTCGTTGGCTGGCTGGCTGGCTGCCCGGCTGGCTGCGTTGTTGCGCAGCCAGCCGCGCCTAGGCGAAGTGCTTCGGCAGCGTGCCTTCGTGCGCGATTCGTAGCTCCGACAGCGGGATGTTGAAAAGTCCTTGCACATCGAGCGACGAGGCGTCGGCGTCCGGCAGGCCACCGTCGTCTGCAACTCCGATCCGCAGGAACGGGTATCCGCGCGCCGTGCACATATCGCTGAACCGCACTTCTTCGCTGCGTGGCACGGAGACGATGGCACGTGCGGTCGTCTCGGAGAACAGCACCGTGAACGCGTCGATGCCGTCACGCTCGCAGAGCTCGTCGAGCCAGACCCGCGCTCCCACTCCGAAGCGCAGCGCGCCTTCGACCAGGGCCTGCGCCAGGCCGCCCTCGGAGAGGTCATGAGCTGCGTCGATCATGCCATCGCGGGAGGCATTGATCAGGATTTCGCCAAGCTCGCGTTCGGCGGTCAGCTTCACGGCGGGCGGCCTCCCGCCGAGGTGCTGGTGTTCGACATCGGCCCAGGCAGAACCGTCGAGCTCATCTTCGGTGCTGCCCAGCAGATACAGGTTTTGACCCGGTTCGCGCCAGCCCGACGGCGTGCGACGGGCAACATCATCGAACACGCCGAGTACGCCGACCACTGGCGTCGGATGGATGGCGACGCCGCCGGTCTGGTTGTACAGCGAGACATTTCCGCCGGTGACCGGGATGCCGAGTTCCTGGCAGGCGTCGGCCAGACCGCGGACCGCCTCGGAGAACTGCCACATCACTTCGGGATCCTCGGGAGAGCCGAAGTTCAGGCAATCGGTGACTGCCAATGGGCGCGCCCCGGAGGTGGCGACGTTGCGATAGGACTCGGCCAGCGCGAGCTGTGCGCCAGCATATGGGTCCAAGTAGCAGTAACGGCCATTCGCGTCCGTCGAGATGGCCACGCCCAGACCGGACTCCTCGTCGATCCGGATCACGCCGGCGTCGTCCGGGGTGGCCAGCGCGGTGTTGCCAAGCACGTAGCGGTCGTACTGATCGGTGACCCAGTCGCGCGATGAAAGGTTAGGCGAAGCCGCCAGCCGCAGCACGACGTCGCGCAGCGGACGCGCGTCGCTATGCCGGTCCAGGCCCGCAACCCGCACTCCGTTGGCCTGGGTGCCATCCAGCCACTCGGGCCGGTGGTAGGGGCGCTCGTACACCGGGCCGTCGTGGGCCACCGAGCGCGGCGGGACGTCGACGATCACGTCGCCGTGCCACTCGATCACCAGCCGGCCGGTGTCCGTGACCTCGCCAAGGACGGAGGATTCGACATCCCACTTGTCAGTGATGGCGAGGAACTCGTCGAGCTTGTCCGGCCGCACCACGGCCATCATCCGCTCCTGCGACTCCGACATCAGAATCTCTTCGGGCGTCAGCGTCGGGTCTCGCAACAGCACATCGTCGAGTGCCACGTGCATGCCGCCATCGCCGTTGCTGGCCAGCTCGGATGTCGCGCAGGAAATGCCGGCGGCGCCGAGATCCTGGATCCCTTCGACGACCTCGGCATGGAAGAGCTCGAGGCAGCACTCGATAAGTACCTTCTCGGCGAACGGATCGCCAACCTGAACGGCCGGGCGCTTGCTTGGCTTAGCGTCATCGAACGACTCGGATGCAAGGATCGAAGCGCCACCGATGCCGTCGCCGCCGGTGCGCGCGCCGAAGAGCACGACCTTGTTGCCCTTGCCGGTGGCGTTGGCCAGCCGGATATCCTCGTGGCGCATTACGCCAACGGCCAGCGCGTTGACCAGCGGGTTGCCCTGGTAGACGGAATCGAACACGACCTCGCCGCCGATGTTCGGCAGGCCGAGGCAATTGCCATAACCGCCGACGCCTGCAACCACGCCATGAACGACGCGAGCGGTATCGGGATGGTCGATGGCGCCGAATCGGAGCTGATCCATAACGGCCACTGGCCGGGCGCCCATCGAGATGATGTCACGCACGATGCCGCCAACGCCGGTCGCGGCACCCTGATACGGCTCGACGAAGCTTGGATGGTTGTGGCTTTCGACCTTGAAGGTGACGGCCCAGCCGCCGCCGATGTCGACTACACCCGCGTTTTCGCCGATGCCGACCAGCAGGTGCTTCTTCATCTCGTCGGTGACCTTGTCGCCGAACTGTTTCAGGTGCACCTTGGACGACTTGTAGGAGCAGTGCTCGGACCACATGACTGAGTACATTGCCAGTTCGGCTGAAGTCGGACGGCGGCCGAGGACCTTCTTGATTGCCTGGTACTCGTCTGCCTTCAGGCCTAGCTCGGCGTAGGGCTGTTCAACGTCGGGATTGGCTGTCGCGAACTCGACGGTTTCGCGCACGCGCTTTTCGTTATCGGCGGTCATGCCTGCAATTCTGGTGGCCGGGACAAGTCCCCTAGATCCTATCGCGCCAGTCCTGACCGGCGTGACTCGTAGGTTTGTCGCCGAATCGTGGGATCAAACCTACGAGTCAGCGACAAACGCACGAGTCAGCCAGGCCACAGCCACGAGCCAGTCAGCGAACGCAGCCACAGGTTTACTCTGAACTATGGAATCAGAAGTCGCCGATACTGAGACCGCACGCCGATATGAGCAATTTGCCCGCGATGAGGCCCCAGGCCGCTCGGAGCTCTACGGTGAGTTTGCGGCGGGGGTGGCTCGGGACGAGGACCTGCTCACCAGGATCGACCAGCTGCCGATCGTGAAGCGACAGCCGAATCTCCTGTTCGCAGCCGTTCGTGCGGTGACAGGCCTGGCGGCGTCGTACGACGATTTCCGCCAGCGCTTCTTTTCCCGGACTGATCAGGTGCTCGACATTATGAGGCGTCGGGCGACCCAGACCAATGAGTGCGCCCGCACCGCGGCCATCCTGCCCGTGCTCGGCGAGCTGGACGGTCCGATTGCGCTGATCGAAGTAGGCGCCTCGGCAGGGCTGTGCCTGAATCCGGACAAGTACCGGATGACGTACCGCGATGTCGAGGGTGCCGCGCTGCAGTCCGTCGGCCCGGAGGGGTCGCCGGTCCGGCTGGACTGCACCGTTGAGGGACGACCGCCTTTGCCCAAACGGATGCCGAACGTCGTCTGGCGGGCGGGCCTCGACCTGAATCCGCTCGACGTCACCGATCCGGACGATGTCGCTTGGCTGCAGGCTCTGGTGTGGCCCGAGCAGACAGAGCGGGCCGAACGACTGAAGGCAGCGATCGAGGTCGCCCGCGCCGAACCACCGGACCTTCGACGTGGGGACCTCACCCGCGATCTCAATGCGCTATTGGCCGAGGTTCCGGACGGCGTCCTGCCGGTTGTGTTTCATACCGCAGTTCTGGCGTATGTTCCGGACGAGGAACGACAGAAATTCGTCGACGAGCGGATGAGTCAGAAGGCGGTGTGGATCAGCCAGGAGGGACAGTCCGTGATGCCGTTGCCCGGCGGACCGACGGCGTATGACTCCGGCAAAGATCGTTCCCGGTTCCTGTTAGCCGTTAATGGCGAACCGATCGGCCTGACCGAACCACACGGCGGTTACCTTCGCTGGTTCGCCCACACGCTTTAGATCGCGCGGCTTTGGGCTAGCGGCGCCCTGACGGGAATTCCGGCCGGGCCCCTGACTCGTGGCTTCGTGGCTGAGTCGTCGGTTATTTCCCACGATTCGGCCACTTAGCCACGATTCAGCCACTTCACGACTGTGGCCGACGACCGACGGGAGCTAACCGCTACGGCTCGTCGACCGCCGCCCGTTTGAACGCCTCGGCCACGGCCGTCACGCTGTGCCGTTCCAGGCTTGCCGTCCGGACCACCAACACTATTCGCCGCCTGGTCGACTTCGGGAACGGCATCAGGGCGGACTTCGTGCTGCGGAGCTGCAGCATTCGCCGGGCTACCGGTGTGATGCCGACCCCGGCCTCGGCGAGGGCTATCGCCACGGCGCTATCCGTGACCTGATGGACAACCCGCGGCTCAAAGCCGGAACGGACGCAGGCAACCCGCATCGCCCGGCCCAGGTATGAATCCGGCGGCGCCAGAATCCAATCACTTTCCCTGGCAAGTTTGCGTCGCCGGGCTGGCGAGCTTGGAACCTCGAAGGTGTCGGCGGCATAGGGGAGCGCCATCAGCATCTCCTCTTCCTCCAGCGGGATGATCGTCGTGCCGCGCTGCGGAGTCTCGGGCGCATCCGGGTAGTCGACGCCAAGCGCGAGGTCGACGGCGCCACGCACCACGGCCATCGTCATCTGATCGACGCCGATCTCTTGGGTGTGCACCCGGATGTTCGGTGCGGATTCCTGCAGCAGTAACAGCCCCCGGGGCACTAAGGTGACGGCCGCCGATCCGAACACGCCGAGCCGAAGCTCCGTGGACTGCTGTTGCTCGTCCTCGGACATGGCCGCGCGTGCCTCGGCCTCGGCATTAAGAATGGCCTCTACGTGCCGGACCAGTACGTGCCCAGCGTCCGTGAGCAACAAGTTCCTTCCGTCGCGCAGGAACAGCTGCCGCGGAACGCTGGCTTCCAGCGCCGCCATCTGCTGCGAAACTGCGCCAATGCTGTAGCCAAGCGCCTCGGCTGCGGCGGCCATCGTGCCGCGCTGGCTCAACGCCTGAAAGGTCCTCATCTGGTTCAGAGTCCAGCTCACTTTAGAATTCCTAAACGAAGTCGTATAAGTAATTTCGATTGACCTGAATACTAATCTCTAGCAGCATGAGTGTCACGGCGCGGCCACATGGCGGCCGGGGAGAAAGCAATGGCGCTGGTCTCTTACTCAATCGAGGTGTTCATGGTTCCTGATCTCGCACCATCCGATGACGAGCGTGCGGCCGCCCAAGGGAGTGCAGGCGCCCAAGGGAGCGCGGCCGCCCCAGAGCGTGCTGCCGCCCAAGGGAGCGCAGGCGCCCTGCCGACACATGCCGATGTCGTGATCATCGGCGCGGGCGTCATGGGTACCAGCGCCGCCTACTTCCTGGCTAGCGCCGGCATCCGGAACATCGTCGTCGTCGACAGCGGTGCCGTGGGGCAAGGGTCCTCGGCGAAGCCGCTTGGCGGCATCAGGGCTACTTTCTCCGACAGCGCGAATATCGAGCTGGGCAAGCACAGCCTCGACGAGTATCTGCGATTCGAACAGGACTTCGGCGTCGATGTCGGGGTGGATCAGGTCGGCTATTTGTTCCTGGTGCGCAATGAAAGCGACCTGCAGGCCTGCGAGAACGGGGTGAAACTTCAGAATGATCTCGGCGCCGCCAGCCGAATGGTGACTACTGCCGAAGCCGCCCAGATTTGCCCTTTCATTGACCCGGCGTCGATCTGCGCCGCCTCATACTCGCCAGAGGATGGCTACGCCGTCCCCGGCCGCGTGGTCAATGCCTACGCCGACGCCGCACGCGCGCTAGGAGTACGCATTCATCCGCACTGCGCGGTCGAGGCGATCGATACCACGGCAGGTCAGGTGACCGCAGTCCATACCGCCGGCGGTGAGATAAAGACTCCGGTCGTGGTGTGCGCGGCGGGAGCCTGGTCGGAAAAGATCGGCGCGATGGCCGGGGTGGCCCTGCCGGTCACTCCGGTTAAGCGTCAGATCGGCTTCACCCCGCAGCGCTCCACCCCATTTCCACGCGTACCCTTCACCCTTGATCTGGCCAGCACGCTGTACTTTCACAACAACCGCAACGGAATGCTGTTCGGGATGTCCGACAATCGGCAGCCGGCGGGGTTCGATCTCGAATACAGCACTGAATGGCTTGAGCCCTTCCGTGCGGTCGCAGCGAAATGCGCGCCGGAATTGGCGGACCTTGAGGTCGTTTCGGGCTGGGCCGGGCTGTACGAAGTCACCCCGGACCACAACGCGCTGATCGGCAGGAGTGACACGGTCGAGGGCTTTATCTACGCCACCGGTTTTTCCGGTCACGGCTTCCTGCAGGCGCCGGGCGTCGGCGAGCTGGTCCGGGACCTCTACCTGGGCCGCGAGTCATTTATGGACGCTTCTGCTTTCCGCGCCGACCGGTTCCAGCTGCAACAGCTGGTCCACGAGACGCACATCATTTGAACTCAACCCTTGCCCGCGGCAGAGGTCTGTCGAAGTCAGCCGCCGTCACCGCCACCCACCAGCCATAACCCGCCAGAAACGAAGAGGAAAATCATGACCGCACAGAACTTGCCGACCGGCGAAGACATCAACTCGCTGCTGGAGAAGAGCCTGCTCGCCTGCGGCGTCGACCTCGACGCAGTCCGGGGTGACTATCCGACGCGCAGCCCGTTAACCGGCTCGCCGTTGCTCTCCGTCCGATCCGACGACCACAGCCAAATCGACGCGATGATCTCCGAAGCGCAGCAGGCCTTTCTGACCTGGCGTGATGTTCCGGCGCCTGCCCGCGGCGCTCTGGTCAAGCGTTGGGCCGAACTGCTCACCGAGCACAAGGCTGACCTCGCCAACGTGATCACCGCGCAGGCCGGGAAAATCACCTCGGAGGCGCTCGGCGAGGTGCAGGAGATGATCGACATCTGTGACCTGGCGGTCGGCCAGTCCCGGCAGCTGTTCGGTAAGACGATGCCGTCGGAACGCCCCGGTCATCGGTTGATGGAGACCTGGCACCCGCTGGGAGTCGTCGGTGTTATCTCCGCATTCAACTTCCCGGCGGCGGTCTGGTCCTGGAACACCGCGCTTGCGCTGGTCTGCGGCAATACCGTGGTGTGGAAACCTTCTGAGAACGCCCAGCTGACGGCGCTTGCCGCCGATGCCCTGCTGGCCCGCGCTGTGCGGGATGTCGGAGCGCCCGCCGGGCTGCATCACGTGGTCTGTGCGGAGCGGGCTGGCGGGGAACAACTTGTCGACGATGAGCGTGTCGCACTGCTTTCGGCCACCGGGTCGGTCCGGATGGGCAAGGAGGTGGCGCCGCGCGTAGCCGGGCGGTTCGGGCGGCTGCTGCTGGAACTGGGCGGTAACAACGGGGCAATTGTCGCGCCATCTGCCGATCTCGACCTCACGGTTCGCGGCGTCGTCTTCGCCGCTGCCGGCACGGCGGGGCAGCGCTGCACCTCCCTGCGCCGGTTGATAGTGCACGAGAGCATTGCCGACCAGCTGGTCGACCGGATCGTCGCGGCGTACCGGACCCTGAGCATCGGTAATCCGCTGGACGATGGCACGCTCGTCGGACCGCTGATCAATCAAGCGTCCTTCGAGGGAATGCAGAAGGCGCTGGAGCAGGCGCGCGCGGATGGCGGGGACGTGCTTGTCGGCGGAAGCCGGGTGCTCGCGGACGCCGCGGAAGAGGCGTACTACGTCGAGCCGGCCGTGGTGCGGATGCCGGCGCAAACAGAGGTGGTCCGGGCTGAAACGTTCGCACCAATCCTTTATGTCATGACGTATTCGGACTTCGACGAGGCAATCGAGCTGCACAACGGAGTCCCGCAGGGATTGTCATCCGCTGTTTTCACCAACGATCAGGCCGAGGCGGAACGGTTCCTGTCTTCCGGCGGCTCCGATTGCGGGATCGCGAACGTCAACATCGGCACGTCGGGCGCGGAAATCGGCGGCGGGTTCGGCGGCGAAAAGGAGACCGGCGGCGGGCGTGAATCCGGCTCGGACTCATGGCGGGCATACATGCGGCCGGCGACGAATACGGTGAACTATTCCGGGGAGCTTCCGCTGGCCCAGGGAGTAAAGTTCGTGTAGCGCAGCGTCAGGAAGAAACTCCAACGATGAAGTTTTAGCCTCCAGAGATCGAGGATTCCATGAGCGTCAACAAGAGTGCGGCAAAAGGCGGCGGACTGTTCAGCACGTCTGAGCGCGGGATATTCCGAAGAACTCTCCCCAATGAGCAGACCGGGGAAGAGAAGATGCTGAGGTCTCTCAGTCTGGTCAATCTGACGATGATCGGTGTCGGTGCGATCATCGGGGCCGGAATCTTCACCCTGGCGGGCGTCGTGGCGAAGGGCACCGCCGGCCCGGCCGTTGTCATATCGTTCGTGCTGGCCGGGCTGGCTTCGCTCGCGGCGGCGTTCGCCTATGCGGAATTCGCCAGTATGGTGCCGCGGGCGGGATCGTCATATACGTATGGCGCGGCAACGCTCGGCGAGGTCGTCGGCTGGGCGATCGGTTGGGACCTGCTGCTGGAGTACACCGCAATTGTGGCTGCCGTGGCGATCAGCGTTTCCGGTTACGTTGGCTACTTTCTGAATGCGATGGGCCTGAGCCTGCCGACCTGGGCGCTCGGCGCACCGGGATCCGGCGAAGGCCATGTCCTCGACGTCGGCGCGATTATCGTCTGCCTTCTGGTGGCGTTCATGCTCTCCCGCGGCACCAAGACCTCGGCCAGATTCGAGACAGTGCTGACCATGATCAAGATCGCGATCGTGCTGGTCGTCATTATTGTCGGCGTGTTCTTTGTCGACCTCGGAAACCTATCGCCGTTCGCGCCGTTCGGCGTCGCGGGGATCATGTCGGGCGCGGCCGTCGTCTTCTTCGCCGTGTTCGGGTACGACGCACTGAGCACTGCGGCTGAAGAGTCGAAGAACGCGCGCAAGATGCTGCCGAAGGCGATGATGTGGTCGCTCGGCATTTCGATGGTGCTCTATGTCGGCGTCTCGCTCGTGCTCGCAGGCATGGTTCCCTACGCAGAGATCGACGAGCAGAGCGGTATCTCCTCGGCATTCGAAGTGCACGGCATGGGCTGGCTGGCTAACGTGATTGCGCTGGGCGCGATCGTCGGCATCGTCACGGTTTGTTTCTCGTTCATGATGGCCGGAGCCAGGCTCTGGTACTCACTGAGCCGCGACGGTCTGATGCCGAAGTGGTTTGGCGCGATCCATCACAAGAGCCGGATTCCACACCGGCCCACCTGGCTGATCGGCATTCTGGCCGCAGTGCTCGGCGGGCTGCTGCCGATCCAGTACGTCGCCGAGCTGATCAACATCGGCGTGCTGTCCGCGTTCGTGGTGATCAGTATCTCGGTAATCGTGCTGCGCTATCGCAAGCCGAACCTGAAGCGCGGCTTCAAGGTGCCGGGAATGCCGGTCGTCCCGGCGCTCGGCGTGCTCTTCTCGCTGTACCTGATCAGCCTGCTGCCATCGGAGACCTTCTTGCGGTTCTTCGGCTGGATGGTGCTCGGCATGATTGTCTACGCGGTGTATGGGTACCGGAACACCCGGAAAGTGATGCCCGGCGGCTCGATAAACATCGAGGACGTCAACAAGATGACGGACAACTGATCGCGCCTGGGTTTCGGCCGCGTCGGCGTTACGTCTCGGTTCGTTGCAGTCGGCCTGGGTTCTTCGTGGGCCATCTGCGACAAACTGAGACCTCGCGGGCCGCCATCAACCGACTGGACCGGCTTGTCGCTGGGCGGCTATCGGCGCACTTCGAGAACGGATGCCGGACGCCATGGCAGCACGACGCGCTCCTCGTGTGAGGATTTCAGAATGGGAAACTCATTGGCTCACCAGGTCCGCATCCTGTCCGCGCACGACGTCGAATCGCTTATCGATATGCGCGCGATCATCGATACCCAGCGGGCGGTGTTTGAGGATTACGCCCGCGGCAATGTGTTGCTCGCGCCACGCGGTCTGTTGAACGGACCGGAGGGAAGCGTCGCGTTCGCCTACGCTGCGCGGAACACCGTCAATGATGGCGCGGTGTGCAAGTTCGGCAGCGTGAACCCCGCGAACTCGACGCGCCAGCTGCCGGCGATCTCTGCCACGGTGCTGGTCCAGCACGCCGAGACCGGGTATCTGCGCGCCATCCTCAATGGAGAACCAATCACCACGGCGCGCACGGCTGGGGCGAGCGCGGTGGCGGCATCCGCGCTCGCGACTCCCGGCAGGCACGAACTGGGCATAATCGGTTCCGGCGTGCAGGCGCATGCCCACCTGGAAGCGCTTGCGGCGCTGGACCTGGTCGCAAGCGTTAGGGTGTTCTCGCCGTCGGCGGAGCGGCGGGCCGCGTTCTGCAAGCAGGCGGCGCAGGCCTTCGATTTCGACGTCCTCGAAGGCGAGTCCGCGCAGGACGTTGTATCCACATCGAGCCTGGTCGTCACCGCGACGACCAGCGCACAGCCTGTGTGTGAAGGCGCCTGGGTGCGGCCGGGAACCACTGTGATCAGCGTGGGATCCTTCGCGCCCGATCACCGTGAGGTCGACCAGGCACTGCTGGATTTGGCCGATCTTGTCGTCGTCGATGACGTCGAGACCGCAAGCCAGCAAGCTGGGCCGATAGCCGCCGCCATCGCTCACGCGCAGACAGGGGCATCCGGTGACGGCGTCCCGACGTTGTACGCGCTCGGCAACGTGCTCAATGGAACGGCGCCGGGACGCAGCAATGACGAGCAGATCATCTTCTATAACAGCGTCGGGTTGGGCTTTCAGGACTCGGCGGCCGCGGAACGCATTGTCCAGGTCGCCGAGGAGCGGGGGATGGGCCAGCTCGTCGACCTCGGCTGACGGCGGGTACTTGCACTTTTGCCTCAGCTGATGGCTGTCGGCTGTCAGCTGATGACGGTTGTCGATGGGCTCTCGGGCTCTCCGGCCGCAGTGACAACCTTGGCTGGTGACTGGGCACCTCGCGCTCGCCGACCGACAAATGCAGGAGCTGGCTACCTGAGAGCCCTCGTTTCCGCTCACATCGTGAGAGCTCAAGGGTTACTGGTGAGTCAGCCACAGCGAATGTCGGGGAGGCAGCCTGCGAGTTAGCGATTTGGCGTCGCTGACGCTCGGTGGTCGTAGAAAGTGGGCAGTCGGTTCGTCTTCGCTTTGGTCGGGGATGCGCTGCCTTTACCGGTTTCGGCGCGACCGTTTCCCGATTCTTTTGATCAGGAAGACGATGCCGCCGCCGGCGAAGAAGACAACGCCGACGGCGGCCGCGGGTGCGGCGACCAGTGCGTAGCGAGAAACCGGGACGATCTGGCCGGAGCCAATCGCGTACAGCAGCACGCCGCACGCGGCTGCCAGACCAAAGCAGCAGGGCACCACGAACCACGCGGATGGTTCTGCGCTGGTGAGGAATGAGGTCCGTGCGCCTCCGGCCGTGCGGCGTCGAGAGTCGGCCGTGCGGCGTCCGGTGCCGCCCGCGGTGCCTGACCCTCGCGAGCTCCCAGCGATGCCTGACCCTCGCGAGCTGCCAGCGATGGCCGACCCAGGCGGGCCCGACGTCATCCGCCGTTGCGCAATCAGGTTCAGCACGGCAACTGCCAGCCCGACGCCGAAGAACAGCACCGCGGTGAGCCCGAGTAGCCAGCTGGCGGGGTCGACAATCATGATGACGGCACCGGTGACGACGAAAACGAGGCAGATGACGAGGAACAGGACGGGGTGATCTCCGTTGCGCTTCTTCGCGTTCATTGCGCTCTCACCCTCCGTCCACTCGTGCGAAAGAGCTACGACCAGCCGCGGTTATTGCCCAGTACCGCTGACTCCGGAAAGAGCAGAGATTTCTCGATTCGCGGCTGCGGAGCTGGCAGACGCCGGACTCACGGCTGTGACCAGCGGAGCCGCCGGACTCACGGCTGTGTCCAGCGGAGCCGCCGGACTCGCGGCGGCAGGCGTCAGGCCAGTCCGACTCGCGGCTGCCGACGCCAGCGGAGCTGCGCCAGATTCCATTGAATCGGCGTCAGATGAGGTGGCGGACGCACAGTCCGGGCAGATCATTGTCGAGGCAAGGGCGGAACAGTCGGCGCAGAATAGGCGCAGCTTACGACACGATGGCTCCGCACAATTCTCGAACTTCGCCGTTGCCGCCTGACACTGGCAGCACTTGCCCAGCGGAACCGCGTTCTCAGTGAACTCAAGGTGCATGCGCTTGTCGAAAACGTACAGCGAGCCTTCCCAGAGTCCGTCATCGCCGTACTGCTCGCCGTAGCGCACGATGCCACCATCCAGCTGGTACACCTCTTCGAAGCCACGAGATTTCATCAGCGAGGAGAGCACTTCGCACCGGATACCGCCGGTGCAGTAGGTGACTACAGGTTTCTGTTTGAGGTGATCGTACTTACCGCTGTCGAGCTCGGCGACGAAGTCCCGCGTGGTCGCCACATCCGGAACGACGGCGTTCTTGAACCGGCCGATTTCCGCTTCGAACCGGTTGCGGCCGTCGAAGAAGACGACATCGTCTCCGCGCTCGTCCACCAAATCGTGCAGTTGCTCCGGTTTGAGGTGCTCGCCGCCGCCGACAACGCCCGACTCATCGACTTTGAATTCATTGGGTGCGCCGAAGGCGACCAGCTCATTGCGTACCTTGACGCTGAGCTTCGGGAAGTCGTTGCCCAGGCCGTCGGACCACTTGATATCTGCTCGTTTGAAGGCCGGGTAGCTCCGAGTGCCCTTGACGTACCGCTTCACATCGTCGATTTCGCCGCCGAGTGTCGCGTTGATGCCGTGTTCGGAAATCAGCACGCGGCCGGTGAGATTGTTACTCTCTGCCAGCGCCTTTTGCCACAGCCTGATCGCCTCGGGATCGGGCAGCGGTGTGAAGGCGTAGAACAGTACGATTTTGGGCACGGCCATGCATCAAGGTTACGGGCGTTCAGGCTACGCGCGAAAATCGGCAATGACGCGCTGGCTGTTGGCGTGGTGGCGGGCAGGCGGTGGTACGGCGGCCCACGCTAATGGTTCGCGTGGTGGCGGGCAGACGGGTACGGCGGCGCGCAGCCCGCTTCGGCCAAACCACACACTGCTATCGGCATTAAACTCCGACGAGTGCTTGCAGCGCCGAGGTGAAGATCCGTTGGCCGTCGATTCCGGTCCGGGTGCCGCCAGCAGTGTCTGGTCCGTAGCCCATTTCCACCGCGTGCTCCGGGTGCGGCATCAGGCCGACGACATTTCCGGCTTCGTTGGCGATGCCAGCGATGTCGCGTCGCGAGCCGTTGGGGTTGCCATCCAGGTAGCGGAACACGACGCGCTGTTCGGCTTCGAGTCGGTCCAGCGTCGCCTCGTCGGCAATGTAGCCGCCTTCGCCGTTCTTCAACGGGATGATGATTTCCTCGCCCTGGCTGAACTGGCGGGTCCACGCGGTTTCGGCATTCTCGATCCGAAGCTTCTGATCCCGGCAGATGAACTGCTGGTGGTCATTGCGCACGAGCGCGCCAGGCAGCAGATGGGCCTCGCAGAGCACCTGGAAGCCGTTGCAGATGCCGAGCACCGGAAGCCCACCCTTGGCCGCGTCGACGACTGCGTCCATGATCGTGGTGAAACGTGCGATTGCGCCGCAACGCAGGTAGTCGCCGTACGAGAAGCCACCGGGCAGGATAACCGCGTCGACATTCTGCAGGTCGTCGTCGGCGTGCCAGAGCCGAACCGGGGTCGCGTCTGAAAGCCGGACGGCGCGCTGTGCGTCGACATCGTCAAGCGAGCCCGGAAAGGTGACGACTCCGACCCGGGGGGCGTCAGACATTAGTGGCCTCTTCGACGGTGGCGTTGCGAACGCTGACCACGTCCTCGATCACCGGGTTCGAGAGCAGCTTGATGGCGGCGTCTCGCACTTCGGCAATCACTGCTTCGGTGACATCGCCATCGACTTCGAGCTCGAACCGCTTGCCCTGTCGAACGTTGATGAAGTTCTTGAAGCCAAGACGAGGCAGTGCGCCGGCGATTGCCTTGCCCTGCGGATCGAGGATTTCAGGCTTCGGCATGACGTCGACGACGACACGTCCCATATGAGGCGCTCCCTGATGAGTGAGTAAACGTGGTGTTGGAAACTGCGTGGCGGAGTCCGCCCTACCCTAAGCCTATCGAATCCCGAAGGTGAGCAGCGACGGCCGTGTTGAGCCGCACCGCTGTCCAACGAGCGGCATGCCTGACTGCCTGTGTCCCTTCCAAACTGAAACGGGCTCACCAGAACTGCTGTTCGTCCTCTTCCTCCTGGGCGGAGCGCAGCCGATTGAGCAGGAGAGTCTGCGACGCGGTGGACCCGGCGGGATCTTCACCCCCGTCGACGACGCTGTCCTTTTGCGATAGCCGTTGTCAGCGGACTGGTCAGCTCCTCATATCGGGTGAAGAGGACTTCCTGACGATCTAGCTCTGTGGAGAGTCTCCGGTCTCCGGCGAATGCCTGGTCCACTAGCTGATCAAGCGCGTCGTGCGCCTCTATGAGCTCAGGAGCCATCGCGTCCGGCCGGTAGTGCTCCGCAAGCGACTTTTCGGGCTGCATTTCCCGGGCATTGATCACGCCGAGGCCCGCGTCGATGATCTTCTCGCGAAGGGCAGCGTCAACTGCGGGCATCGGGAAGTTGTTCCACACGATTGTGTTGGAGAACCGTAGATCAGACTTGATCCGACCGCCGATCATTCGTTGCCAGGTGATGAACATTGTCGAGGAGATGATCGCGAATAGGTAGCCGTCGGGGTCTTCAGCCGTGAAATTGGCGTCCCCACAGATCACCGATTCGGCAAACCTGCTGGCGGTGAAGTACAAACGGTTTTCCGAGACATGCCGAGGGATCGCGAGGTAAGCGACGCGTGGCTGTCGATCATACTGGAAACGGTGAGACCATTTTGCTGCCTTGTTCGTGGCCACATCTGAACTTGCCTCCCGCATTGCTTGCACGCGAAGTACTCGTTCCCGCACTTTGAACTGATCTAGAACGGTTTCCGGGGCGTCTGGGAGCCAAAGACACCACCTCTCCGACCCTTCGATGAGTTCAGTGGCCCCAACGTATGGCCTGACATACGGTGCAACTGTCGCATCCGAACTCAAATCCCGAGCCTCGTTGCGCCCAAACAGCAAGTTGCCGCCGTCGGTCGGCTTACTTCCGTAGACAACAGTAGGCAGCCCGGGAAGGGGCTTCATTCGTTTCCCCACGAGCTGGTTCGAGCCGTCGAGCAAGTAGGCGTTGATATTGGTGACGAGCTCTTCCCGAGGTGGGAGCCCAGGCGAGTCATAGTTAAACAGCCGCCGTTTGCCACCAGTGTCCCGTGAAAAGCCCACGATCACGCAGTGCACAGCTGCCTTGCCTGAGGCCTCCGAGGTCCAGGCAAAGGTCCGATGTGCAAACTTGATACGCCAGCCATCGCGAAAAATCGGCCGGAAGAGCGCCGGTACTGCTTGTCCCTGCGTGATCGAGTTGGTTGTCACGAAGGCCCACCGTGCGTCCGTGTCCCTTAAGAGGTCTAACGTCTTCGCGTGCCACGAGGTCACGTAGTCCAGGTAACCGTCGTAGTCGGCTCCCCACGCCTGCCTGGCGTCGGCGGCCTGCTCGTCCGTCTTGGTGTACTGGCCGATGAACGGCGGGTTGCCCGCGATCACTAGGCCGTCGGACGCCGGAACGATGCGACTCCAATCCAACCTGGTTGCATTTCCTACCACAATGGTTGCTTGCTGCTGGATCGGTAACCGGTCTGGAGCCCAGCCGAGCCGCTCGGTGAGCTTGAGATCGCACTGCCGGTCGATCAGGAACATGGCGGTCTCGGCGATACGAGCAGGCCATTCGTCGATTTCGATGCCGTAGAAGTGGTCGAGAGTAACTTTGAGGCCGACATTTGCCAACAGCATTGGGCTGTCCCGGGTGATCTCCTGCAGACGCTCCATGATTGCCAGTTCGATATCACGAAGTTCTCGGTAGGCCACGATGATGAAGTTGCCGCAGCCGCAGGCAGGATCCATAAAACGAATCTCGCCTAGCTTGTCTCGCAGTTTGCGAAGCCGGTCTGCCTCGTGCTTGCCGAGGGTCTTGATGTGTTCGAACTCTGCCCGCAACTCGTCCAGGAAGAGCGGGTTCAGAGTCTTGAGGATATTTTCTTCGGATGTGTAGTGCTCGCCTAGCTCGCGCCGGGTCTTGGCATCACGGACAGACTGAAACATCGATCCGAAGACGGCGGGGCTGATGGTGCTCCAGTCCCCCGCGCATGCTTCGAGGATGACGGTTCGAAACTCAGCGTTGATGGCCGGCAGGGAGATTCGCTCGCGAAAGATGCCGCCATTAACGTAGCGGAAGCCGTTGAACGCCGACTGCTTCGCCTCACGCTCGTCCGGCGGTGTATCGAGATAGACAAATAGATCGGACAAGTGTTCGCCGAGGTCAGAACCATCGGGCGCTGTGTACTCGTCAACGAAGTCGCGGAACGTATCCCGCTCCCACATCCCGGTGTCGTCACCAAACATTAGGAACAAGATCCGGGCGAGGGTCACCGAGATCTGGTGATCACGGATCTTAAGGTCAAAACTCTTCGGATAGGCCTTCTCAATGGCGGCATACATGCGTGCCATCAGTTTCGAGGCATGCCGGGTTTCGTTTTGGGCTTCGACATCGAACGCAGTCCGAACTTTCGTCAGAACGGAGTTAGCGTCAAGCGTTACATCGGTCGGCAGCGCGATTGCGTCGAGTCGCGCGGCGAACTTCGGGTTCGTCGTGCCACGACGATGGCGGTGACTGGTCAGCCGTGTGGCCGTTGAGTTGTTCCTGGTGTGGCGAGCTGGCCAGCGCCATACCTGGTCGTCGCCGTTGTGGAAAATGACCAGCCGGTCGGTGGAGGTCTTGGAAATCAGCCGATCCAGTGCCGCTTCGATCTTCGAGCCGGGCTTGTCGTCACATACCCACACCCGGAGGCCCTTGTAGGAGGAGACATTGGTGGCGATGAAGGTGCTCCCGTCATCGTCGGTGTACGTGATCGGAGGATGATCGGGTGCACTCCAGTTCAAGTCATGCAGGAAGAGCTGCTGGTATAGGTGCTGCTCGACGAGGGACATTTGACTGTCAGTCATGCGTCACGGACTCCAATCGAGCAAACGATCTTGATGTTGTCGGATTCTGAAAATTTGATGACAAGCCGGTCTTCCTCGTGAAGCTGGTTAAGTAAGACGGCAAGATCATCGGGGCTGTAGCGGTTGCGTCGGGCCTGGCTCAAACGCATTGTGGCGTGCTCAGTAAGCGGGCGCTCATGCAGAGCGTTGATGGCGTCCGGTGCCTTGTCCGAGAAAAGCGTGTCGCCGCCTAGCCGCTCCCACGCCCACTTGCGTACGCCCTTAAGGTTGCCGTCGGCGAGAGCCTCGACCGTCAGGGGACCGTGAATCAGTGAACGTTGTCGTTCGAAGTGATCATGTCGCTGCTCGGCGGTTGGAGTGTCGACCTGTGCTTCGAAGACGCGCATGGCTTCGAGTGGGGTGAGCAACTTTTCCTTGGCGATTCCATCGGCGTCGTCGGCGGCCGCCGAGGTGGCGAAGGCGTCGACCCCCGAGTCGGTAGAGACGTAGCAAGTGACGCCACCATGGCTTTCGGCAACATATGGCTCGCGGCTGCTGTGGATCATGTCCTGCATCCCGAGCACGCGATTGACGATCTGCGGGTATTTCGTTTGCGCGTTGGACCAGACGAGCCAAGCTTCGCTGACCGCGTCGGCCTCGCCGTCGGCGTCTTCGGCGTCGTCGCCGACCCTGCCCTTGTAGAAGTCGTCGAGAATCTTGACCTCTTGATCACCGCCAAAGAACTGCTCGTCAGAGCCGAACGCTTCAGCCGAGGTGCCCAGACGGGCTCGGATTCGCTGGCGGAGGTTGATCTGCTCTTCGACCTTGTCATGGCTGATCAAGTAGACAAAGACAGTGTCAGACTTTTGGCCGATTCTGTCGACGCGCCCGGCGCGTTGAATGATACGGATGATTGCCCACGGTAGGTCGTAGTTAACGACGATGTGTGCGTCCTGCAGGTTCTGGCCTTCCGAGAGCACATCCGTTGCGATGAGCACGTTGATCGGATCGGCCACGTGGATCTCGGGTTCGTTTTGCCCAGGGATCGTGTTCGAGTGAGGAGAAAACCGCCGGGCGACCTCGGCGGGGTTTTCGGTGTTGCCGGAGACCAGGCCGACACCTGCGATGCCAGCATCTTGGAGGGCTTGGGCGACGTACTCGGCGGTGTCGACGTACTCGGTGAAGACAATTACCTTTTCGCCGGGATGTTCATTTCGTAGCAGGTCGACAAGAGCATTGACCTTCGAGTCGCGAGTCGGGTCCCAGCTCCCAAACCGCTCAAGTAAAGCTGTCAGCTGTTCGTTGTCTTTCTGCAGGTCTTTGCGGAGGGCAGTCTTAAATACGGTTGAGTTGATCCATTTCGTCTTGCCAGGCAGCGTCTTCTGTAGCTCGGCATAGCGGCTCGCCAGTGAACCATGGGTTGTGGCACCGTCTTCGACGTCCTCGTCGTTGATGTTGATCTGCTTATCGCTGAAGCTCCCTAGAGGGATCGGGAGCCTATTGGCGATGGCATGGAGGAATAGCTCGTTACGGGCGCGCTGGCGTTGCAGGGACAGGATGAACGAGTGACCCGACGACGACAGACGCTTGAATAGGCCGGTTCGAACGAATCCGCTGACGTTCCCACGACCCGAGCGAATGTCGTCGATGATCTTGCTGTCCGCATTGGTATGGGCAGCGCGGGGGTCGTCGTAGTCTGCGAGGCGGTACCTCGGCAAGATCAATGCATGCACCGCGTTGAGGGTGGTGTCGTCTTCCATCAGGCGTGCCGGATCGTCGTCCGCAAAGTCGTGGCTGAGCGGGCGGGCGATCCGGGTCGGGAAAAAGAATTTCTGCCCGTTGGCAAATTGCAGGAACTGTCGCTCATCAGTCGTCCCGTCAGGCAGCGTGACTTGCTCTGTCCTGGCTGTGCGTTTGACGAAGCTGCGGGTGCGCCGGACCAGATGATCGCTCATCAGGCGTCGCCAGTCCTCGGTATGTTCGGATCGTCGGAACGCTGCGAGGGTGTTGATCTTGCCGTCGACCTTGTCGCGCAAGCCGGGGTCGCTGGTCAGCGCGGCGATCGGAACGATGCCGAGGTCCTCGTCCTCGTCGATGTATAGCGCAATCTGGTTGGCCACATCCAGGAAAGCGAGGTTGTACGGGGTAGCGGTCAGCAGCAGAACCTTCGAGCTGTTACGGCGGATGTATTCGTGAATGGCTTGGTAAGCAACGGTCCCGTTATTGCGAAGATTGTGGGACTCATCGCAAATCACCAGGTTGAATCGCTTGAGTTCCGGCAGCACCTTGTCGGCCATCGAGTACGGAACAACGCGGCCGTTGATGTCGTATTCATCGAGGTGCTTCGTCCACATCTGCTCAAGGTTCTTCGGACACAACACCAGCGTGGAGTAGTCCTCGGCGGCTTGGAGCATCAGGGCGGTGGCGATGGCCGTCAGCGTCTTGCCGAGGCCGACGACATCGCCGAGCATCGTGCCGCCTCGCCGAACGATGCGCCTGGCGAGAGTGCGCACGGCGCTTTCCTGATAGTCGAGCAGCAGGGTGTGCATGGAGGCCGGCAGTACATAGCCCAAGCCATCGCGTGCGTCCTGCGACAGCGCGTGACAGACCTTTAGGTAAACCTCGAACGGCGTCGGCTGCTCGCCGGACGCCCAGGATTCGGCAATCAGCTCGATTATCTCGGCAGTGATCGTCAGGGAGAAACGATCGGTCCAGCGGGCCTCGAACCAATCGGCAACCTTCGCGTTTGCGTCGGAATCCTGCACGTCAATGTTGAGCTCGAGGTTGGACGTCATTCCAGCCCGTGTGAGGTTGGATGAGCCCACGTACGCCCACCGTGACCCGTGCTTCTTGTCGGGGGCGTGGAATAGGTAGGTCTTGCCATGCAGCGGCTTCTCCGTGAACACCTTCATCTGCACGCTGCCGTCTTCGAGCTGGCGTTTGAGCGTTTGCAGTGTGGCTTGTCCATCGGCTGTGGCCAGACCCCGCATCAGCTGATTGCGTAGATGCTTGACGAGCTGGTCGCGTCGGGTACGAGCCTTTTCGAGGTCATGGATGTCCGAACCATAGGCGGCCGGTTGGACGTCGTGTTGAAGAGAATCGAGAATCTGCTGTGAGTCGGATGGTGCGACCATCCCCACGAGCACTCGTGCGATTGGTCGTCCGGACAGTGCGGTCGGCGCTGGTTTAGTGTCGATGATGTCCGCCAGAGCGGACCAACCGCGCAGATCGAGGTAGCCAGTCGCGATGTCGACCGTGTCGAAGTCTTTGAGGGATTCGCGTAGGGCAGGGCGGAGTCGGGTGTCGTCGGCGATGTTGTCGAAGATGTTGGGCATCTAGCTTTTCCCCGAACTGTGTGCGGCGCTAGCCCGCATGGCACTCGTCGCATCGATCGGGGAACCCGGAGTGCCAATCTCGAGGAACAGGGTTCTCGACCACGCCACAATCTCCGGAAGCTCTTCGATGAGAGTTTTTGCCACGCCATTGCTCCTAGCTGTTCACCCGTGTGGCATGGCTGAACTGTCCGGCCCCGTGGTAGATCGTTGGAGCGCTCGGCTGGATATCCGATGGGAAAAGCCGCGTCGATCCGAGGGGAGGAGGTCAAGTCTCGTTAATGCCACATATATGTGGCTGACTCTATCGTGATTGCCGCTTGAAGTTGTAACAGTGAGCGACGTGTCGGCAGGTGAAGCAGCAGTTGCCGTACGACTGGCGGAGATACTGCGGGGCTTTCGGGATCAGGGTGGCCCATCCGGGAAGCGCTACACCCAGGAACAGGCCGCCGAGATCATTGGAATTACCCGCACGCATCTGCAGCGCCTGGAGCGCTCCGGCGGCAGCGTTGCCCGTGACCGATATGAGAATCCGACCTACACCACGCTGGTGGCCATCTCGGGCTTTCTGCAGCGCCCGGTAGCCGATCTGGTCGACGAACTGGAATCGGCGCGAGCGGACACAGAGAAACGCTCAAACCCGGACGAAAGGTAGCCAGCGCGGGTGTTGCGCGGTCGGCATCAGACCGGAGCGGGGCGCGGCAAGGCTGCCATCGTCATCCGGAGGTAACTACACCCAGCGACGGCCGCCAGTCGAACCGATTGTGAAGCCGCTGGAACCCGCGCTGCCCTAGCCGGTGCGACAAATCTGGGTGCATAGTAAAAATATGGAACTTACGCGATTCGGGCATGCCGCATTGCTCGTCGAAGCTGCCGGCGTCCGTGTCCTGATCGACCCGGGCAACTTCAGTGCGGACGAAACCTTCGATCTCGATCGGCTCGACGCCATCGCGGTCACCCATCAGCATCCCGACCATATCGATACCGAGCGGCTGCCTCGCCTGCTCGAGGCAAATCCACGGGCACGCCTGCTCGCCGAACCGCAGATAGCCGAGCAGTTGCGTGGTTCGGGGGAGCTGGAGACGGCGGGCGATTGGGAAGTGCTGAAGCCGGGGGATGCCGTCACGCTGCACAATCTGACCCTGACCGGGGTCGGCGGCACTCACGCCGTGATTCACCCCGATATCCCGCGAGTCGGCAACGTTGGCGTGCTGCTCACGGCGGATGGCGAACCGACGCTCTTCCATCCGGGAGACAGTTATGAGTTCTGTCCTGCGGGCGTCGACATCCTTGCCTGCCCGCTCGGTGCGCCGTGGGCAAAGGTCGGCGAAACTATGGACTTCGTGGCCGCGATTGCGCCTCGCTCGCTGATCCCGATCCATGACCGGACGATCGCCGATGTCGCATACGGAATGTACTGGGATCGTGCTTCAACCCGACCGGGCCGGAATGGCGCCAGCATCGATGCGCGGAAACTCGGCCAGACCGAGTCCGCGAGCTTCGTGCTCGATTAGCTCCGGCAGGCCCTCGCTGAGCGTCGCTCGTGGGTTTGTCGCCAAGAAGTCGGTTAGAACGCACGAATCGATGACAAAGCCACGAGTGAATCGGGCCGAGACCGGGCCGAGACGCCTAAACCTGCCGCAGCGCCTGGTCCAGGTCGGCGATCTGGTCCTCGGAGTCCTCGATCCCGACTGAAAGCCGCAACAGATTATCCGGCACGGCCAGTTCGGTGCCCTTAACCGATGCGTGGGTCATCTCTGACGGGTAGTTCATCAGCGACTCGATGCCGCCAAGCGATTCTGCCAGGGTGAAAACCTGGGTGGATTCCGCGACCTTGCGCGCCGCCGCGGCTCCGCCCTTGAACGAGACCGAGACCATGCCGCCGAAGTTCTTCATCTGCCTGGCTGCCAGATCGTGCCCGGGGTGGTCAGGGAGGCCAGGGTAGAAGACCCGCTCAACCGCAGGCTGCTCCTGCAGCCACAGCGCAACTGCCGAGGCGTTGACACTGTGCCGATCCATCCGCACGGCGAGCGTTTTCAGCCCACGCGTGGTCAGGAAAGCGTCCATCGGCCCCGAGATCGCGCCGACGGCGAACTGGACGAATTCGACCTTCTCCGCCAAGTCGGAATCATTGAGCACAACCGCTCCACCGATCACGTCGGAGTGGCCGCCGATGTACTTGGTTGTGGAGTGCACGACGATATCGGCGCCGAGACCGAGCGGAGTCTGCAGGTACGGCGAGGCGAAGGTATTGTCCACCACCAACAACGCACCGGCATCGTGCGCGACCTGCGCCAGGGCCGCGATATCGGTGATCTTCATCATCGGGTTCGACGGCGTTTCCACCCAGACAAACCTGGTCTTGTTGGCCCCCACCTCGGCGACAACGGCTTCGGCATCGGACATGTCCACGACCGAGTGTCCGATTCCCCAGCTGCCGAGCACCCGGCTGATCAGCCGGTAAGTGCCGCCGTAGACGTCATTGCCCAGCACAATGTGATCGCCGGGCTGCAGCAGGCCACGGATCAACGCGTCCTCGGCTGCCAACCCGGATGAAAAGCTCAGCGCGTGGCTTCCGCCTTCGAGAGCGGCGAGTTGCTGCTGCAACGCAGTGCGCGTCGGATTGCCGCCGCGTCCGTACTCATAACCGCCACGCAGCTGCCCGATGCCGTCCTGGGCGAAAGTCGAGGTCAGATACATCGGCGGGACGACGGCGCCCGTCGTTGGGTCCGGCGCCTGCCCGGCGTGGATGGCGCGGGTGCTGAATCCGGAATTCTGCTGATCAATCATCGTGTCCCCTCGGTACGGATGGCCGCGGCAGATAAGCCGCATTGTCGAGCGAATTGCTGGCTGGTTCCAAGATCAGATGCTGAAATACGACAGCAGGTCGTGCCGGGTAAGGATGCCGACCGGCGCCCCGGTGAACGTCACCATCACGGCGTCGCTATCGGTGAGCTTCGCCCGCACATCTGTGAGCGACTCAAGCGATCCGATCACGGGCAGCAAATCGCCCATATGCTCGGAGATCTTGTCGGTGAGACTGGCCTCGCCGCGGAATAGCTTTCCGGTCAGCGACCGTTCGTCGACAGCGCCAAGCACCTCGCCCATTACGACCGGCGGCTCCTGCGACAGCACCGGAAGGTGTGACACGCCGTATTCGTTCATGATGCCGATGACGTCGCGGACTGTTTCGTTCGGATGCGTGTGCACCAGGTCGGGCAACGACCCGGTCTTCGACTTCAGCACCTCGCCCGCCGTGGTCTCATCGCCGCTGCTGAGGAAGCCATAGGACTTCATCCACTCGTCGTTGAAGATCTTGCCGAGGTAGCCCCGGCCGCTGTCCGGCAGCAGAACCACCATGATGTCGTCGGAGCCCAGCGACTTGGCCGCCTTCAGCGCCGCGGCCACCGCCATACCGGACGAACCGCCGACAAGCAGTCCCTCTTCGCGGGCGAGCCTACGGGTCAATTCGAAGGATTCGGCATCCGTTATGGCGATAACCTCGTCCGGGACCGTCGGGTCGTAGGCTTCCGGCCACATGTCTTCGCCGACACCTTCGACGAAGTAGGGCCGGCCCGTGCCGCCGGAGTACACCGACCCTTCCGGATCTGCGCCGATAACCCGTACCGGCCCGGACGCGCGGCCTGCCGAAATATCCTTCAGGTATCGGCCGGTGCCGCTGATGGTCCCGCCGGTGCCGATGCCGGCCACGAAATGCGTTACCCGCTGGTCGGTATCGGACCAGATCTCGGGTCCGGTGCTTTCATAGTGGCTCAAGGGCCCGTTCGGATTTGAGAACTGATCGGGCTTGAACGCGCCGGGAATCTCCCTGGTCAGCCGGTCAGAGACGCCGTAGTAGGACTGCGGGCTGTCCGGTGCGACGGCCGTCGGCGTGACGACCACTTCGGCTCCGTATGCCTCGAGCACGTTGCGCTTGTCCACGCCGACCTTGTCGGGCACCACGAAGATGCACTTGTAACCGCGCTGCTGGGCGACGAGCGCCAGGCCGACGCCGGTGTTACCGGAGGTCGGCTCGACGATGGTGCCGCCGGGCAACAACTGCCCGGACTGCTCGGCGGCATCGACGATCCTGGCCGCGATGCGGTCCTTCACGGACCCACCCGGGTTGAAGTACTCGACCTTGACGAAGATGGTCGGTGCGACATCCGCGGCGACCGTGTTGAGCTTGATCAACGGGGTATTGCCGATCAGGTCGACTACCGAATTGGCGTACTTCATTTCGGCGCGTACTCCTTAGAACTTCGTGCCGGTGAGGAGCTCATAGGCCTCAATGTAACGGGAACGCGTCTTCTCGACGACGTCTTCAGGCAGCGCTGGCGGTGGGGCATCTGATCCGCGGTCCCAACCGGAATCCTGGCCGGTGAGCCAGTCGCGGACGAACTGCTTGTCGAAACTCGGCTGCACGGTTCCGGGCGACCAGGACGCAGCGTCCCAGAACCGTGAGGAGTCCGGGGTCAGGACTTCGTCGCCGAGGATGATGTCGCGGCCTTCCGGCGTGCGGCCGAACTCGAATTTGGTGTCGGCCAGGATGATGCCGCGTTCGCGGGCGATCTGCTCGGCCCGGGCATAGACGGCTAGCGTCAGCTGGCGAAGCTCGGCGGCGTCCTCCGGCCCGATCTGCTCGGCGACGGCATCGAAGGAAACGTTTTGATCGTGCTCGCCGACATCGGCCTTGGTCGCCGGAGTGAAGATCGGCTGCGGCAACCGGTCGGCCTCGCCGAGGTCTTCCGGCAGCTCGACGCCGCAAATTGCCCCGGTCTTCTGGTAGTCGGCCAGCCCGGACCCGGTGAGGTAACCGCGGGCGACGCACTCCACCGGAAACATGTCGAGCTTCCGGCAGATCATCGCCCTGCCGGCGACGGCATCAGGCACCCGGGCGCTGACCACGTGATTCGGCACCACATCGGCCAGCTGCTCGAACCACCACTGGCTCAGCCGGGTCAGCACAGCGCCCTTATCCGGAATCGTGGACTCGAGCACGAAGTCGTAGGCGGAGATCCGGTCGCTGGCGACGACCAGCACCTGGTCGGACGCTGAGCCAGCCGAGCCGCCGGGCGCCGCAGCCGAACCGCCGGACGCCGACGCCGGGCCACCCTGCCCAGCATCGATCGGCACGTACAGGTCCCGCACCTTGCCGGAATAGATATGTTTCCAGCCGGGTACCTCGATGAAGGCGGCTGATTCCAAACCGCTCACAGAATTTCCTCCGTCGCCGGATCGACATCCGGGGTGCGGTCCGCGTCAACGTCCAGGACGCGGCCGTTACCGCCTGCGGAGCGGTCCGAGGCGGATGCTGCGCCTGCGTTGACACTGAAGAGCCGGCTTCCTTCCGGCACCACGATCTCATCGTTGGCTGCCTTGAGCGCAATATCGGTCCTGAGCTGAACGCCTGGCCAGTCGATCAGTCCTGCAGCGCCGTACGCGGCGTCCCGGGCGGCCGCCAGGTCGGCTCCGCAGCCGACAACGGAGAGCACCCGGCCGCCGGAGGTCACAACTTCCCGGTTCCCATCGAAGCGGGTGCCAGCATGCAGCACGTAGGCGTCGGGCAGGTCGGCGGCCTCTTCCAGACCGCTGATCGGGTCGCCGGAGCGCGGTGAGTCCGGATAGTTCTCGGCGGCCAGGACGACGCTCACCGCGGTGTCGTCGTGCCAGCGCAGCGGCTCCTGCTGGTCCAGCCTGCCCTCGGCGGCGGCGAGCAGCAGCTGGGCCAGCGGCGTTTCGAGCCGGGCCAGGACCGCCTGGGTCTCCGGATCACCGAAGCGAACATTGAACTCGACAACGCGGAGCCCGCGTGAGGCCAGCGCCAACCCGCAGTAGAGCACCCCGACGAATGGGATGCCACGGCGATGCATTTCATTCAGTGCCGGCTGGGCAACGCGTTCGACGATCTCCTCGACGAGCCCTTCTGGTGCCCACGGCAGCGGCGAGTAGGCTCCCATGCCCCCGGTATTCGGACCCTCGTCGTCATTGAAAATCCGTTTGAAGTCCTGTGCGGGTGCCAGCGGAACGGCAGTGGAGCCGTCACAAATCACGAACAGGGATACCTCGGGGCCGTCGAGGTAATCCTCGATCACCACCCGATCGCTTACCTCGAGGCAGGCCTTGGCATGCGCCAACGCGGCGGCCCGGTCGTCGGTGACGACGACACCCTTGCCGGCGGCCAGGCCGTCGGCCTTGACCACGTGTGGCGCGCCGAACGCATCGAGCGCGTCGGCTGCCTCGTCGATCGTGGTTGCGACATGGGCCATCGCGGTCGGGATTTCGGCGGCAGACATGACCTCCTTGGCGAAGGCCTTGCTGCCCTCGAGCTGGGCGGCATCCGCCCCGGGTCCGAAGACGGCGAAGCTTGCCTCGCGCAGGTCGTCCGCCTCCCCCGTGACGAGCGGCGCCTCGGGCCCGATAACGACGAGGTCGATGTCGAGTTCCTCGGCCAGGGCGACGACGGCCGGCCCATCATTCGGGTCGATCGACCGTACCGCGGCGATCTGCTCGATCCCGGGGTTGCCGGGCGCCGCGATCACCGCCGAAACGGCAGGGTCAGCGGAGAGTGCTTTGACCAGGGCGTGCTCACGTGCGCCGGAACCTAGAACCAATACCTTCACAACTGCTCAGCCTAGTCCAGAGTGGGGCATCGACCCCAGCGAAGCTGGAAACCTTAGTCCAGAGTGGGGCATCGACCCCAGCGAAGCTGGAAACCGGGAGGAGCGCGGACGAAGAGGCGACCCCGCAGTATGCATACCTGCCCACACCGCCGGGCCGCAGCCGGGCGGCCCGTCAGCGACCAGTCGCTCACCGGGGTATCCGCACGGCGCTTAGGCTGGTGTGGTGAGTTCTACATTTCTGGCAGGCGACGCCGTCGAAATAGCCGTCGTCGAGCGGTCCGGTTTCATCGAATCCCGTCACCTCGGCTCTGCTGTCGTCGTGGCTTCGGACGGCGAACCACTCCTGAGCGTCGGTGACCCCGCTGCCCCCGTTTTCACCAGGTCCTGCCTGAAGCCGCTCCAGGCGCTGGCAATACTCCGGGCCGGAGTGCCGCTCGCGGGTGCGCAGGTTGTGCTGGCTTCGGCCTCACACAGCGGCCAGCAGCAGCACACCGACGTTGTGCGCAGCATGCTGGACGGAGCAGGGCTGAGCGAAGACGACCTGCGCTGCCCTGCGGACCTGCCAGGAAACAAGGCGGCCCGCCGCGAAGTCCTCGCTGCCGGAGGCGGTCCGCGCAAGCTCTACTTCAACTGTTCGGGCAAGCATGCCGGCTTCCTGTGGGCGTGCCGCCTCAACGGCTGGGACATCGAGACCTACCTTGAGCCCGAGCACCCTATGCAGCGTCTGGTCGCCGAAGTGGTCGAGGAGTACACCGGTGAACCACCGGCGGCGATCGGTGTCGATGGCTGTGGCGCCCCAGTGTTCGCCACGTCGCTGACCGCTTTGGCACGCGGAATCTCGAAGATCGCCGCCGCCCCGCTTTTTCTGCGGTCGCGGGAAACCAAGAACATGGCGGCCGATGCACGTGCGGCGACCATTGCCCAGGCCATCGACGACTACCCGTGGGCGATAGCCGGCGATGGTGAGCCCAACACCATCGTGATCGAAGATCTCGGCATCCTGGCAAAACTCGGCGCCGAAGGCATGCTCGTACTGGCCACGCCCGCGGGCATTGCGGTCGCGGTGAAATGCCTGGATGGCGCCCACCGGGCCACGACTCTCGCCGGACTTACCCTGCTTGCGGAGGCGGGCGGCATCGATCGGGACAAAGCTGCGGCCGTGCTGGAGAAGCTGGAGATCCCCGTTCTCGGCGGCGGCGAGAAGGTCGGTCGCGTGCGAGTAGGCGAGGGAATCAGCGCCTTGGCGCTCGCAGGACGGTAGCGACGATGGCTCGACGTCGTATCGATGAAGTCGCCGGCCGGGCCGCGCTCGACGCCTGGTGCAGGCATCGAGAGCCGGATGCCGATGCAGGCTCCGTGCCGGATCGCAGAATCATTGCCACGGCGGTCCGGTTCACGCTGGAGGAAATAGCCGAGCGGGCGCCGGGGAACAGCGTCGAGGTCCGGGTGCCGCCGTTCGGCGTGACGCAGTGCGTCGAAGGCCCGCGGCACACCCGCGGCACCCCGCCGAACGTAATTGAGACCGACGCCGAGACCTGGCTGTCCCTGGTGACCGGGATGCTCGACTGGGACCAGGCGAAATCCGAGGCACGGCTGATCGCGTCCGGCCTGCGCGCGGATGTCGGCGACTGGCTGCCGCTCTTCGCTGCGGGCACGCGCTAGAAGATGCGGGCACCCGCCAGAAGATGCGGGCACGCGCTAGGCGGCGTGTGCGTCCGGCACCCCGCTTGGTCTGGGAACTCTCCCCGCTACCGTCCGGCGCCCCGCTGGTCTGGGAACTCTCCCCGCTACCGTCCGGCGCCCCGCTGGCCTGGGAACTCTCCCCGATGCCGTCCGTGATGTGGTCCCCGCTGTCGATTCCAGACCGGACCTGAGATATTGAAATCACAACCGACTGACCGACCGCCTCGCATTGCCGAGCGTAGTCGCGGTAACAGCTGAAGCCTGGAGGAGAAATCGATGAAGATTACCGGCGCTGTACTAGAAGAAATGTCCCGGCCGAGGCCGTACGCCGAGTCGAAGCCGATCAGCATCTCCGAGCTTGAGCTCGCCGAACCAGGCCCGCACGAGATCCTGGTCCGGATCGAAGCCGCAGGGGTATGCCACTCTGATTTGTCCGTCGTGGATGGCAACCGGCCACGGCCGCTGCCGATGCTACTCGGCCACGAAGCAGCCGGGATCGTGGAGCAGGTTGGCAGCGACGTTTCGGACATCGAGGTCGGGCAACGGGTGGTTATGACGTTCCTGCCGCGCTGCGGCGAGTGTGACGCCTGCGCCACCAACGGCAGGATGCCGTGCACGCCGGGCTCGGCCACCAACGGTGCCGGAACCTTGCTCGACGGCGAACGCAGGCTCTCCCGTGACGGCGATCCGATCGAACACCATGTCGGCGTCTCAGGGTTCGCGACGCACGCCGTTGTGGACCGCCGCTCCGTGGTTCCGGTCGACAATGACGTGCCGCCAGAGGTCGCCGCAGTGCTCGGCTGCGCTGTGCTCACCGGGGGAGGGGCGATTATTAATGCGGCGAAGCCGGAGCCAGGCGAGGCCATCATGGTTGTCGGCCTGGGTGGCGTAGGCATGGCGGCGCTGCTGACCGCGCTCTCGCTTGATGGGGAGGACGCCGAGCCTCGCCGCGAGGTGATCGCAGTCGACGGCGTCGCCGACAAACTTCGGCAGGCTCGCGACCTGGGCGCAACCCAGGTCTACAGCCCACAACAGTTGGCGGAGCGAGCCGAGGCCGGGGACCCGGTCAAGGCACCGATCGTGATCGAGGCTGCCGGCAATGCCCGGGCCTTCGAATCCGCTGTTGCCGCAACGGCGCCGGGCGGGCGCACGGTATCGGTGGGCCTACCCTCCCCGAAGGCAACATCCACGATCTCCCCGCTTGGTATCGTGGCAGAAGCTCGGACGATCGTTGGTTCATATCTCGGCTCGGCTGTCCCATCCCGGGATATCCCGCGCTTCGCCGAGCTGTGGCGAAGCGGCCGTCTGCCGGTCGAAAAGCTGGTGTCGTCCCGGGTCCCGCTCGCCGAGATCAACACGGCGATGGATGAACTCGCCGACGGCCACGCTGTCCGGCAGATCATCACGTTCTGACGTCGGTCGATCCGTATCGGGCTGGATCCGCCCAACCGCGTCTCGCTGCCAACGAAGCTGCCATTGAAACCGTCATGAAACCTGTCAAACCGCCGCGCGTTCGCAACGTCGGCACCAACGAGAGATACTGTAGCCATGCCAGTCACTCAGTCCTTTATCGGCGGCCGTTCGATCCCCTCGACGGAGACTTTTCCCAACATTGATCCCGCCACCGGCAAGAGCATCGGCGATGTCGCGCGGTCCGGCGCCGATGAGGTCGATCTTGCCGTGGCTGCGGCCCGCACAATCCAGCCCGAATGGGCGAAGACATCGCCCGAACAGCGATCGATCCTGCTGACGAAGATGGCGGACGCCGTCACGGCTCACCGCGACGAGCTGGCCCGCCTGGAGTGCGAGGACACCGGCAAGCCGCTGACCCAGGCCTATGCCGACGTCGACGTTTGCGCGCGGTACTTCCGCTATTACGGGCACTGCATCGAGACGTACTACGGCATCACGATTCCGATGCGCGATGACATGCACGTCTACACCCGGCGCGAACCCTTCGGCGTCACTGGGCACATCGTCGCGTGGAACTACCCGCTACAGCTCATTTCGCGTGCCGCGGCAACCTCGCTGGCCGCCGGCAACGCGGCGGTGGTGAAGCCGGCGGATGAGACCCCGCGGACCGCCGTCCGGCTGGCCGAACTGATCGTCGAGGTTGGTTTCCCGGCAGGGGTGTTCAACGTAGTCACGGGGCTCGGCGCCGAAGCGGGCGCGGCGTTGACCGCGCATCCGGGCGTCGACCACCTCGGTTTTGTCGGATCGACCGAGGTCGGCTCGCTGATCGCGCACGCCGCCGCCGACCGGGTTGTGCCGACCGTGCTTGAGCTTGGCGGCAAGTCGGCCAATGTCGTATTTGCGGATGCCGACGTCGACGCAGCGGTGCCGTTCCTGGTGAAGTCGATTCTGCAGAACGCCGGGCAGACCTGCTCGGCCGGTTCCCGGCTGATCGTACATCGGGATGTGCACGACGAGGTTATTTCGAAGATGGCGGCAGCTTTCCGGAAGACCACGATCGGCGTCGGAGTGGACGATCCGGACCTGGGTCCACTGATTTCGAAGAAGCAGCAGGGCCGGGTGCGGGACCTGGTCGCTGGCATCAGCCGAGGCACAGTGGTAACCGGGGGAACGATTCCTGAGGGACTCGGCGATGGATCATTCTTCGCTCCGACGCTGATCGATGGCGTCGACCCGTCCGACGAGATTGCTCAGCAGGAAGTCTTCGGGCCGGTCGTGGTCGCAACCCAGTTCAGCGACGATGACGAGGCGGTCGCGATCGCGAACGGCACGGACTACGCCCTGCTCGCCGCTGCCTGGACCCAGAATCTGAGCCGTGGGCACCGGATGGCGCAGCAGCTGCAGGCCGGACAGGTATACGTCAACACTTATGGCGCCGGCGGTGGTGTCGAGCTTCCGTTCGGCGGCTTCAGGAAGTCGGGTTACGGTCGTGAGAAGGGATTCGAGGCGCTTGACGCTTACACCCAGACCAAGACCGTGGTAATGAAGCTGTAATGCAAAGAGACGCTTAGGACTATGAAAGACAACATCGAGGTTCGCGTCCGGCGCGCACCCAAGTACGGGGTATTCGTCGGAGCAGGTGTGCTGCTCGGCGTGGTCGCTGCGCTGCTCGTCGTCGGCCTGGGCCCGGACGTCTCGCTGCAAAATGACGAGTACTCTCCGACCAGCATGTTCGCCCTGCTCGGCCTCGGCTTCGGCATCGCCGGAGCGTTGCTGGGCGGGCTCGTCGCCATCGTCCTCGATCGCCTGTCCGGCCGCCGGACGCACACCACTGAAGTGACCGGCGTCTTCGAGGAGACGGACGCCGGATCAGGCGTCAATCCCGGCACCCTTCCCGACGTTCCTGACGCCGGCTCCGATGACCCTGACGCCGTACCCGATGACCCTGACGCCCGACCCGGCGGGCCGCGCTAGCCGAGTTGGCGGCAAGGATCGCGAGCGGCGCGTAAGAACGGGTCTGAATGCGCGCGCGGTCTTGCATGCCGTTCGCGTTCTATGCCGGGCGAACACCTGACCAGCCGGCGGATCCAGCGAGGGTGACGAATGCGACATCGGGCGCGATGGTGTGGGAAGATTAACCCGTGGCCCGCTCAGATGGACGTTTATCCCACGAACTCGACCCCCATGACAAAGGCCCGCAGGATGCCTGTGGCGTATTTGGCGTTTGGGCGCCTGGCGAGGATGTCGCCAAGCTCGCCTACTACGGCCTTTATGCCCTGCAGCACCGCGGACAGGAGTCAGCGGGAATCGCCGCCTCGAATGGCCGGCAGATCCTGGTGTACCGCGATATGGGGCTGGTCTCGCAGGTCTTCGATGAGACTGCGCTGGAAACGTTGCAGGGGCATATAGCCGTCGGGCATTGCCGATACTCCACTACCGGCGGCTCAACCTGGGAGAACGCTCAGCCAACGCTCGGCCCCACCGCGGGTGGCACCGTCGCGCTGGCGCACAACGGAAACCTGACCAACACCGCGGACCTGCGGGACATGGTCGTAGACGACCAGCTGCTGCGTGAGGAACGGAACATCGCTCACGGGCGTCGCTCCCGCACCCGTGCCACGTTGAAGTCGACCTCGACGAACGACACGTCGCTCGTCACCGCTCTGCTGGCCGGGGATCCGGATCACACTCTGACCGCGACGGCTCTTGAACTATTCCCGAAGCTCAAGGGAGCATTCAGCTTCGTCTTCATGGACGAAAACACACTTTACGCGGCACGTGACCCGCAGGGGGTTCGTCCGCTGGTCCTCGGCAGGCTGGAGCGCGGCTGGGTCGTGGCCAGTGAATCGGCGGGCCTGGACATCGTCGGTGCGTCGATGGTGCGCGAGGTCGAGCCGGGTGAGCTGATCGCCATCGATGAAGATGGCCTGCGAAGCTATCGGTTCGCCGAGACGAAGCGCGCCGGCTGCGTCTTCGAGTACGTCTACCTGGCCCGGCCAGACACCACGATCAACGGCAAGGTCGTTCACACCGCCCGAGTTCAGATGGGCCGGGTACTGGCTCAGGAACATCCGGTCGAAGCAGACCTGGTGATACCCACCCCGGAATCGGGTACGCCGGCCGCGGTCGGATATGCCGAGGAGTCCGGTATCCCGTTCGGTCAGGGACTGGTCAAGAACTCATACGTCGGCCGGACCTTCATCCAGCCCAGCGACACCATCCGCCAGCTGGGCATCCGGCTCAAGCTCAATCCGCTGCGGGACGTCATCCGCGGCAAGCGCCTGATCGTGGTCGACGACTCGATTGTGCGCGGTAACACGCAGCGTTCACTCGTTCGGATGCTGCGCGAAGCCGGCGCCGCCGAGATCCACGTCCGGATTTCCTCACCCCCGGTCAAATGGCCCTGCTTCTACGGGATCGATTTCGCCTCACGGGCCGAGCTGATCGCCAACGGACTCGACACCGCCGACATCTGTGCCTCACTTGGCGCGGATTCGCTCGGTTACATCTCGGTCGACGGGATGATCGGCGCTACCGAACAGCCGCGAAACCAGCTGTGCACTGCCTGTTTCACCGGGGAGTACCCCATCGAACTCCCCTCCGAAGACAGGCTGGGGAAGAACCTTCTGGAGTTGCCCCTGTGAGCGCCGCGCAATCAGCCGGAACCGATCAACAGCACGCCGGCCCTCAGACCACACAGGGCACGACGTACGCGTCGGCCGGCGTGGATGTCGAGGCAGGGGACCGGGCCGTCGAGCTGATGAAGGCCGCGGTATCCGCTACGCACACCCGGCAGGTAGTCGGCGGCGTGGGCGGTTTCGCCGGGCTGTTCGATGTATCCGTGCTGAAGGACTACCGCAGGCCGCTGCTTGCGACCTCGACGGATGGCGTCGGCACCAAGGTCGCGATAGCGCAGGCGATGGACATCCACCACACGATCGGTTTCGACCTGGTCGGCATGGTCGTCGACGACATCGTGGTTTGCGGCGCGAAGCCGCTCGTGATGACGGACTACATCGCCTGCGGGCATGTTGTGCCCGAGCGGATTGCGGACATTGTTAGAGGAATTGCCGAAGCCTGCCAGCAGGCGCGAGTCGCGCTGGTGGGCGGCGAAACCGCGGAGCATCCGGGCCTGCTCGGGGTAGACGATTATGACGTCGCGGGAGCGGCTACCGGCGTCGTCGAGGCCGACAGGCTGCTGGGTCCGGATCGGGTTCAGCCCGGCGATGTCGTGCTGGGTATCGAATCTTCCGGGCTGCACTCCAACGGCTTCTCGCTGGTCCGCCGGATTATCGCCGATGCCGGCTGGGCGCTGGATCGCGAAGTCGCCGAGTTCGGCCGAACCCTCGGCGAGGAGCTGCTCGAGCCGACCCGGGTGTACAGTGCCGACCTGCTGGATCTGATCGAGGACCACGAAATGGTCGTCGGCGGTATTAGCGGGGTGCATTCGATCTCGCACATCACCGGCGGTGGTCTTTCTGCGAACGTTGCCCGGGTGCTTCCACAGGGAGTGGTTGCGAAGCTGGACCGCTCCTCATGGACGGTGCCCGGCGTCTTCCAGGTTCTGGCCGAACTCGGCGGAGTGCCGCAGCAGGATCAGGATCGCACCTGGAACCTCGGCGTGGGCATGGTTGCCGTCCTGCATCCGGACGTCGTCGATATCGCTCGCCGGTTGTTGACCAGCCGCAACCTAGGGTCATGGGTGCTTGGCGAGATCGTCCCCGACGACGGATCGCTGCAAACTGCCTCAGGGTACGTTCAGGGCAGTAAGGGAGTCGACGGGGGAGCCGCACTTCTGGCTTAGCCCGGCAGTCGGTGCCGCAGCTACTGTGCCGTCGCCCGCTGCGATATCGGGTGCTCAAGAATATGGCGTCGAGTTGTGACGTCGGCTGATGCGGCCGATGGCCTGCGGCTGATGGATACAAGTTTGCCCGCTGAGGATGTATCTCCAGCGGGCAAACAGGGGTAATGCCTGGCTTAGCGTCCTCCGGACGCCCACTTGTGATCGTCGTCATCGGTGTACTTCGACGCGTAAGCGTCGTAGTCCGAATATTCTTCGTCACCAGCAGTGTCGGGTGGATGCGAATCGGTACCGCCGAGTTCACGTTCCAGGGCGGTGTAATCGGTATCCGGACTGTAGTACTTCAGTTTCCGGGCAACCTTGGTCTGTTTTGCCTTCGCGCGGCCGCGGCCCACAGGCGTCGACCCCCTCACGCGTCTAACCGGGCAGGCACCGTGTGCGGCCCGGAATCCATACATATCTCGTCGTCCAAAGATTACATGGTTATTTGCGATTGAGCCATTTGAGTCTAGTATCTGGCGGCTGAGCCCGACCTCGGTCGGCGGTCCAGCCTCGTTCGGGGGCTGGTTGTCGCGTGAATCAGCTGGCAGCTGTCGACCAGGAGCCGCCGCGGCACCCGACTACCGGACTGCCGGAGGAGTTGACTCAGCCAACTCACATGCCGCGTTGACGTGTCTTCCGCTATTGCCAGTGAGATGATGGACGCATGGGAGCTATTCGACGCCCGTACGAGACGTACCTGCGAGTATTCGAGCCGATCAGCGCTCATCCGGAGCTCGACGTGTCGAGCTTGTCGGTCGCGCGTGATGAGCTCGAATTGGAGTCAGTGAAGGCCGCGAATCGCCGCCTGCTGACGATTCCGGTAAACCCGATGCCATCCGAAGACCTCCGGGCTGTATTGACGATCCCGGTTGGCGTCGTGGGGGACGAGGTGCTGCGGGTGTGCCCGCTTCAGGAACAGGTGCGCAGCTGGCACGCTCTTGATGCGTTGGAAGAAGTTTGGCCCGAATCGGTTGTCGACCTGGTCGCGCCACGGGCCGTGCGGAAGCGGGCCGCTAGCGAACGTGCCAGCTGGGTGCTCGGCGAGCAGGAAACCCGGGTCTTCACCCGAATGGCTACCTGGGAGATTCCGCTGTCGTGGTTTGTTGCCGTGCACAGCGAGGATGACCAGGTTGATGAAACGGATGACCGGGTGCGGGTGCGCACTCCCTTGCTGACCGCGCAGGCCCGTGCCGAGTGGGCTCTGGAGATTCTCAGCGACAAGCTGCCTGACCAGGAAGTCACCGCCGAGGTCGGCGAGTTGGTCGAGTGGCTGGAAAGCTTCGACCTGGATTCATTTGTTGAACTCGACTACGGCGGCCTGGCGGAACAGGTCTGGCCCGATCCGAGCAGCGTTGACGTGCACGACGGGATCGAGGCCCTGGGCGAGGAAGACATGTCCGTTGCGGCCGCAAGCTATCACCGGTTCGTAAAGCGCTGGCAGCAAGTCGCTGCCTTGGCGCGGGCTTCCTGACGCCGGCTGGCCGATTCCCCGCTGAGATTGCGGCCGGCGTCGCAATCTCTGCCGTCCGAAACGCGGTCCGCGATCGCTGCCGCCCGAAACGCGGTCCGCGATGGCTGCTGTCCGCAACCGCCAGCGTGCCCACAACGGGAAAGCAGTGGGGAATTCAGCGGACAAATGCTGGAGCTGGTGGCTCCGTGATCGGAATTTCGCTCGGATCGTGAGACCCCGGGGGTTACTGGTCGGTTAGCCGCTGCAAATCTCCGCGAAGTGAACGAGGAGCGGACGTCCCTGCTGTGCTCCTGCCCGACGGCCGCAAGTCCCCTGAATCGTCAAAACCAACGGGGCGACCGGTATGTTATACCCACTTGGGTACAAATTCGCCGATTTTGTCCCACATGTCGATATTTAGTGCTCTACTATCTTTCAACCCGGATAGTTTCCAGTCCCCAATGGAGAGGGCGCTGTGGCACTGAGGCACAACAACATCCCCGACGTATTGCTGACCCCTGCGGAAGTCGCAAAGTTGTTCAAGGTCAATCCCAAGACGGTGGCCAGATGGGCGGCATCTGGCAAGCTGGACAGCCTGAAGACCATGGGCGGCCACCGAAGGTTCTGGAAGTCTGACATCGACAGAATTCTGGGCATTAAGCCTGCCGAGACGAGGATCGGTCAGCTGCGAAACCTGAGCATCTTCGAGCCCGAGGACAAGCGGCGATGATTTAGCTTGCCGGGATGGCTCGGGCGGACGGATAATCGGCCACAACGGAACTTACCGTAAGGGAGATGATCACGCGATGCATGCAGCAGTAGGCGAGCGGCTTCTGATCCGCGGCAAGGCGGTTGACAGCCCCGATCGGCATGGCGAAATTGTTGAAGTTCATGGGCCAAATGGCGAGCCGCCGTACCTGGTCCGATTTGACGACGGTCACGAGACGCTGGTGTTTCCAGGCACCGACTCCAGCGTCGAGCATTCGGAGCAGCCGCCAGGTTGAGCGAGGATTGCCCGACTGGGGCGTGGGCGCCGGTATCGAAGCGTGGCACCCGGTGCAACGCGTGATCACCGGCTACTAACCGGATGGCTGCCGGCTGCGGTTTATCGGAGGCGGGGTCACCGGCAAGCAGGGCGACGGCACTCGAACCTCGGATGTCCCGAGCGGTTTCGCCGATGCCGGAAAGCCCCGCGGTTACCGATGTCCGAGTGTCGTCTCCGATTCGAGGCCGCGGTGTTCGTGAGCGTCATCCACGGCTGCGAGCCCGTCCGCGACGAACGCCGTGACGGCATCGAGCGCGCCGTGCGTCCGTGTCGGGATGCGGGTGTGACCGAAGCCCGAGGTGTTCAGCATCCGCGATCTGCCGGGATGCGCATCGAGCGCGCCGTGCGTCCGTGTCGGGCATTCGCCGGTCGCCGCGGCCGTGCACGATGAGGAGTTCGGTCTCTGCGGGCAGCGGGTGCGCCACGGCGTCGCAGCGTAGCGCCGCTGATGCTTCGTCCTCGCCCAGTCGGGCGTGGAATCGCGCCTTGACCTGCGCCGCAGTGCGGGCGTTCAGGTGGAAGTCCTTCGCGAACTCGGTGATGAACGGGTCCGGGCCTCCGACTGCGGAAACGACGGCGACGAGACCGACCGGCACCGACGAGCGGGCCACGGTCAGCGCGGTCAGGCCGCCGAGGGAGTGCCCGACAATAGCGTGGAATGGAAGGTCCGCGCCGCTTCGGTCTGCTAGATGGCCGGCGGCGACGAGCATGCGAGTGCTGATGACGTCCTCGATGCTCGCGCCGGCTTCGCGGAGCGCGATGTCCATGTTCTCGACCCACTCCAAAGAAGGCGTATCCAGCAAGCAGAAGAGCCCCTGAAAAATTCCAGGGGCTTCAACTGGTGGCCACGATCGGCGTCGATCCGGTGACCCTTCGATTCAGAGGGCTCGTACCTTTGGGCGGTCCGTAAGCTATGCGACGGGTATAGGCAGGAGCGCCTTCACCGCGTCGTATGCGTGTTGCTCGACGTGGGAGGGAGCATCGAATATCTTTGCCGTCTCAGTGGACCGGTCGAAGCGCGGCCATCCCGGGTCACCGTCGCGGATGAATGCGACCACGTCGCCGTGCACATTGTCGGCGAGAACTTGCGGCGGCTCGGATCCCGCAATAGCTTCGACACGGTCCAACGCCAGACAGTCGAAGATGAATGGCATGTCCAGGCAGTGCACTGCCGCTCCGAACACGGGCGACTGCCAGGAGAATCGGTAGAGCCATGTCGCCGCGTCGCCGCGGGCTTCCGCGATCAGCAGGGCGGCTGACCGGAACATTTTGTCGGTGACGAATCGGCCCACGACATCAGCGGTATGGCGATTCGCTTCGTTGGCGGCGAGGTATGCGTTGAGCCCGTCGCCGATGAGTCCGAGTTGATCGAGGATAGCCTCGGGCGGCACGTGCTCGAGTGAGTCTCGGGCACCGGCGAGCATCATCGAGAACTCGTCGTCTGTCGCGCCCAGGATGAAACCCTTGTCGTGGCCGATTCCGGCTCGCAAGGAGTCCAGCGCCGGTCCGGGGATCAGTTCGCCGTCAACAACAGGGGCGAGTGTAAGTCCTTCGCCTACGAGGGCGCGCAGTCCTGCGATCGGGACGGCGAGTGGGCCATCCGGTGTCGGCTCAGCTGCCGGGCCGACGGATGCGAGCCGTTCCTGCACAGCGATGATCTGCTCGTCGGTGAGCGACGAGAGGCCGGCGCGGGTCGGCGGGACTCCCGCCTCCTGGGCGAATCGGCGCCCGAAGTCCTCCGCCTGGTCGAGGCTGATATCGGCCATGGGCCCGGAGATGGAGTAAGCCTGCGAGAACAATCCCTGGGCGCGCGGCATCCCGAGCAGCGTCGTGACGGCCGCGCCGCCGGCGGACTGGCCGGAAATCGTCACGCGCGTCGGGTCTCCGCCGAACGCGGCGATGTTGTCGCGCACCCATTCCAGGGCGAGAAGCCAGTCCAGCACCCCGCGATTGTGCGGGGCATCCTCGATCCAGCCGAAGCCGTCGAATCCAAGCCGATATGACACGCTCACCGTCACGACGCCGTCGCGATTGAACGCGGCGCCGTCGTACCACGGGCTGGCAGGAGAACCTGCGACGAAGCCGCCGCCGTGGATGTACACGAGCACCGGAAGTGCTGCGTCCGTCGCCGGGGCTGGCGTGAACACGTTGACGTTTAGCGTGGACTCGCCAGGGTACGACGGCTCGGGGATGAGCGTGACCTCCATCAGCGCTTTGCGCTGGGGAGTCGCGCCGAACGCGGTCGCTTCGCGCACACCTTCCCATGGCGCGTGCGGGACTGGGGCGGCGAAGCGCAGGTCACCGACGGGCGCTTCGGCGAAAGGGATGCCGAGGAAAGCGGCCGACCCTTCGCGTTGGATGCCGCGGACCGTGCCCGCAGTGGTGCTGACATCGACTGTCTCTGTGTTCATGGTGTCTCCTTGATCTGGATTTCATCAGCTGCGCTCACCCGGCGCGGCGCGGAAGCCTACGGGCAGTGGTCTGTTAGCGCACACTCTTGATCGGGATGATCACGAACGCAGCCGCGGCGACGCAGATCATTGCAAAGACGAACAGTGCCGGGTATCCGCCGAAGAAGGTGATGATCAGGGCGGCGAGAGCGGCGCTCATCGACTGTGGAATATTGGTTGCCACGTTGAGGATGCCAAGGTCTTTGCCGGCACCGGTTCCGCCGCCGGGAAGTACCTCGGTCATCAAGGCGGTATCACAAGACATGTAGAGACCGAAGCCGAAACCGTTGATCGCCGACATGGCAAGCATGCCGGTGACGTTCGGCATCAACAGCGGCATCAGCAAGCCGACGATCATTAGCACCGACGCGACGTAGATGAACACCTTGCGCCGACCCAGCTTGTCGCTCAGCCAGCCTGCCAGCGGCACCGAGATGACCGTCGTGATGAGCGATGCGATGCTGATCAGTCCGATGGTCGAGTTCGCTGCGTTCAGGCTCAGGCCGATGTAGTCGGTCAGGATGAACAGCTGATAGGTGAAAGCGACAAAGTAGCCCAGGATGAACAGGAATCGTGCCGCGAAAGCCCAGGCGAAGTCCGGGTGCTTGCGGGGGCTGATCCAGAAACCCGCGAAGAAGTTCTTCCAGTTGAAGGGTGGATGTACGACGCCCTTGCTGGAGAAGTCGCGGTTTAATAGCACGAAAATCAGGGTGACAACCAGTACTGCGATGCCGAATGCGGTGTAGCCGACGCCGACGTTGTTGGCGAGCTGGCCGGCGGCGATCACACCGACAGTGCCGCCGATTCCGCTGCCGAGGCCGAGCATTGCCGAAGCGACGCCACGTCGGCTTCGTGGGAATCGGTCGGGGGTGATTGCGGTCAACGGTCCCTGCATCGCATTCAGTGCGACCTGGATGATCACCCAGAACACGGTGATCCAGAGGATCGACTGCAGGCTGCCGAGGCCGATTAGGAACACGGCTGCGACGGCGACTCCGATGATCATCCACGGCGCGCGTCGGCCGTGTCGTGAACGGGTACGGTCGCTGAATGCGCCGACGATGGGTTGCGCGAACAGCGTAAACACGAACGAAACCGTGGTGACGATCGCGAGGTTTCCCACCTTGTGAGTCGCATCGATCGCTGTCACCTGGTTGGGCAGTAGTACCGCGATCAGGCCGGCGTAGGCGGCAAACAATATCAGGGTCGTGATCCCGATTGAAGGCAGGAGGCGGCTATTGGCCGTCGGGCTGAGCGTGCCGCTCTGGTCTGTCGTGTCGGGCGGAATCACCTGCGGGGCTTCGGTCGTGTTTGGCGGAATCAGACTCTCGACGGGGGCCGAGGTGCCGCGGGGCTCCGAAGTGCCGGGCGGGGTAAGCGGGGTGGACATGGCTCTCCTCTTCGTTGAGCAGATCTGGTGCATGCGCACGCTGCACGAAAACCGAACAACGCTTGGGATTGATTATGCGTCGCGCTCCCCTAAAATTCAAGGGTTGAATTAAATGGCGATGTTGAGCGGATCCTCCAGGAGCCGGTCACGCGCGATCCACACCGTGCCCAGTAATGCCGCATCATCGCCGAGCTGCCCAGGCATCACCTGCGGGTCGGTCCAGAGCCTGGCACCTGCGATCGTCGGGTGGTTCCGGACAAAGGCACGTCTAACTGGCTCGACCAAATCGGCCCAATACCCGCCGAGGACGATGACCTCGGGGTCGAAGGAAATGGTGAGGATCTGCAGGGCGCGAGCGACCCACACCGCCGCATCATCCCAGGCCGCCGTGGCGCGCTTCTCGCCGGCTCGGATGCGACGGGTCAGCTCGGTGAGAGCCGCGGTCAGGCCGTCGCGCTCCAGGTTCTCGCCCAGCCCTGCCGCGGCGAGCACCACGTCGGGACCTGCGACGGTGACGAGGCATCCGTGTTGGCCGCACAGGCACAGCGCGCCGTCGTGGTCGATCGGAAGGTGGCCGAGTGCGCCGGCGAAACCGTGTGCGCCTTCGACGAGTCGCCCGGCGACGATCAGCGCGCCGCCAATGCCCGAGTTGCTCTTGAGGTAAAGCATGTCGCGTACCCCGGTGAGCTTGCTGTGTTCGGCAAGTGCCGCGACCGAGGCATCGGGGCTAAGCCGGACAGTGGGCGGCAGATCGGGATTGCGCGCGCGAAGGCCACCGATGACGTCCACGGTGTCCCAGCCGAGATCGGTATCCGCGAGTACCTGCGCCGGTTCGCCGCCGACGGGCGCGAACACGACAACGGTCAGATCGGCGATCCGACGCTGGAGTGCGGCTGTCGCATCTAATCCGGCCTTGAGTACCCGGGCAGCGACATCGAGTACGACATCAGGTCTGCCCATCGGCCGGCCGTGCTGTTCAGTATGTCGAAACAGCGTTTCACCGGCCAGGGAAACGACAAGGGCGGTGGCCTGGTCGGCATCCAACTGCAGCGCGAGGAGTGCCATATCGTCTGCTGCCAGCTTGAGTAGGGTGAGCGGCCGCCCTTTAGTGCCGTTCACGATCGGCCCTGACTCGCGGACAATGCCAGCGTCCGTCAGTGCTGCAGCGAGCGCGGTGACGGTTCCGCGTGTCAATCCCGTGCCGTCCGAGATCTGACTGCGCGAACTCGGCCCATTTGAGACCAGGAAGCGGGTGACGATGGCGAGATTGTGGCGACGCACATCACCGCTGACAAGGGTGGTCGCGGCTCCGCGATTCACCGGGTCAGTTGCCGCCGTGCTCATGAGTCCAGCTTCGCACACGGCACCGATCCTTCATCGGGCGCTTCAGCGCAGTCGGTCCGAGAATGGCTGCTGGGCCCGCCGCAACTATCGGGTGATGAGTTTTTCGACGCCAGTGAGCACGGACCACAAGTACTCGACGTGGTCGGCCATGCCGTGACGCGAGTCGAATTGCCATTGCAGTTGCATGCCGTCGGCGACCGCGAGCATGATGGCCGCAAGTTTTTCCGCGTCGAGCTTTGTATCGAGTTCGCCGGATTCTTGCTTCGTGCGAATACTCTCGGCCAGAATCTGCCGCATTTCCTCGTATCGACGGACAAAGAAGGGGTGTGCCGGATGGTCCGGCTCGGTCGCCGCGGCGGAAATGGTTGTATAGAGTTTCACCAGCCCGGGCACCTCTGCGTTGTGTCGCATTACGGCCACCATCGTCCCCAGGGCGTCGCCCGGAGCCGTGTATGCCTCGTCGTCGAGTTCATCGCGCTTGCGCAGAATCTCGGCGAAGAGCTCCTCTTTGGAGTCGAAATAGTGCAGGAGTCCGGCTTGGCTCAGGTTCACCGCGGCGGCAAGTTCACGGAGTGAGCTCCCGCGATAACCCTGGCGGGAGAATACCTCAAGTGCCGTGCGCAGAATCTCCTCGCGCTTGGCCACCCCCTTTGCGTAACGTCCCCTGCCTGTCATGAATTCGATGTTAGGCCATCTGGGTCACTCAATCGGAAAACCTAGTGTTAGTCGGGATTGGGTGTTAGCATCACGACGGGTCGCCAGAGCCGGCGGCCGTCATTCCGTGGAGGCTTCCGTGGCGCAACCGTACGACGATCGCTTGACCGAACTGCTTGACCGGCTGACCCTGGAAGAAAAGGTGCAATTGCTGACCGGGCGGGACTTCTGGACAACCTGGCCGATGGAGAAGATCGGATTGCGGCGCATCCTCGTCTCGGACGGGCCGAGCGGTGTGCGCGGCGAGGCTTGGGACGAGCGTGACCCCTCACTCAACCTGCCGTCCGCGACCGCGTTGTCCTCGGCGTGGGACCCTGCTATCGCCTACCGCTACGGATCTGTGTCCGCTTCCGAAGCGCACCGCAAGGGTGTGGACGTTGTGCTCGGCCCGACCATCAACCTGCACCGCTCGCCGTATGGTGGCCGTCATTTCGAGGCCTTCAGCGAGGACCCGCTGCTGACCGCCGAACTTGCCGCAGCCTATGTCTCCGGCGTGCAGGACAACGGCGTCGGCGCTACCCCCAAACATTATGTGGCCAACGACTTCGAGACCGACCGTTTCACGGTCGACGTGCAGGTGAGCGACCGCGCCCTGCGCGAGCTGTATCTGCTTGCCTTCGAGAAAGCGATCACAGAGGCCAAAGCGTGGCTTGTCATGAGCTCGTACAATTCGATCAACGGGACGACGGCGACCGAAAACCATCTGCTCGAGACCCCTTTGAACACCGAATGGGGTTTCGACGGCGTGGTCATCAGCGACTGGACCGGGGTGCGCTCGGTGGAGAGCGCGAAGCATTCCCAGGACCTTGCGATGCCTGGCCCCGCCGGTGCGTGGGGCGGCGCCCTCGTTACTGCGGTGCGTATGGGAGAAGTACAGGAATCTGCCATTGATCGCAAAGTTTTGCGTCTACTGGCGCTGGCTGCTCGCGTTGGCGCCCTCGACGGCTTCGAATCGGTGCAGGCGAATCCGGTGCCCATCGAGGACGGTCTCGCTTTCGCACGAGAGGCGGCCGCAGCCGGCACCGTGCTGGTGCGCAATCAGAGCGAACTGCCGTGGTCGGCCGAAACGCTTTCATCTGTCGCCGTGGTCGGCCACAACGCGAAGTTCGCGCGCAGCCAGGGTGGTGGAAGCGCCACCGTGCTGCCGGTGAGAGTGATCTCGCCGCTCGACGGCGTCCGCGAGGCGCTGCCAGGCGTGGACGTCTCCTATTCCATCGGCGCGATCGTACAGGAAGGCGTAGTCGAGCTACCGCTTGAACAGATCATGAACCCGCGCACCGGCGAAGCAGGGGTGTTGACGCGCTTCCTTCACGCAGATGGGACCGAACTTTTCGCTGAGGACCGCCGCTCCACCGCCCTGGTCTGGTTCGGCGGCGATGCCCCGATCGCCGACGCGAACCTGCTCGAACTGACCACCCGCTACACGCCGGAGGAGAGCGGCGAGATACTGCTCGGCTTCGCCTCGATCGGCCATGCCCGCATATATGTCGACGACGAGCTCGTGCTCGATCGCATTCTCCTGCCGGAGGGCGACGATCTTGGCGCCGCCTTCCTGGCCCCGCCCTCGGTATCCGCATCGGTCGCGGTCACTGCCGGCATGCCGCTCGCCGTACGTGTCGAGGTTGAGCTGGAGGACCGGGTCGGGGCCCTTGCGAACGCGATGGCTTTCACCTTCGGGCTGGAACCAGACGACTCCGACCCAGATGAACTGATGGCCCAGGCGGTTACTGCAGCGCGGGACGCGGATGTCGCGCTCGTCGTCGTCGGCACCAACTCACGGGTGGAATCTGAGGGCTACGACCGCGACTCGCTGGCACTCCCGGGGCGACAGGACGAACTTGTGCGTGCCGTCGCGGCAGCGAACCCGCGAACCGTCGTCGTTGTGAATTCCGGATCACCCGTGCTGCTGCCGTGGCGTAACGATGTCGCGGCGGTTCTGTTCAGCTACTTCGGCGGCCAGGAGTTCGGCCACGCCCTCGCCGACGTGCTCCTCGGCCTGCGAGAACCCGGCGGACGCCTGCCGACGACGTGGCCAAAGACCGAGGGTGACCTTCCGGTGAGCGACGTGACACCCGCCAACGGGGTTGTGCGCTATGACGAAGGCATTCACATCGGTTACCGCGCCTGGCTCAAAGCCGGTACGGCACCGGCATACCCATTCGGGCATGGAATGGGTTACACGAACTGGGAGCTGACGGACGCCACTTGCGGTAGCGCGGTCGAGCCCGGTGGGATAGTCGAAGTTGCCGCGACCGTCACGAACACGGGTACACGCGCGGGCAAACAGGTCGTTCAGGTGTACGCCGAGCGCCCCGAGTCGACGGTGGATCGACCCGTGCGTTGGCTGGTCGGCTTCGCACCCGTGTGGGCCGAGGCCTCCCGCTCGGCCAGGGTGACGATTCAGGTGCCGGCGCGGGCTTTCGCCTACTGGGACAACGGTTGGCAGTACGAGCCCGGCGGCTACACGCTCCGCGTGGGCACGAGCGCCGTAGAGTTGCCGCACACATTATCTGTGGAACTCAACACGGCCAAGCTGTTATCGACGGCGCAGGTTCGCTAACGCGCCGATGAGGACATTCGTGGCCAAGGTGGACGGTGTTCAGTGCTGGCCCGTGCCGTACGCTTGGGTCGAAAGTCTGCGCGTCGAAGGAGATGCCCGCTCAATCCAGCACAGAAGGGGCCATCTTGATCTCGCTTGCAGCTGCCTCAGGCATGGCCCTTGTTGAGTTGGGAATGGCGCTCACGCCCGGGCCCAACATGGTCTACTTGGTCTCCCGCAGTATCAGCCAGGGATGGCGCGCCGGCATGATGTCTCTGGCCGGCACCGCAGTCGGGTTCGTTGTGTATATGACGATGGCGAACCTCGGGCTTGCGGCAGTGTTCATCGTGGTTCCCTGGCTCTACACCGCGCTCAAGGTGGCCGGTGCGGTCTACTTGCTCTGGCTGGCTTACAAGACCCTCCGCCCGGGCGGTATGTCTCTGTTCGAGACCCAAGACCTTCCCCGCGATACCGCCGGCAAGCTCTTCCGGATGGGGCTCGTGACGAACCTGCTGAATCCGAAAGCGGCGATCATGTACCTAGCGCTGATTCCTCAGTTCGTCGATCAAGGTGCCGGAAACGTGGTAGCCCAGGGGTTCCAGCTGGGAGCCATCCAGATCGCAGTGGCCATGGCCGTGAATGGGGTAATCATCCTCGCGGCGGGGTCGATCGCAGTGTTTCTTCAGCGCAAGCCCATGTGGATGCGCTGGCAGCGGTGGGCCACAGGGACCCTTCTTGGCGCGGTGGGCGTGAAGCTGGCACTTGATGCGCCAGTCCCGGCGGGGTCCGGGTAGAGGGCTGCCTGGATACCGAGAGCGGCCGGTTCGACGGCGTACGGGCGGGGGTCTCGCTCGATAAGTCAGAGAGCGGAAGACAAAGAAAGAAACCCCGCGATGTAGAAGCTACGCGGGGTTTCAGTGGCTCCGACCGGCGTCGATCCGGTGACCTTTCGATTTTCAGTCGAACGCTCTACCAACTGAGCTACAGAGCCAAAAGGTCGTAGCCATGGCTACGACCAATCACTAGCCTAAAGCCTTCGGGAGAAAACTTCATGCTCGCGACCCTGACGGGACTCGAACCCGCGACCTCCGCCGTGACAGGGCGGCGCGCTAACCAACTGCGCTACAGGGCCTTGCTGGATGCAAGGGTCTTGCTTACTATCCGTACCCCCAACGGGATTCGAACCCGTGTTACCGGCGTGAAAGGCCAGCGTCCTAGGCCCCTAGACGATGGGGGCCAGGGGAATTCAGTTCTCATTTACGGCGACTTTCTCCGTGCGTTTGAACCTTGAATAGCATAGATGGAAACCGGGCCAAAGTGCAAAACGTAACTCGTAGCTGCACAGCGCTCCCGATGCCGTTGTTGGTCGAGGTTCAGTTGTCCCGCAAGCCTACGCCGCATTGCCGCCTCGGGCCACGCTGTTTGACCGTCCTGCGGCGCAGCCGGGTGGACGGCAGCCTGCCCGGGCGGTGGGCTGTCCCGCGGTGCAGTCGTCCGGACCATCGTGCGGGACAATGGCAGAACCATGGTTGAGATGACGCGTGAAGAGTTCGAGGCGGCGGTATCGGATGCGCTCGACCTGATACCTGAGGATCTGGCCCGCGAAATGAATAACGTCGTTGTCGTTGTCGAGGACGCGGCCCCCGCGGATCAGCCTGGGCTTCTCGGGCTCTACGAGGGCACCCCGCTGACCGAGCGAGGCGACTCCTGGGCAATGGGGTCGCTGCCCGATCACATCACCATCTTTCGTGAACCGACCCTGCAGTTCTGTTCCGGCGCCGATCAGGTTCGCGACGAGGTGGCTGTGACGGTTGTGCACGAGATAGCCCACCACTTCGGCATCGACGACGAGCGGCTGCATGAGCTCGGCTGGAGCTAACGTGACGAAGCACACTGACATATAAGTTGTCATGCATATGTTATTCGCCTAGCGTTATCCGCATGGGATCAGGACATTCGCACGGACTACCGACCACATCCGCAGGCAAGCACTGGCGCTCGATGGTAATCGTGCTGTGCGTTGCGCTCACGGTGCTCGTCATCGAGGTGATCGGCGCCTGGATATCGGGTTCGCTCGCCCTGCTTGCCGACGCGGGACACATGCTGACCGACGCAGCGGGAATCGGCATAGCGCTCATCGCCACTCGGCTTGCAGCGCGCCCGGCCAGCGCACAGCGCACCTACGGTCTGCAGCGCGCGGAGATTCTCGCGGCGTTGACCAACGCCATCATCCTGCTCGTTATCGCCACCTTCATTGTCGCCGAAGCCGTGGGTCGATTCGGTGCGGAGGCAGAGGTGGCGCCGGTGCCAATGCTGATCTTCGGCGGCATCGGCCTGGTCGCGAATGCGGTTTCGATGCTGATCCTGGCGAAGGGGCAGAAAGAGAGCCTCAATGTGCGCGGCGCGTACCTCGAGGTTCTTGGCGATCTGCTGGGCTCGGTCGCCGTCATAGTGGCCGCCATCGTCATCGCACTGACCGGCTTCGTTGCGGCGGATTCGATAGCCTCGCTGCTTATCGCGGCGATGATCGTGCCACGGGCGTGGTCGCTGCTTCGCGATGTCGTGGACGTGCTCCTTGAGTCGACTCCGCGCGGTGTAGATCTGGAAAAGGTGCGGGAACACATGCTGTCGGTACCGGGCGTCATCGACATGCACGACGTCCATGCCTGGACGATTACCTCAGGCGTGCCCGTGATGTCGGCGCATATCGTCGTCGACGCCGAATGGCTGGATGCCGACGGCATCGATCAGGTGCTCGACCACCTGCTGACCTGCCTGAAAGGCCACTTCGAAGTGGATCACTGCACGTTCCAGATTGAGCCGTTGGCCCACGCCGAGCACGAGTCGCACGTGCACCACTAACCGAGTGTCAGATATACAGCGGTCCGTTCGGCTGATAACAATAGAGGACCGTGGCCTTCCCCTCGCGGGGGTGGTCAACCCCGAAAAGGGAGCGAGCAGATGATGGCTGGCAATGCCCCCGATGAGCGGGCGGCCGAACAGGCGCCCATGGTCGGCGAGCCGCACGACCCGCTGCTGTCTCTGCGTTCCGGACGTTCAGATGAGCCCGAGTTCGACCTTGCCCTGATCGGCACTGTCTTCTTCGACATCGTGTTCACCGGACTGGGCGGAGACCCGCATCCCGGCACCGAGGTGCATGCACAGGGAATGGGATCCTGTCCCGGCGGCACCGCCAACCTGGCCGTCGCGGCCGCCCGGCTCGGCCTGCGCACAACTCTCGCGTCGGCTTTCGGCGAAGATGTATACGGCGATTTCTGCTGGGAAACACTCGAGACCGGCGAGCGGGTGGACCTTTCGGCCTCGTACCGGGTGCCGGACTGGCATTCCCCTGTGACGGTATCCGCTGCTTACGCCGGCGACCGAAGCATGATGACGCACGAACACGAGGCTCCGGTTCCAGTCGCCGACCTCGCCGCGCGGCTGCCGCAATCGGCTGCAGTATTCGCACCATTGTCCACGCGCTTTCCGACCTGGGTGCGCGACCGCGCCGCGGCCGGTGCCCTGGTCTTCGCCGACGTCGGCTGGGACTCAACGCTCGTCTGGTCCGAAGAGACTCTCGCGGGCCTTGAACACTGTCATGCCTTCATGCCGAATACCCGGGAGGCGATTGCCTACACTCGGCAGGACGATCCGCGTGGCGCCTGCAAGGCGTTGGCCGAACGGGTGCCGCTCGCGGTGGTGACCCGCGGGGATCACGGTGCGATCGCCATCGATTCCGGTACCGGAGAGGAAGCCGAAGTCGACGGGCTTGCGATGGACGCGGTCGATCCGACCGGAGCCGGGGATGTCTTCGGCGCCGCCTTGATGATGGGTACGCTGGCCGGCTGGCCACTTTCTCAGCGGCTGCGTCTGGCGAACCTCTGCGCGGCGCTTTCCGTCCAGTACATCGGGGGATCGCTGAGCGCTCCGGGCTGGGCTGATATCGCCATCTGGTACGCACAGATGCGGGCGGTTGGCGACAAGCGGCTGCGGAGCGAATACGCCTTCCTTGGCGACCTCATTCCGACGCAGTGGCGGCCCACCCTTGACCGGCGGTCGGTGGCGACTATCGGGCTGAGGACGAGGGCAGATAGCCTCGAGGGGAACGGAGTCGACAGTGAGTAGCAGACGGATGACGAAGACGCGGAGCACGAATGGAACCCCGGCTATCCGGGTTCTGGAGACAGCAGGTATCAGGTTCGAGGTGCGCGCCTATGACCATGATCCTGCCGTCCGGAGTTTCGGAACGGAAGCTGCCGCAAAGCTCGGTGTCGATCCCCGGCGCGTCTTCAAAACCCTGCTGATCTCGGTGGACGACGAACTCGTCATGGCCATCATCCCGGTCAGCGCCCAACTGGACCTGCGGGCGCTTGCGGCTGCGATCGGCGGCAAGAAGGCGGTGCTCGCCGGCGTCGCCGAGGCTGAGCGGCGCACAGGTTACGTCGTCGGGGGGATGAGTCCGTTCGGCCAGCGCAGGCCGGTGCCCGCCGTGCTGGACAACTCCGCACTGGCCTTCGATCGGATCCTGATCTCCGGTGGCCGTCGCGGTCTCGACGTCGAGGTGGCGCCGAACGATGTCGTCATGCTCACGGATGCGCGGCTCGCCCGCGTCGCCCGCGGCGACTAGCGCTATCCGGGCGACGCAGGACGCGAACTTCGTGCAGGCCCGCGGACTTCTCCGCCCTGGCTGCCCAGGACTGCGAGCTTTGTGCAGGACCGCGCGCGAATTCGAGCGCGTTCTTGCACCCGGGCCGCGATCCTTCCCAGGTGGGCCCGGCGACGAGCGCCGGACCCACCGTGGCTCCGGTGCGTCAGGTCCGGGCGGCCGCACGCTCCTCGCTCCGGGCCACCGAGTGCCGGTATCCGTAGCTGAAATAGATGATCAGGCCGACAGCGAGCCAGATGGCAAAACGCGTCCAGGTGAGCGTTGACAGGTTTGTCATCAGGTAGAAGCAGAGCACCGCGGAGAGGATCGGCACGAAGGGATTCAGCGGCACGGTGAAGCCGCGCTTTAGGTCCGGACGACGCTTGCGCAGGATCGGCACGGCGATGGAGACCAGCACGAAGGCAGAAAGCGTGCCGATATTGATCATTTCCTCGAGCGCTTCCACGTTCGTGAAGCCGGCGATTCCGGCCACGATGACGCCGGCGATGATCTGCAGGCGTACCGGCGTGCCACGCTTCTCCGAGGTTTTGCTCAATGAACGCGGCAGCAGGCCGTCGCGGCTCATCGAGAATACGACCCGGGACAGACCAAGTAGCAGCACCATCAGCACGGTGGTCAGACCGATCAGCGAGCCGATCGAGATGATCTGAGCGGCCCAGGTGGCACCGACGATTTCGAATGCGGTGGAAAGGTCCGGCGTCTCAACGGCGGCCAGCTCCTTGTACGAAACCATTCCGGTCACCACCAGGGTGACGCCGACATAGAGCACCGTGACGATGGCGAGGCCGCCGAAGATTCCGCGCGGCAGCGTGCGCTGCGGGTTCTTGGTTTCCTCGGCGGTGGTGGCCACGACATCGAAGCCGATGAATGCGAAGAACACCAGAGCCGCGCCGGCAAGCATGCCGAAGACGCCATAGGTTGTCGGCTCGGCTCCGGAAAGGAAGGAGAACAACGACTGAGTCCATACGTCGCCTTCGCCTTCGGCGGGCTGCGCCGGCGGGATGAATGGGGTGTAGTTCTTGGCTTTTACGAAGAAGAAACCGACGATGATGATGAAGACGACGATTGCGACCTTGATCAGGGTCACGACGCTGTTGACCCGGCTGGAGAGCTTTGTTCCCAGGACCAGCAGGATCGTGAAAACTGTGACGATGAAGACCGGCGGCCATTCGAAGGTCACCGGGCCGAGGTCGACGGAGACAGGAATCTGGAGCCCGAAAAGGTCGAACGTGGTGCCGAGGTAGACCCCCCAGAATTTGGCGATCACCGCCGAAGCAGTCAGGAGTTCGAGGATCAGGTCCCAGCCGATGATCCAGGCAACGAACTCCCCGAGCGTCGCGTACGAGAAGGTGTAGGCCGATCCGGCAACCGGAACGGTTGAGGCGAATTCGGCGTAACACATCATCGCCAGGCCACAAACGACTCCGGCAATGATGAATGACAGGATGACGCTGGGGCCGGAGTAGTTGGCGGCTGCAGTGGCGCCAACCGAGAAGATGCCGGCTCCGACGGCGACGGCAATGCCCATGATCGTGAGGTCGAACACGCCAAGGGAGCGGCGTAGTTTATGCCCCTCTTCCTGGGTGTCTTCCATTGAACGTTCAATGGACTTAACGCGGAAGATGCTCATTGCGAATCCCAAGGTTGTAGGTGAGGTGTGAAGCGGTTTACGAGTCTAGTCAGATTTCACGTATCTCACAGAACCGATGGTCGGCAGATTGTGCCTGGAACTCACATCCTGCACAGCGAGGCCTGCCGCATCAGCCTCGCCGGGCGGGACGCCGAAGCTGAGAGTGACCTCCGCGGCGTAGTTGGCCGTCAGCAGGGTCCACCTGCGTTCGTGAATCAGCTTCTCCAGTTGGGCGGCGTTCGAATAGTCGGCGGTTATCGTCAGGGACTGCACGGGACGCCAGTCGACTATGGCAGCCCGGTCGAGCGCGGCGCTGACCGCGCCGCCATAAGCGCGAATCAGGCCGCCGGTGCCGAGCAGGGTGCCGCCGAAATAGCGGATGACGACGGCGACGATATTGCTGAGCCCTCGGCCAGTGAGCGTCTCGAGGATGGGAAGTCCCGCGGTGCCCGACGGCTCGCCGTCATCATTGGACCGTCGCACCTCGGACCGTTCACCGAGCACGAAGGCCGTGCAATGGTGCCTGGCCTTGGAGTGGACTCGGCGCTGAGCCGAAATGAACGAGCGAGCGGCCTCTTCGGTTTCAACCGGGGCGAGCTCGGCGATGAAACGAGAACGTTTCACTTCGAGCTCATGTCCGACCGGCACGGCGATGGAGTGATAGCCCGCATACGAGGTACCTGCTGCCATTGGTTCCATAGCACCTGAGCCTAGGCGCTCGCCCGCGGTGGAGCTTCCCTTTGCCGGCCGGATGCCGGAGGTACGGCGCTCGCGGGCGCGACGCCTGCCGGCCGGATGCCGGAGCCGGACGCCCGACGGTGCAACGCCCGCCGGCGCGACGCCCGCCGCTGTTGGCGGCCGGATGCCGGGCGCCGCTACCGGAGCGTCGCTTGCCCACCGGCCTGACGCTTACTACAGCCGGAACAGCGCTCCCAGCTCGTTGATCCGCATCGGCATACCGGCGATCCGCAGCCCTTCCCAGACGCTGACCTGGTTGGCGGTCAGCACCGGCTTGCCGAGTTCGCGCTCGATGTCCTCGATCCAATCCAGCGAGTGCATTGCGGTGTCCGGGATAAGCACTGCGGCGGCGTCCTCGTGATCCGCGGCCTGCGCCATCTCGATCACCTGTTGTCTGCCCAGCTTGCCGACTTCGCCGGCGGTCGCAATTCCCTGGCTGCGCATCGACAGGACCTGGACTCCGGCGTCGGCTAGGAACTTGGCGAAGTGGCGCGCGACGTCTTCCGGGTAGCTTGCCGCCACGCTGACCGCCTTGGCGTCGAGTGCATGGCAGGCGGCCGCGAACGCCAGGGATGTCGATGACGCCGGCACGGATACCAGGTCGGTGATCTCCTGTGCTTGCTGCCTGGCGCCTTCGAGACCGAAGACGAAGCTGCCGGACGTGCAGGTCCAGACGATGGCGTCCGGTGACTCGGCGAGGATTTCCTTTGCGCCGGCTGCCAGATTGGCAGCCGATCCAACGGCCAGCAACTCGTCGACTTCGTGCGCGACGTCTCCGCCCGCGGTATACGCCACGGGGAGCCGAAGCGTACCGGCGAGCCGCTGTTCCAGCCGGGGGAAGTCGTCGTCGGCGCCGACGCCGGGGTAGAGCAGACCGATGGTTGGCGTAGTCACTTTGACACCTCTCACGTGCTTGGTCACTGGATGGTAACGAATAACTGCATGATGTCAGTAAATTGTTGACAATCCAATAGGCCGTGATTAAGTTCGGCGAAAAGGACCGGAAACGTAGCTGAGGATTCCGGGTCTCGCAGGGAGTCAAACATCCGCTGAATCGCACCTTCTTAAACGATCGAACGGAGCTAGTTATGACCGGTGACCTTACACGTCGCAATGTTCTTCGCAGCGTCGGAACCGCAGCAGTTGGAATACCGATGGCCGCAATGCTGGCCAGCTGTTCCAAGGTTGAGCCAGGGGGAGGAGCTGCTCCGGACACCCTGGCAAAGGCAAAGGAGCAGGGGTACCTCCGGGTGGCGATCGCCAATGAGCCGCCGTACACCAAGGTCGAGGCGGATGGAACCGTCACCGGCGTCGAGCCTGACATCCTGGCTGCCGTGGCCAAGAAGCTCGGCATCAAGGAGATCCAGGGCACCACGGTTACCTACGACTCGATGATTCCCGGACTGAACGCGAATCGCTGGGACGTGATCGCTGCCGGCCTGTTCATGAAGCAGTCACGCTGTGAGGCCGTCGCGTACGCCGAGCCGGTTATCGTCTCCACCGAGTCTTTCGGGGTGCCGAAGGGCAATCCGAAGAAGATCACCACGGTTGCCGATGTTCTGGCGAACAAGGATCTGAAAATAGCCGTGCTGACCGGCGGCTTCGAGGAAGGCATCCTGAAGACCGCCAAAGTGCCGACCGACCAGCAGGTGGTGGTCAAGGATGCACGGAGCGGCATCGAGGCAGTGAAAGCCAAGCGTGCGGACGCGTTCCTGCTGCCGACGCTTTCGCTGGAGGATCTGCTCAAGGACGACAAGGACATGGAGATTACCGAGCCGGTCGAAGATGCACCCAAGACCGGATCCAGCGCGGCGTTCCGGAAGGACGACACCAAGCTGCAGGAGGCATACAACGCGGAGCTGAAGAAGTTCAAGGAAACCGGTGAGTTCGACGAGATCCTGAAGAAGTGGGGCTTCGACCCGACCGTGGTCAAGGGGGTGACGGCGGAGGAGCTCTGCAAGAACCCAGGCTAGGACTACCAGATTAGGCCCTTCGCATGTCGACCATAATTGAGTACGCCCCTTTCCTGTTGCAGGGC